>CAZTNS010000051.1:0-20143 GCA_964615585.1 uncultured Bacteroidales bacterium | reverse complement strand
TCCCGATCCCGTTTTAAAATTTTTCATTGTTACTAATAATTAATGAGTCCAGTCTTACATGTAACTTTTCCAGTTACTTTTTGTTTAGCGTGATTATTTTTACTGGGGACTAAAAAGGCATTGTTTTGCCACGAAGACACGAAGACACAAAGTAACACAAATCTTAATCTGTTGTGTTACTGAACTTTGTGAATCTTGGTGTCTTAGTGACTTTGTGGCATTTTTCATTTTTTTGGCTTTTTAGACGGGGCTCATTAATGTATATAATTAATTTGGTTATATTTGCTAAGTAAACCAAAACCATGAATACCATGAAAAAACTTGCCTTACTAATGATCCTGATTTCAGCTGCATTATCACTGCTTTCGCAATCAATTCAAAACGGAGATTTTGAAAACTGGAATGATGAACTCATATACAGAGATCCCGATCCCTGGTTTAGCTCAAACATGCAATTGTATATGTTTGGAGCCGACAACAACGTAACCCGCATTGAAGATGCATACCATGGCAATTATGCTGCGCATTTGGAAACCGTCAGTGTGGGCGGGGATACCATTTTGGGATTGATGATGATCTGCGATGGTTACGATCTGATGAGCGGGGGCTTGCCTTACAGCAGTACACCCGACTCCCTATATTGTTACGCTAAATTTAACATTCAGCCCAACGATACCGCTCAACTGGGGGTATTTTTCAAAAAGAACGGCAGCAATGTCGGGGGGGCATCTTTTACATTTACGGGGGAACAACCAAATTACATGCGGTTTTCAACCCCTGTCAACCTGACGGAAACACCGGATTCCATGAATGCTTTTGCATCCAGCTCTCTGTTGGGTGATGATGTTCTGAATATCCCCGGAAGTGAAATTACCATCGACTCCATAGGCTTTGTTGGTAGTTCTGTTGAACCTTTTCCCAACGGAGACATGGAAAACTGGAACAATATAACCATCGAAGAACCTGAAAATTGGTTTACCTCCAACTTTGGAAATATCATGGATGGCAATTATCCCGTGACAAAAACCGCAGACAGTTATTCCGGGGATTTTGCGATTAGCATTGAGAACACGGTTACTGTGTGGGGAGATACATTAGCCGTGATAACAAATGGTTTTTTTGGTGAAGACGGGCCTTTTGGCGGAATGGCTGTTGATGCCAATCCTATGCGCGTCAGCGGATATTATAAATACTCCCCTGTGGATAATGATACTGCATTGGCCATGGCATTTACATACCATTATGATGAGATCACAGATGAGACCATCATACTGGACTCCTGCATGATACGCCTTACAGAACAAAACACATTTACATATTTTGAAATACCATTAACAAACACTGCCCAATTGTCTGATACTTTAAACATTTCATTTACTTCCTGCAATATGAATGCAACAGCTTATCCCGGAAGTTTGTTGATCATTGATGCACTTTCTGTGGAATATTACCCTGTAGCCATAAATGACAAACCGGTGGTTGTTGATAACATATACCCCAATCCTGCTTTAAATCACGTCATTCTAAATGTTAAGGATGCCCATGATATTGTGTTTGAATTGTATGATCTCACCGGCAGGAAAATATTTCATAAGGAGCTGCATGAGGTTCAGAACAGCAGGGTCAAACTTGATATCAGTAATGTAGCTGCAGGCACATACATTTACAAACAGCATGATGGGTCACATTCATCTGCCGGCAAATTAGTTGTGACACAATAAAAACCGTCGGTGGCATTAAGCCGACTCTCCCTTCTTTACCCGTTCACCGGAAACACCCAATTACCATTATGTCATCTGTTTGCGGTTGATCTCCTTTGTGTTGATTGATAGCGTCCAGCAAAGTTTGTTTTACACTGGCACCTGAAGCATCACAGCAGGATGACAGAATCTCCCGGAAACGTGCAAACTTCAAGGTTTTTTCTGCTTTTTTACACAATTGATCATAATATCCGTCTGAGGTAAGAATGAGCCTGTCGCCACGATTCAGTTTCAGGGAAGTGGTATAAACTCCGGATTTTATTTTTGACCTTGAATGTCTCATTGTTTGAATTTTCCCGTTTTTAATCAGCAAGGCTTTTTGTTTAAACAGAGCTATTTCAGTATCTCCATTCATTTCTATTTTTACCAGGCCTGCTGTGAAACCGTCATCATAATCTCCGGATTTTTCAGACTGCATATCCCAGCGATGTATTACCTGATCAATGACATCTCCCGGATGTGCAAGTTCCTGTAGCGCATCATCAAACAAATACAGGCAATTTTGTGAAATAAACCCGCCGGGGATCCCGTGTCCGGTCGCATCTCCCAACAACACATACAATGCTCCGTGCTTTTTCCTAAACATGTAAAAATCGCCGCCCACAATATCGCGCGGCATATCCAAAATAAAATGGTCACGGATGTACTGGTTTATACCCTGTGGATGGTGTTTCATTATTTTTTCTTTCACATAACGGCCATAGTGTAAACCTTCCTGAATGGTGTTGTTTTTTTTTGCCAGAATGCGGTTGTTCCGTTTTCTCATATGGTTGATCCGCAGGATAAACAACATCATTATCAGCAGTAAACTCAGAAACAAACCCCCCGTAATAATAAGGTTACGGCGGCGTTCCAGTTCTTTTTCCTGTTCCAGCTTTTCTTTTTTCAGGCGTTCATTGTCATATTTTTCCTGAATATCTGCCAACAGGACATGCATGTCCCGGGTGTTGATGCTGTCTTGCAAATCCTGGTACTTTTCCAGGTATTCCAGGGCATTTTTGTGATAATTTCTTCTGAGTTCAGCCTGATACAACAAATAATAAAGGTCAGCTTTGCTGCTTTTGTTATCAAATTCTTCATACAGTGGTTCCGCCGCTTTGAGTTTTTCCCGGGCTTCTTTGTATTTTTCTTCTTCCAGGAATATTTCTCCCATATTTTTTAAGCACACCGCTTCAACGTATGGATCGGGATTGTTTTTCAATGCCCCAAGGGCCTCATCGTATGCCTGTAATGCTTCCGTTTTTCTGTCAAGCGCATACAAAACCCAGGCTATGTTGATCTGCAACGACGCTTCTTCCATGTTCTCTTCTGGATGCTTTTTTATAAGTTCCAGGCTTTGCCTGAAATACGACAGTGCTTTTTGGTTGTTTTCCTGGTATGCAAAAAGACTTCCAAGGTTATTCAAGGCTTGTATCCGGCCCTGAATATCTTCATTGATGCGTGCAAATTCGAGTGCTTTTTTATACCATGAAACAGCCACATCATATTGTTCTGTCATGCGATGAAGTATACCCAGGTTATTGCTGGTTTTTATCGCTATTTCATAATTTTTGCATGACGACGCCATATCAAAAGCATCCAGATAATGTACAACAGCTTCATCATACCTGGCTTTTGATTGTAAAGCCACGCCCATGCTATACAATGGTTCCGCAAGCAAACAACTGTCACTGCTACCCTCTGCCAGCCTGATGGCTTGCTCAGCCAATTTAATGGCTTTGTTCCCGACAGAATCAGCAAAAATAATACTCTCACTGCACAGGGAGTCGATCTGAGTCATAGTCATATAATTTTCCCGGGCAGAAACGTTATAACAGGAAAGAATTGCACCCAGGAGAATATATAAAAATCTCATGTGGAGTTTGTTTGATTTACAAGTTAAAAATAGTCGAAAAAGATGAATTTCACCAAAACTCATGCAAAAGTTTTTACATATCACTTTTGGGTGTTATGTTTGTAATCCTGTAATCATGCATAAACTAACCAATATATTGTTGAGTTTTGCAATCTGTTTTTTTTCATTCACAGCTATGGCTCAGTGGGATGAGAAGATTTTTCATACAGAAGACAGCATATATGATGCCGGCATATCACTGGTACGTGTAGATAATTTCAATCATTTTTACAACCTGGAATATTACAATCCCATGGCATATTCCTATACCCTGGCCGGATATCATATCAAACCTGAATTCATTTATCACATCAGCAAGGCCATACGTGTTTCCGGTGGTGTATATTTTCACCAGATGCTGGGAAAGGATGAATTGCAGTTTTTGAGGCCTGTTTATACATTTGATTATCATCCATTTGTTCCCCTGACGCTGAAATTTGGAACATTGAAAGGAGGTCTTAACCACAAACTCCCTGAACAAATATACTCATATCAACAGGCATTAGAACAATACAATGAAGAAGGAATACAGATCATTTTTGAGAACAAAAAATTGTTTGCAGATGTCTGGGTTGATTGGCGCTATCTGAGTTTCCCCAATGACAATCAACCTGAGCGTATATTCGGAGGATACAACATTACTTATAAATACCGTTTAACAGAGAAATCACAGGCGGGTGTTACCACACAAATGTCTGCCTGGCATATTGGAGGTCAAAATCTGGATATTGAAAGAAAAATGCAAACCATTCTGAATTTTACAGGCGGTCTTATGTATTCATATGATTTTCAAAACACATTGTCGTTGGGTATCCGGGAACAGTTTATGCATTTTGAAAATGTCATTGATCAGGATATCTTACCATACAAACGTGGATTTGGTTTTGCAACAGAAGCTTTGTTATCGTGGAAATTTATTTCTCTAAGCACCGGATACTGGTATGCAAATCATTTTTATGCACCTCTCGGGAATCATTTATTTTCCTGTATTTCCAAAAAGTCAGCCCATATCATGCATCCACAGCGACATGTGATATACGCACACATCAAAGCTGAAAAAGAAATGTCTTCCGGTGTATTTCTGGGTTTTCGATCAGGAATATATGAAGGGGTTGATTTGCATTCATCAGATTTTTATCTTGCACTTTTAATGCGTTTTACACATAATTTTTTGATCAGTCATAAAAAACAAAGGCCATGAAGCATATTCATTTGATATCAGCAGTGTTTATCGTTCTTTTTTTCCTGTCCTGTGGGGAAAAAAATAAAAAAGTAGTGATCTCATATCCCAATGGTCAGCCTAAAAAGCTTGAGTATTATCATTACGAGGGAAATACCAGAAAAGTTGACAAAATAGTGTATTACTACAAAGAAGGAAATATTGAAAGTGAAATTGAAATGCAGGACAGCAAAAAACACGGAGAAGTTATATACTACTACAGAAACGGGAAGGAACATTTGGTAGAACATTACAAAAACGGCCGATTAAATGGTAAAAGCACAGAATATTACATTGATGGAACCGTTAGTTATGAAGCACATTATAAAAATGGGGTACCACACGGCACCTGGATATACTATAACGATGAGGGCAATGAAACATCAAGACAAACATTCAACCATGGCAAACTTATTGAATAAACATGTCAGGCCTGTTGTTCTGTCGGCATTTGTTATCTCTTCAATTTTCACATCCTGTAATAACAAATCAGAAAAGCAGTCTGCTCCTAAAACAGAGCAAAATCCCACAACACAAGTTGATACACTTGGAGGCAATTTTAAACGGGTAGTAAAAGACAAGCATAATGACGGGCGAATCCGAACTGTTCATTACTACCGTGATTCAAATAATTATTTTGAACGCAAATTGTGGCCTTCAGGAAAAGATTATATCCGTGGCTGGATAAAAAATGCAGCAAGAGAAGGCACTTGGTACTCATGGTACGAAAACGGCGTACTTTGGAGTAGCGGGATATATAAAAACGGCCTCCGGCAGGGAAAATCGAACCTGTATTATGACAACGGATTAGTACAACAGATACAGGAATATAAAGACGGAAAGCCACATGGCACATGGAAATTTTACGATGAACAAGAGAACCTTATATTGGAGGTTGATTACAACAAAGGGGAAAAAATTGAGGAAAGACGGTATGGAGATTGATTATTCGAGACCACCCTCACCCAAGCTTACGCATAAAACATTAACATATTAACAAGCTGTTGTTTAAATCTATTTGTATTTGAGTTGATATATTCCCCACTTCATTGGTAATTTTGTTACTGAAAAAACACCGGCAAAACATGCCATCAAGGAAATTACCACAAACCGACAGGATGCGATACGAGGCTATGAAAAAAGCTCTGGACATGGCTGATAGTCTGCCCATTGAAGACCGTGCATTCCGTAAAGCAACCTACGATGAACTCAAAGCTATGTTTTCCCGTTTTGAACAAATATTTCTGAGCATGGAAAAGCTGAGAAACAACCATGAATACATGCCTTTACAGGAAAAAACCCGACAATACATTACACATTATCTGCAAGTGATGATTATGGCGGTAGAGCGGAGTGAGCTTCCGGAAAACACCCCTTCATATTATGGCCTAAAGCCCGGCTCTGTTGGGTTGCCCAAGTTAAAATCGGCTAAACAAGTGATTGAATTTGGAAAAACCTTGTTTGAAAATGATGCCAAACGTATTTCTAAAGGCGGTAAATACATTACTAATCCAAGCATAGCAGTTGTTAAGGTGTGGTTTGAAAAATTCGTTTCAGCATACAATAATCATCAGGTGCAGGTTAAAAAATACAAAAACAATAAGGATTTTCTTGAACAGATGCGGCGGGAAGCACATGTTTGCATCAAGAACACCTGGGATGAGATTGAGGCTTCTTTTGAACACTTAAGTCCTGCACTCAAACGCAAAGCCGCTGCACGCTATGGTGTTATGTATATAGAAAGTCCGCGTGAGCAGGCCATACGTACAGCGCCATCTACAGGGTCCCTGTTTAAGAAAGATGAGATCCCAGAAGAAGAGCCCGAAATCCGAACAGTACAAAGCAAAAGAAACACCAGAAAATTGAACACTGTTACTAAAAACACTGAAAATCAGGTCAGCCTGAGTTTTGTTAAGGAAGATCAAAATTAAGGGCAAAAACAAATTTCAAAACCGGGTTTTATATGAGATCAACAGCACAAATATGTTACGTTTATTCAACAATCAGTTGTGTTCTGTAAATAGAATTATAATTGATTATTTCAAGGTAATAATTACCTTTTTTGAGATGGCTTAGGTTGATATTTGCATGCTTTGTGTTTGGATGGCAGGTTATAACATTTAGACCCAAAGCGTTATACATTTTAATCTTTTTCATAACCAAATTGCTCTTTACCCATGTCCTGCCTTTCGCCGGGTTGGGATAAACACTTACACGATCAGAATCATCAAAGCTGCTGATATCGCTTGTTAAATCCGGTGTGCCGCATGTTTCACTGCCTTTTTTGTAATAAAACAGGGTAGTTGAAAGGCCGGAATCATTGCCTCCCTGGTTTTCATATTGGTAACACAGCCCCAATCCGGAGCCGTATTCTGCAGCGTATTGCATGGGTTCAAAACCACCGATTTGATGGTAATAAGCATTGGTGATACGCCCACAATCATGGGTGTCATATATTGTGTCATGCATAAATACGGTATCATAAATCACAATGGAAGAATCGGGATGTGGATAGGCGCGGGTAATGGTATCATCAGTAAATTCATACTCCAGGGTTTCTGCATCAACCGGAAAGCTGCTGTATGAAAAATCGTGAAAACAATAATACAGGGTATCATTATTGTCAGAATAGTATTTGTCCACAACCTTTAGCCGTTCAGCATTTGGAGGCGCTGTTGGTCCATACTCGCGATGAAATTCATCATTAATCTGAAAATCAAATACCTCACCAACAGTCATCAATTCCTGGGCTGTGCTATTGCCTGTTGCGAATATGCAAATGGATATTATTAGAAATTTTACCTGTGTTGGCATTGTGTAATTTTTTTACAAGATACTGTTTTTTACGGGAAAATGCAAGCATAAAAAGCTAAACAGTCAAAAGCCAGTTTGAAAGATAACAGGCAAACAAGCAAAAATGTTTTCTTAAAGCAACTTATAACAATAACACCACCTGTCGGGTCGCCCATTGTATAAAATAAGCAATTGTTAATGCTTTGCTTATGGGTATTGATGGAAGGCCTGCCAGGTGGCTAAAACAGAAAACCTTCATCCGTAGCAGCCTGCAGAAGGCCGGTATCCTGCATAGCAGGACGCTGTGTGTGTTGCCTGCACGGCAGAGTGACCGGATGGAAACTCCTGTCCGTACAGATAGCAAACACCAGCGTGCTGCTGTGGAGATTGAGGCCGTATGCAGATATTATGCTATAAAAACGTAAAATTTCCCGCTGCCCTCAAAATCAATGGCATAAGGACCACCCCCTTTCATTAAATGGTCGCACTGGCAGGTGTCTTCACTCTCTCATATAGGGGTTACATCAACCCTCCCATTTTCAGGTAATGGTTTTCTTTTTCACGCATCTGTTTTTGTTCACTTTCATTGCTGTCTTTGTACCCGCACAAATGCATAATTCCGTGTATCATCACCCGGTGCAATTCCTGATTCACATCCACATCATAATAAGCAGCGTTGTCTTTAACCCTGTCCACGCTTATGAACAGATCACCTGACACAATGTTGTTTTCGCCGTAATCAAAGGCAACAATGTCGGTAAAATAATCGTGATTAAGGTATTTTTTATTGATTTCCAGCAGGTATTTATCCGAACAAAAGATGATACTGCAATCGCCGGTGTCCTTGTTTTCACTTTGTATTGCCTGCCGGATCCATTCCACAACAACATTCCTGTTAAAATCCGGCATAAGAACCTCTTCGCTGTAAAAACTGATATCCATTACTGATTGGTTTTAAGCAGGTATTCTTTGTATTTTTCTTTGTAAAAGCGTGTCATTTTCAGCCTTGAAAATTCGAGGAGTTCATTGAAAGATTCTTTTTCCATGGCTTCTTTAAAAGCTTCTTCAGGATTTGAAATTTTGTAATGCCTTGCTTCTTCGGATTTTCGTTCTTTGTCTATTTCCCGTTCAAATTCACTGCGTTCGGCCTCCAACATGCGCGTAACGATCTGCTCCTGCCTTTTCAGAAGTTCCGGGGTAATATCCCGGTTGATGAGATCATTTTTGCTTTCCTCCAGCATTTGATTTATTTCCCTCAGTTTTCTTGCAGACTCAGGATCAATATTTTGCTCTGACATGATATCGTTGAGCATTTTCTGCATGACCTCTTGTTCTGCCAGCATTTTGGAAATTTGTTTGCTCATTTGCTTCTGTCCTTGTTTTCCTCCCGGTTTTTGTCCCTGTTTCATCATGTCCAGCATTTGTTGCAATTGCTTTTTTAAATTTTGCTGCCTTTTCCTCATCTCGCCCATCTTTGGTTTACCCTGGCCGGGCTTTTGGCATTCGCCGCCTGAGCTTCCCATGGAATTCATTTGCTGTTCCATTTTATCAAGGGCTTCAGACAATAACAGGGCTATATCATTGGCGTGGGTCATTACCATCTGCTGAGAAGTGTGAACTTTATTCATGCGATTATTTTCAATGTCTGTCATGATCTTTTCCAGATCACTGCGTATGCTTTTTTGCGGCTGACGGACAATGTTCCCGACCTGAGGCACCCTGGAGCTCAATGCTGTCAACGAATCATTGACAACATTAAAAGACCGTTGTAGTTTGGCCTGTTCAATGACGTTGTCCTTAAACCGCGGATCACGGCTGTTGATGTTTGAAAATTTATTCATAAGGTCTTCCTGTTCAAAAGAAAACTGAACCAAATTATGCAACAATTGCCTGAGGTCTTCCATGTTTTCACCTGCCTGAGACATCATGTTTTGTTCCATCATGCTCATCATGTTTTCGCTCAGATCTTTCATTTTTTCAGAACTGTTTTCCTGCTGTTCTGAGGCATTGTTCTGTTCGTTTTGTTCCATCATATCCCCGGATTCCTGCATGTCCTGCTGAATGTCTTCAAACTCTTCTTTGAATGAATCCATATCCATGGGGTCTTTTAAATTCTCATTATTTTTCAGTGTTTCTTCATAATCTTCCATTAATTCCTTCATCTTTTCTTCGTGAGCCTGATGCTCTTCTTTAAGGTGATCTGTACTTTCATTGCTTTCTTTTGTTTTTTCGCTGAGCTTTTTGTGTTCTTCGCTGAGTTTATTCAACTCTTCGATGGTATTCTCCACACGTTCTTCTACTTCCATCCTTTTCAACATCTCAAGGTTGTTGTCAAGTTGTTTATCCAGGTCTTCGTATGACATATCCATGTCTTTCATTAACTCATGCATCTCCTCTGTCTCATTGTTTTTCATAAGTTCCTCAAGCTCTTCCAGCATTTCACGCATTTCATCATCCATAAGGTTTTCCATCAGCTCTTCAATTTGTTTTTGTTTTTCACGCAGGTATTCTTTTTGAGAACTGTAGGAATCCATCATCTCGTTGCGCTTCTGGTTTTTTTTGTTGACCTCCTGCATGATTTTTTCCAGGTTCTTCTGTTTTTCATTCATTTTTTCCATGACCTGCTGGCGCTCCCATCCACTCATGTTTTTATCAATCAGCTTTCGCTGTAAGTCTTTCACATCCTTACGCAATGATTCACTGATTTTTCTGGCTTCGTCAATTTCCTGTTCAATGGCCTGATTGGTTTCTTCATTCACTTTATTCAGCTCATCGCTATCGGGAAAACGAAATTCCTGTATATGACTCCGGCTGGTTTTACTCCCATTAATGGCATCATTATCACCTACTTCGAAATAATATTTGATGGCTTTGACATCTGTATTTTTAAAATGTTCAAAATCCCATGCAAAATAAAATTCCTGTGGTGATAAGTTTTTGTTGAACTGTACAGGAACACTTTTTAATGAATCAGGGTCATCCCATGCATTGTACATAAAATTCAATGATTGAAACCCATAATCATCACTGATAACGCCATTGAAATAAAACACATTGAGGTTGGCACTGTCGCGTTTTTCTTTGACTTTGATATCGGGATAGAGATCAGGGACAACATGGATATTATATTGAAGTTGATTGTCATTTTTAAAATGGTTGTTAATCATTTCAATGGAATAAGCAGTACTCCGCATCAGGCTTGTATCAGCATAAAACACAGCCTGTGTTGGTTTAGTAGTCAGAACAGAAGAATCGGAAAAAACGATATTCAAATGGTCCGTTTCTCTGGTGTTAAAATACCATTCAACCAAGGATCCTGCCGGCATGTTGATATCACCCTTATTTTGCAACTCCTGATCAGACTCACCGGTATAGGCCGGAGGCTTAATCATAATTCTGAATTTTGTCAGCACAGGTGTTGGTAATACCTCAATGCTGTATTGATCAGAGACAACATCAGCAGCTTCGAAATGAAAATTCAGGGGATTATTGATGCTTTTAAAATTGTATGTAAACAGATTGTTCCCGGATTTTTGCATCAACAGATGGTTTCCACTGAAATGTATCCACACTTTTTCGGGCACATTTTTGCCTTTGGTGGATACCCTGATCTCCATATCTTCGCCTTTTTTTGTTTTCAGTGATTCATTTTTCAGTTCAAACACAAATGGTGGCGGGGGCACAAAATGTTGTCTGTGCCTGATAATGCGTTGTGTCCCTTCACTGAGAGCAGACGGCCATAAAAACAAGGCTATCAGGAACAGTACAACAGGAGCCACAAGGTATTTAGCAAAAGTAAAACTTTTTTTCAGTGGCAATGCTGACAAAAAAGGCAGCGGTTTGAGTTCCTCTGTTTTTTGATCCACAGAAGCCAGAATGAGGTCTTTTGACTGCTCTGAAACGTTTGCCATTTCAGCCAACTCGAGGCTGTTTTCAAGTTTATCCTGTATTACAGGAAAGTGTTTTTTCAGGATATGTGATGCCTGTTTGTACGATATTCTTTTCCCGATTTTTAAAAACCCCAACAACGGCCTTATAACAAACCAGATGATTGCAGCAATAATGAATATCAGGGACACGTAAAAAATGACCGTACGAGCCGTAACACTAAAATGTCCGGCATATTCAAGCAGGGCAATTAACAGGTAATACAAAGCAACAATAGCAGCGGTAACGAATGCTCCACGCAGCATCTGGGTTAAATAATAATGCCTAATAAAAGCATCCAGCTTTGAGAGCAGTATGTTAAAACTTTTGTTGATCATTCTGTACTATTAACGGATTATCTGGCCAACCATTGTTCAGGATCAAGTTTCTTTTGGCCATACCATATTTCAAAATGCACAATGGTTTCATCTTCCTCCTGATCATGGTGAACTTTTCCAATGCTTTGTTTGGCAGATACCTTGTCCCCTTCGGATACATAAACACTTTCAAGATGGGTATATGTGGTTAGATAGCTGCCATGCCTGATGATGACAGCATTCTGATAACCGGGAACTTTGAAAACCTTGCGCACTTCGCCATCAAAGATGCTTCTGATGGTGCTGCCCTTCGACGTGGCAATATCAATGCCGTTGTTGTTGATGTACACGTTTTTGATCACAGGATGGGCATGTTTTCCGAATTTGCTTGTCACTACCCCGCTTTCTACCGGCCAAGGCAAACGGCCTTTGTTATTGCCAAATTCGGTTGAGATGAGTTTTTCTTCAGGGGTTAGTGTGTATCCGCTGCCGGCATTGCGTTTGGCTTCTGCAGCAATGAGTTTTTCTATTTCATCCTGCAACCGGGCTGCTTTTTTCTTGTGAGCACTGAGCTTTTTCTGCAATTCAGACTGACGATTTTTAAGTTCTGACAGGATGTTATTGTGTTCTTGCTTTTCGCGCTTTAGTTTATGTTCTTCCTTTTCCATTTCTGCAAGCAATTGTGTTTTTGCTTTACGTTTCGTATTGAGTTTTTGAATCTGTTCTTCAATATTCTGCTTGGTTTCTACAATAGATGCAGCCTGCTTGCGACGATATTTTGCAATTTCTTTCAGGTAAGACAGTCGTTTGTACGCCTGATTGAAATCATCTGCAGAAAAAACAAACAAAAGCCTGTGTGTGGCATTTTTGGTCTTATAAGCGTATTGTATCAATTTGGCGTATTGCTTTTTTAATCTCTTCAGATCATTTTCAAGGATATTGATTATATCCTCATTGTCTTCGATCCGCTTATCAAGCACTTCAATTTCATCATTGATATTTTGAATTATTTCACGCCTCGACTGTATCTGCTGATTTGTAAGCAACAAGTTATTGTATGATTTTTTACGGCCCTCTTTTGTTTCATCAAGCAATTTGTCTGTCAGTTCAATTTGTTTCTGAGCTTTTTGTTTTTCCTTTTCCAGTTCTTTTCTTGATTGAGCCTGTACTTGCATGCAAGACATACTCAAAAGAAAAATAACAACGGTATTGATGATAATATTTGTTTTCATTCTTCTCATTTTACAAGCTTGACAATTTACGAAAATACAAATTAAAATCTGACAGGTTCATAGTTTTCCGGAATTTTAAATGGTGTTTTTACAGTATCTCCGAATTCTGCTTTTTTCATATCCAGCTCCAAGCTAAGGTTGTGTTGTCCGCTTAATCGTATGGTTATTTTGTCAGGGTATTGATTATTATCTCCAACGCCGTGATCGCTGTATTCAATAAGAATTTGATCCCCGGTAAGTGTACTCTTCAGTTTCGTTTCAGCTATTTTCTTATTATGCGGGAAATACCGGAAGTCTTGTTGCACCCATCCCGGGCTAAAAACATTCATTGGTGCCTTTCCATTTTTTGGTTTTTCTGCATCAAGCCTCATGCAATAGTACAGGCTATCTTTACAGGGTTTTAGTTTTTTATTCAAATTCTGCTGCATTTCAGGATTGAAAACATACATTTTTTGCAAAAGCATATCCTGTATGAAAAAAAAATTGGGTGTGATCAATAGTTTTTCAGCAAAATAACCATAGCTGCCCTGATGGTATTTTTTATTCATCCTGTCAACGAGGTACAGGCTGTCGGGAGTTAAAAGCATCCTCATGCCTTCAATATTAACAGACCTCAGAGATACCCAAATCAGGCTGTCGGTGTACATGCGCAGATAACAGGTAGCACGCTGAACGGATCCTCCGGGATCAGTATATTTAGCTTTAAACCTAATGTCAAGGATATTGGCATTAATACAGCTTGTATCATTGGCTTTCAGCAATTCACTGATGGAAATATGTTGATATGAGGTACCACCAATCCGACTTGTTTTACAGGCATTAAAGAACTGAAACAGAAAAACAAATGACAAAGTAATTGTCAGGCGACATATATGCGGATTTACATTATTATTCATCAATCAATTTTCCACTTTCAATTTTTTTCTCAAGTTTTTTATTGGGTTTTTCATATAAGTTTAAGGCTTCTTTCCAAAGCATAACAGCATCCTCCTGTTTGTCGTTTTTATACAGTGCATCCCCGTAATGTTCAACAATAACAGGCCTGGTTTTACCACCAGAATTATAAGCTTTTTTAATATATTTAAGGGCATCTTTGTATTCTTCCATCTTATACAAAACCCAACCATGCGTGTCCAGATAGCTGGGGTTGTCAGGTTCCAGATCAATGAGTTTTGTGCTCATTTTTTTGGCTTTTTCAAGCTGATCTGCTCTCTGAGACAAGTAATAAGCATAGTTATTCAGCACAAATATGTTATCAGGATCAATTTCCAGTACCTTATCAAAAGTGCTGTCTGCAAATTCATATTTTTCCTTTTTCTGATAAGCTTCCCCCAGAAAAGTAAGAAGCTCTGTTTTGATTTGTTTGTTATCAATGTTAACCTTCAGTCCTTTTTTTGAATATTGGATGCATTCATCAAATTTTTCAATCTGGAAAGCAGCAACACTGCCATATAAATATGGTAATGGTTGTTGAGGGAAAAGGCTTGTTACAGTATCACAGTACTGATACATTGACTTAAAATCCCCCAGTTGGTTGTAAATATAAAGCAACTGCTCCCATATCATATACTTATCCCTGTTGCTTTCAAGTACTTGTTTAATCACGGTAACGGCTTGTTCATATTCTTCTACTTTAACCAAAAAATCCGAATATACAGTAAGGGCTTTAGGTTCGGCAGGATGTGTCCTGATTAATGTATTAAATAATTCTCGTTGCTTTTTTTCTTCGAAGGCTGAATAAGTTGTGCTGGTAAGCAACGAAACCAACATTTCAATTTTAATATCCAGGTCCATTTCTTCGCATGCAAAAGCCTGTTTTAAATAATCAAAGGCTTTGTCATATTTTCCTGTTTGTTGATAAAACTGAGAAATGGATAACAGAATATCTCCTTTCAGGTTTTCAGTATTTTCCAGGTCATCATATAATTTCTGTGCTTTTTCTTTATCACCCATGTCAATATACAGTTCTGCAAGAATGGCTTTGTATTGAGGATTTTCGGGATATGTTTCCGACAATTTTTTAATTTCATCGATGGCTTTATCATGCTTATCCATTGACATGTATATACGTTCTTTTTCAATTGATATGACATCCGTAATTCCAAATCTATCCTCAGCTTTGTCCATGGTTTTTATGGCATCTTTTGGTGCGCCGATTGACTGATAAAGCGTTGATAGCATAAAATAATATTCAAGCCTGTTGGGTTCAATTTCTATGATGTTTTCCATAGATTTGCTTGCATCAGCAAATAGACCGGCATTCTGATAAAGCTGTACCAGGAGAATGTGATACCAGATATTGTCTTCATCAAGCTCCACGGCTTTTTTTGCGTGTTGACGTGCGGTGCCGTAATAGCCCAGTTGTGAATTAACTTCAGCAAGTTCAAAATATACAGGTGCCTGATCATCAACATATTGTCTTGCTTTTTCAAATTCGATGGACGCTTGTTCGTATTTATCAAGCATTTTCAATCTAAGGCCTTCCAAAAAATGGGTATCATAATTAAATTCCTCTTCAGTTTTCACCTGAGGCACTTTTTCACCTTTTTCGCCTCTTTTCAGCAATGAACATGAATTTGTAAAAACAGCCAGGATAAGCAAAAATGGAAATATGAACGTGAAATATTTCATGTTTATTGATTGTTAATTTTGGTATAATCACCGATGTTTAAATCATCGGCATGGTTGCTAATTATTGTGTGATTTCCTATTAATGAATTGTTTAATATGGTGTTTTTGATGATAGCATTATCGCGAATGATGCTATTCTCAATGTTTGAATTATTGATTTGTGTGTTTTCTCCAATGGAAACATAAGGACCCACAATTGATTTATGAATTTTCACGTTTTTTCCAATATAGCATGGGGGAATAATGACAGAATCAGCAAAAAAGGCCTTATCGGAAATAAGATCTTCATGTTTTAAATAATGCAACATGCGCTGATTGGTGTTTACGGTAGCATTTTTATTACCACAATCCATCCACTCTTCGACTTCCCCGGGATAAAATTTCACGCCCTGCTTGTTCATGTTTTCCAACGCATCGGTCAGTTGATATTCTCCATTACCGGTGATTTTATTATCCAGCAGGTATTGAATAGCGTCGCGCAATTTTCTCCCTTCTTTAAAGTAATAAATACCGATGATGGCCAAATCGGAAACAAAATCTTTAGGTTTTTCAATAAAATCGGTAATTACGCCTGTATCATCAAGTTTTACCACACCAAAAGATGATGGATTTTCAACTTTTTGCACCCATATTGTAGCGTCGTGCTTGTCATTGAGCTTAAAATCAGCTTTGAACAAAGTATCAGCAAAAGCAACAACAATTTTTCCATCCATAGAATCAGCAGCACATTGTATAGCATGAGCTGTTCCCAGGGCTTCTTTCTGGTAATAAAAACTTGATGTGGCGTTTATTTTGCCGGCAATTTCCTTTAAATGGTTTTTTATCCCTTCATCAAAATCCCCAATGACAAAAGCAATTTCTTCAATGCCTTCGCTCACAACATCAGCAATGTTTTCAACCAAATGCTGGACAATCGGCTTACCTGCCACCGGGATTAACGGTTTTGGCACATTTAAGGTATGTGGCCGCATGCGTTTTCCCATACCGGCCATGGGGATAATAATTTTCATAAATTTATAATTTTCATTGCGTGTTTGATATTTGACCTTATTACTTTATGTCTCATGTTATTAATTTTTCCCTGTATGTCCGAATCCACCAGATCCACGTTCTGTTTCATTTAACAAGTTCACTTCTGTCATATCTGCCTGCTCATATTTGGCAATGATCATCTGACAAATGCGGTCGCCGTTTTCTATGGTATATGCTTCAGTTGACAAATTTACAAGAATAACACCAATTTCACCCCTGTAATCTGCATCAATTGTACCGGGAGTATTCAGTACTGTGATCCCCTGCTTGAGAGCCAGTCCGCTACGGGGCCGAATTTGCGCTTCATAACCGGCAGGTAACTCAATGTATAAGCCGGTAGGAATAAGTGCCCGCGCCTGTGGCTGTAAAGTTATGGGTTTTTCCAAAAATGCACGCAAATCCAAACCTGCCGAATGGGCTGTTTTATATTCAGGCATAGGGTTGTTTGATTTATTGACAATTTTAACTCTCATATTTATTTATTTTATGTTTACAAAATACAACAATCATCACATAAATAAAAACCTTTTAGCTGTTTAAATTTCAATTTTCAACGGCCATTACCTGTTCCGATGAAATCGGGGTGGAACCTCCGTTTTAATAAGATTCATACCTGCTGTCGGATCATGGAGATTTTATATCATTTATGTCTGATTCTACTGATAAAATTTTCTTTTCCGGTTGCAAAAATAATGAACCCTGATATCAAAACCGTATTAAATCCATATTTAATCCACTCTGTTTGCTGATTGGTCCATGAGAATATGGCATAAATAACAGCAGCAGTCACGGCATACATGCCTATTTTCTTCAGGTTATACGGAACCGGATAATATTTTCGTCCCAGAAAATAAGATATCAATACCATTGACATGTAACAGACTAAAGTTGCAATGGCTGCCCCCATATAGCTGATGTGCGGAATCAGGATGATATTCAGAACCAGGGTTATGACAGCACCTGCAATGGCCATCCATGCCCCAAATCGGGTTTGATTGTTCAATTTATACCATACCGATAAGTTAAAATAAATCCCCAAAAACAAATTGGCTATCAGTAAAACCGGAACTATCCTGAGCCCTTCGTGATAATCAACATCAATAAAAAACTTGACTATATCAATATAACCGGTGATTCCGAGGAAAATTACCAGTCCAAAAATGATAAAATACAACATGACGTCCGCAAACATTTTCTTTGATTGTCTGTATTTGGCTTCTGAAAAGAAAAACGGCTCGGCAGCATACCGGAACATTTGAATAAAAAGGGTCATCATGATTGATAACTTATAATTTGCTCCGTATATTCCCAGTTCAGACATCACAAAATTATTATCCCCCGGCAGCATGTATTTAAGTAATATCCTGTCGATGGTTTCATTAACCATGCCAGCCAGACCCCCAATAAGTAAAGGAAAAGAATACCACAACATTTTTCGCAGCAGCACTTTATCAAAATGGAATTTAACATCAAAAACATCAGGAATCAGCAATATCAGGGTTATTGAACTGGCTAAGAGATTTGAAATAAATATATATCCCACCCCGATGGCGGGATTATAAAACTGCAACATCAATGCATCGGGATTGCTTTTTGCCACCGCCGGACATAGAAGCAGAAAAAATAAATTAAAGCCTATATTGACCCCGATATTGATGATTTTTATGACTGCAAATCGCCATGCTTTGTTTTGCTGACGTAGTTTTGCAAAAGGGATGGCCGAAAAAGCATCAAACGCCAGAATAAAACCAAACCAGCGTATCCATTCGGGGTGTGCCGGGTGTTCCACTAAGTGTGCGATGGGTTGTGC
This sequence comes from uncultured Bacteroidales bacterium, assembly GCA_964615585.1. GTDB lineage: Bacteria > Bacteroidota > Bacteroidia > Bacteroidales > ML635J-15 > JAQIBY01. The sequence goes on along the minus strand of CAZTNS010000051.1, from coordinate 1,528 downwards.
AAAAAGATTGACAAAAAGTACAAAAAAAGTGGAGGTAAAAAGCAATGATACCAGACTGGTGGAGTAGGTTTTATCAAATTCCGATTTGTTTTGTGAAAACCTGAAAAATCCGGTTTCCATGCCATAAGTTAGAATGATGATAAGAAAAGTAACGTAGGCATAAAACTCGGTAACAACACCGTATTCCCCGGGATGAAACACCCTGGTATATAAGGGAACAAGCAAATAGTTCAATAAACGGCCTATCACACTGCTGAGCCCGTAAATTGCGGTTTGTCCTGCCAGTTTTTTTATGCCTCCAGCCATGGTTTATGTCCGGTAAATCATTTTATAATGGTCAGCTCCGGCATCTTTAAATAAGGAACCAACCGTTATAAAACCAAATTTTTTATAAAAATTCACAGCGTTTTTCTGTGCATAAAGGTACGCATTGTCTTTGCTTTTACCAAGATATGCCATTAGCTTTTGTATCAAGCATTTACCCGCACCTGACTGCCTGTGTTTTTTTACTACGGCCATGCGTTCCAGCTTGACGCCATCTTCAGTTGCACGTAAGCGACATACAGCTACAGGATTATCGTGGTGAAACAACAAAGCATGTTTTGCACCGGCATCTTTTCCGTCAAATTCATCTTTTACATCAAATCTTTGTTCTTCAACAAACACGTTATAACGGATATTTTTTGCGATGTCAAACATCTTACCATTGTGGATATCAAATGCAATAAAATGACAATCAGAACAATGTATTGTTGGCTTCTTTTTGTTCATTTTCGTAGGTTTCATCAACAAGAAGATTCTCAGCTTTTGATGCCTGGGTGGCAAGTTTGTCACAACGTTCATTTTCTTTCACATCCGAATGACCTTTTACCCAGTGAAATTTCACCTTGTGTTTTCTGTACAGCTTCAAAAACCTGAGCCACAAATCGCGGTTTTTCTTTTTCTTAAACTGCTTTTTTTCCCATGTAAATACCCATCCTTCCTCAACGGCTTCGCAAACGTATTTGCTGTCTGTATAGATATCCACGTTGCTGCCTTCAATTTTCAATGCTTCCAGGGCTTTGATCACAGCAAGAAGCTCCATGCGGTTGTTGGTGGTTTTCCGGTATCCGGCCGACAGTTCCTTACGCCGTTTACCGCTCATCAAAACCACTCCATACCCACCAGGCCCTGGATTCCCTCGTGCCGCTCCATCGGTATAAATGGTTACGTTCGGTTTTTCCATAAGGTAGATTTTTTCGGGTGAAAGATAAGGATAAATGCGTGGAAAAGAAAAATATGATTTGGCTTTTCCTGCCGTGTTTTTTGGGATTTGATGGGTTATTTTGATTTATCCTTCTCCAGGAGGTCCCGCCTCCATTAGTCCATCTGAGCTAAAGCTTCGCCGTTAGCCCGCCTCTTGGCGGGGACACGTTTTGGTGGATTTGCTGGGAATTCCATTCATGTTTTCATAAGGTTTTTGCTATTGGCAAAAAAATCCATCCATAATAAAAAAGGAAGCCTTATGCTTCCTATTCGTGAGTCATAC
>CAZTNS010000050.1:0-20147 GCA_964615585.1 uncultured Bacteroidales bacterium | reverse complement strand
GTATAACATCATTTCATGAGGGGACACATTCCATGGGAGACCGGCATCTATCAAAGCCCCATAATCATATATGGCTTCTGTGGTATCGGTAAAAAAATGCAATGAATCAGATGAATTGATTTGTTGTGCAATTTTCGTGGTTCCTAAAGCTTCTATGCCTATACGATGAACACGTACGGTGTCGCCCGGCGATACGTCTTCTCCTTTTTCATTAAAAAAACGGACATCATCAGTGCCATCCTGATTCAAATCCAGATAATATACGGCTTCAGTATCATCATAAATGCTTATGATAAACGATGTTACCAGCATTTGCTCTTCGTTGACAACACCGGCTTCGATGTGATCATTCAGTTGCTCATTGTTATTGGTGCAAGCGATAACCAGTAAAATCCACGGTATTTTATCGTCAAAAAGGCATTATTTCTTATTCCATTATTAAATTATATTGCGAACTTGCATTATTTTTTATAGCTTAGCAAAAAAACATAAAAGCCATGAAAACGATTTTTGCTCTTACAGCGACAATTATTATAAGCCTATCCCTTGCATACGCACAGGTTGATATGGTAACCAATGACGGGCAAACCGTTTCAACATGCAGCGACAATTTCAGTGCAGGATCATATACTACCGGAGAGACATACACACTGACAGTGTGCTCTGATGATACACTGGACCATCATGTGATGGTTAGTATATCAGCGTATTCCTTTCCTTCCGGCACATCTTTGTGTGTGTATGACGGACAGGATGCATCAGCACCGGAACTGGTGTGCTGGGATGAAAATACCATATCCGGGATGATTGCTGCTCAGGCCCAAAATACCAATGAAAGCGGTTGTCTTACGTTTGTTTTTGATGCAGGTGCTTCCGGGGCTTCATGGTCAGGATCATTTTCCTGTAATTTTGTGTGCCAGGCTCCGATGCAGGTAGATATAGTGTCAACAGATCCTCCCCTGGAAGATGATGGAGGCGTTGATTATGTGAACGTTTGCTGGGATGAAGACAACGACCAGTCATTTCCTGTCACTTTTAATGTTGAAGGCACATACCCTGACGGAGCCGGATATGCATTGGATGATGATCATGTGACATTTACATGGGAATTTGGAGATGGCACGCAGGAATCAGGAGTGGGATTGACTACTGTAACGCATAATTTCCCTTCCAGAGAAGGTTATACTGTGGTTTTGTCCATTGAAGACTCCCTCGGTTGTACATATCCAAATGTCGTTAACCAAAAAGTAAGGGTATCAAGAGCTCCCATCTGGAACGATGGAGGCACGTACGTTGATCCGGAGGCCATTTGTATGGGCGAAGAAGTACTGATGTGCGCATCTTATGATACAGAAAGCGTTACCTCTGCATACTTTTCAGATATAATCCTTGAAAACGATGAAACAATGCATTTACCTGATGGCAGTGGAGTGTGTTATGAAACCAGCATCATACAAAGTCAGTTTTCACCTGATCAAACCATTGATAATGCTGCTGATATCGTTGGAATATGCATGAATATGGAACATTCTTACCTTGGTGACCTGACAATGCAGATTCAATGCCCGAATGGACAATCCGTTCAAATGCATCACCAAAGCGGAGGTAGCACCCATCTTGGTGAACCAATTGATCCGGGAGAGGGCCCGGGTGTTGGTTATGATTATTGTTTTACCCCCAACGGAATGCAAACCCTTGAAGAAGCAGCTTCAGGCGTTTCTGCCGTACCTGCTGGTAATTATGCCCCGTATGAATCATTCGATGGCCTTATCGGGTGTCCCCTCAACGGCGAATGGACACTTTCCATTTGTGATAACTGGTCTATGGATGATGGGTATATTTTTGGCTGGCACATTGAATTTGATGAAGATTTTTATTATGAAGAATGGAGTTATACCCCAGAATATACTCCCTCAGAATGGTATGGCTTATACGGTTCAGAAATGGATGGGCCTGCAGATCAGGATTGCGCAAACGGGACTTATTTAACCACGGACGATCCAACAGAGAACACGCAGCAACCCTTTATTTTTGTATTAACAGATGATTTTGGATGTGAGCATGATACCGCAATGTACCTTACTGTTAATAGCCAGGAATATCCAAATTGCTGTGTTTTACCCGAGCCTGATGCCGGTTCTGACGATACGATTTGCAGTTTATCCACAACCCTGAATGCAAGTACCCCAGAATCCGGAAATGACGGATACTGGGAAGCAGGCAGTGCCCCCGGAAATGTAACATTTGCTGAAGAAAATGACCCGCATACAAATGTCTCTGTTGACGTATCCGGAACCTATGAATTTATCTGGACAGAACAACACCTGGGAACTCCGGGCTGTACAGCATCCGATACTGTGATCATGGGATTATATGATATGCTTGATCCTTCCATCACTCAGATAGCCGATATGTGTGTATTTGATAATCCCGTTGAACTAATTATTGAAAATACAGGTGTCATCACTACCAATCCCAACATTAATTTTGCCATCGCTGACAGTATCATTGACCCACAGGAAATAGGACCGGGGATATATACCATCACCAATACTGTAACCGGACCGTGCATCGTTAATGATCAGGATCAGGATCAGATCAGTTTTGAGGTCATTGATGATATTCAGTTGACAGATTATCATTATCAAAATTGTATCAACGGACAGACAGAATTTGAGGTTGAATGGACAATAACAGATTGGGACGGAGACCCAACATCTGGGTACAACATCAACGGTAATCCCGCCGATTCTGCATATTTCCACGAAGTACACACATCTCCCGGAAGCTACCATTATACCATAACCGACAACAATGGTTGTTCAAATATTATACTGGAAGGTTACCGTGATTGCGACTGTTCAAGCCCCGGAACCATGTCAAGCCTTGAATTGGTTGAATTATGTGAAGGAGTTTGCACCGGAGAACATGTTTTTCATAATGGTGATACCATCATCAGTGACAGTGCCCAATTTGAATTTTATATACATGCCGGAGATAGTATTCCCCTGGGGTGGGACAGTGTGCCTGATTTTTGCCGCACTGATTTTGGCGGAGATTTCAATCAGATATATTATATTTCTGCGGCAACAGGATATGATCACAATGAAAACGGACATTTGGATCCCGGGGACAGTTGTTATGTTTCAGCCTATGGAACTCCGGTGATGTGGTTCCAACAACCAATTGTTAATGCGGGGGAAGAACATGATACCTGCGGCCTTGTACTCCCCTTGAATGGAAGTGAGGTGCCTCCGGGAATGACCGGATATTGGACATCTACCTGTGACTTTGCTGCTGTGCAGGGAACCGGTTATCACGATCCCGATATGGTAGCCATGGTGGATGATTATGGAGACTGTACTTTCACGTGGAATGTGGTGAATGGTCCGTGTGTGGATGATGATAGTGTTGTTATGCATTTTAATCAAGACCCTGATGCTGATGCCGGCAATGATACCGTTGTGTGTGGTAATCAAATCGAACTTTCTGTTGAGCATAGCCTGCCAGGGACAACTTTCCACTGGGAAGGCAGCGCTGATTTTAACACTGATACCAGTGCTTCAACAACCATTACGGTAAACAATCCGGGCACTTACGAATTTACCCTTACCGAATACAACGGCTCGTGCTATACACAGGATCAGATACTTGTAAGCTTTATACAAATCCCTCAGCCGGCAATGCAAAATCCGGTTGATACCGTTTGTGGACTTACCTATAACCTAAGCGTACAAAATGTGACCGGCGAAGGCCAATGGGCAGCTTTTGAGGATGGAACACAAGTGTATCCCTCATTTGAAAATATCACATCCCCAAACACACAAGTAGTTATTAACGGTATAACAGGAACATTCAGAACCATTGAATTTGTATGGACAGAAACCAACACTTATATGGGGGTGGGATGCAGTGATTCAGTTTCCTGTGACATTACGTTTGGTAATTATAATGTATATGCCTTCGCAGGGAGTGATTCAGAAACATGTGGGATTGAAGGCAGTCTTGATGCTGACACCACAGGATTTGGCCCGGATATAAGCGGATCATGGTGGTTGCCGGATGTCCCCGGTATGTTTATTCCTGATGCTAATGCTCCGGATCCAACATATAGGTTGGCATCCATGACCAGTTTTGGGGATTCAGCGCATGTGACTGTTCCTTTTGTGTGGGAAGTTACAAACGGTGCCTGCTCTGACCTGGATACTGCATACATTACTTTTTACCAGGAACCCACTGCGTATGCCGGTATAGATAATACTGTTTGTGGCATGGATTTTCAACTTTCTGGATATTACTCTCTCTCTCCCACAAATGCATACATCCCCTCTGTACAATGGAGTAGCCTGCCGGATAACCCGTCAACAGCAAATTTTGAAGACAACAGCTTACCAAATACCATGGTAACTGTAAATGAAGCCGGGGAATATGGTTTTGTATGGCGGGAAAACAACAGTTTGTTGACATCGTGTAATGACAGGGACACCGTGTGGATTGAATTCAAAGAAAAACCGGTTGCAAATGCAGGGGATGATACCATTTTTTGTGACATAATCGGCACATTAGAGGCTGAACCTTATCCTCCACCTTCCACAGGTAACTGGTTATGCAACAGCGATGAAATAACTCTCGCAGACTCAAGTGATCCGTTTTCTGACATAATGTCTGACGTATATACCGAAGGCAACCCTGACTATGATCCTGTTGCATTGGTTTGGACTGAAACTTTAGACGGTTGTACGGGTGCAGATACTATTTATGTCGGGTTCGACAGCATGCCAGATCCCCTTAATGATGTCATTCAGGTACCTTCCGATGGCATATTACAGGATAGTGAGACAGGTAGCCTGAGCGTTGAAAATAGTGTTCCGTATTATAAATATTGGGTAACAAAAGAAAACCTTGTTTATTCTGATACAATTACCGGGACAGGTGATGTCATCATACTGGGAACCAATTTTGTGGCCGGAGATTATGAATGCTGGATATCAAGCATCAGCGGATGTATGCCGGAAGACCCTTATCCGGTTTCTTTTATTGATGGTAGCAACATCAACACACAAAGTGCCTTCCAATGGCATATTTACCCGAATCCTGCTAAAGACAGGCTTTTCATTGTTACAAACAAGCAAATCCAATCCCTTGAAATTATCAATTTACAGGGAAAAGCAGTGCTTACAGAACAAGATAATATTCAGAAAATTGATATTTCCGGCCTCAGTTCAGGCATGTATTTTGTGAAAATTCAAAATTCAGAATGTTGTACTGTTAAACGCTTTGTGAAGGAATAATAACCTGATAAATAAAAAATCAAGGGGAATAAAATCATTCTTTTGCATGAAAATATTTGATATATTTGTACGTAAAGAATGAATTTTCAAAACCTCGTTTTGTTATGAAAGATGTATTCAGCATAATTTTCCTCGTAATCTTTGCAGGGAGCCTTGCCACGGCACAAACAATCCGTAACGATGTTACAGCTTCCGGGGGCGATTATGCTGCTTCGGGAAACATTGTGATGGAATACACCATTGGTGAGCCTGCCACTGAAACGCTAAACGGAACAAACCTGATCATGACCCAGGGATTTCACCAGCCGTTGCTTGTTGTTACCTCCGTAGATGAGTATGATCATTTTTCTGATGTTAATGTATTTCCCAATCCCACCACCGATAAATTATGCATTGACATCCCATCACAAAATGATAACGCATTTGATTATTCCCTGTACAATAACAATGGGAAATTGATTGGAAGCGAATCACTTACATCGGGCAAAAATACCATCACATTAAAAAGTTACGCACCCGGGATGTATGTCCTGAAAATTCAGAACAATAAATCAGGGCAAGTTAGCAGCTATAAAATTTCTAAATCCGGGAAATAGTATTATTTATTTCTGAGGGCTTCCAATTCCGGTGCCGCGTTGTATTCCATCAAATCCCGGTCTTCCTCAAGCACTTCGAGGGCTTTTTTGAACGTGGTATCCACCTGGTGAATAACGGGATAGAAACCATCATCGCTCAGGATATTCCTGCTGATCATGGCATATACCTGCGTTTTTAATGTTTTTTTGCTTTGTTCAAGTTGTTTTGGATTCACCTCTATGCCGTTTTCTTTTGTGAAAGCAATGAATTCACTGAACGTATTGTTCCTTTTGAGATCATTGATCAAATCAGTAACTTCCTGAAATTGTGACAAATGTGACCGGTGTTGTTCCACATAGTTAAAAGCAAACTCATACACAAGGTTTTTATTTTGAATATTTTGATACAAATCACTGTTTCCGGTTGTATCCACAGGCACAAAAATGTCGGGCATAATACCTCCGCCACCATAGACAACGCGATCGTTTGTTGTGGTATATTTCAGTGAATCGTTAAGTTTAACGCTATCTTTTTTCAACATTTCCCCATTGAGGTACCTGTCAAGCACATCCTGATAATACTCCTCAATGCCATTTTTATATTCCCTTTGAATACAACGACCTGATGGCGTATGGTATCTGGCTACTGTCAAACGCAATGCCGAACCGTCATTAAAATTAACCGGTTCCTGCACCAGGCCTTTTCCAAACGACCGGCGTCCTATGATCCAGCCCCTGTCATTGTCCTGGATGGCCCCTGCAATAATTTCACTTGCCGATGCTGAAAATTCATCAATCAGAACGGCCAGATCAACATCCAAAAGAGACGTGTGTTTATCTGTAGCGTATATCTCTGTTTTGCCGTGCTTCCGGCCCTGGGTATATACAATCATTTTGCCATCACGTAAAAATTCGTCTGTAATTCTGTTGGCAGCATCCATAATGCCACCGCTGTTGCTGCGTAAATCCAAAATCAGATTTGTCATTCCTTTGGCTTTGAGCTTTTTCACAGCGTCCATAAATTCAGAATAGGTTTTGCTCGAAAAAGTGCTTATCTTGATGTATCCTGTTGTCGCACCAGGCATATATGATACATCAAGGCTATAAAGAGGGATTTCATCCCTGATAACCGTAAAATGGATCAGGCTGTCTATTTCACTGCGTTTTATGCCGAGTTTAACTTTTGTCCCTTTTTCACCTTTCAACATGTTCATGATGTTATGTGTAGAAACATTTTTCCCGGCAATGACCGAATCGTCCACTGTAATTATTCTGTCTCCCGGTCGCACCCCGGCTGCCTCGCTTGGCCCTCCCGATATTGTGTGCAGCACCAGCAAGGTATCATGCCGCATGTTAAACTGTATTCCAATGCCTTCAAAATTTCCCTGCAAAGGTTCATTCATTTCTTTGAGGTCTTTTGCGGGGATGTATATTGAATGGGGATCAAGTTTTTCCAGAAAAGTAGGAATAGCATCTTCGATCAATTTTGCTTTGTTGATGGTATCAACGTAATTTTCTGAGATGAAATCCAGCATGGCGTTGAGCTTATTCTGCGCCTCATGATCTTGTTTTAAAGATCCGCCAGGCTTGTCTGTCATCAAGCTGCTTATCAATATCCCGGCGGCAACGGATACTGCAATGATGATGGGTAAATATATGTTTCTTTTGCTCATAGAAAAATTATAATTTCAGATGAACCACTTCTATTCCAGCCCTTTCGAGTAACTGAAGTCCTTCGTTTTTTGAATAATGATGAAGATACACGATACGGACGATGCCTGCCTGGATGATCAGTTTGGAACATTCGATGCATGGCGATGTTGTCACATACAAAGTAGCGCCTTCACTGTTGTTGTTGGATTTTGCCACTTTGGTTATGGCATTGGCCTCAGCATGCAGCACGTATGGTTTCGTCAGGTGATTTTTGTCTTCACATTCATTTTCAAAACCGGAAGGGGTCCCATTATAACCATCGGAAATGATCATCCTGTCTTTTACCAGCAATGCACCTACCTGACGCCGCTTACAATACGAGTTTTTAGCCCATATCTGAGCCATCTGCAAGTAATGTACATCAAACTGATGTTGTTTTTCAGGATTGGGATGTTTATCTGTTTTCATCGTTTTATGTATGGTCTATAAAAAAGCCCTCATTTTTCGAGGGCTTTTTTCATGTCAAGCCTAACCAGTACCCAGGGTCGGGATCGAACCGACACGGTATTGCTACCACTGGTGTTTGAGACCAGCGCGTCTACCAATTCCGCCACCTGGGCATTTTTAAATTGGTGTGCAAATGTAAAAAATTGTTTGAAAATGCACAAGGTTTATTCTCAATTATTTTTAAAGGCTTCCTGCATGCCTGATCCCACACTGTTAATGGCTCTGTTCCAATGCTCATATCAAAAATCCATGATCCAAGAGATGCGTAATAAGCACTTTCATTCCTATTCCGATAAGAATAACACCCCCGATAATGACAGCCCACTTTTTTAAGCCTGGTTTACGCATTGTTTTTCCGGTTTTCAGGCCCAAAATGCTTGCGATGAAGGTTATCAAAAATATGATCCCAACAGCAAACCAGATATCCACCTGAAGCAAGCCGAACGAAAAACCTGTAGCCAATGCATCTATACTGGTAGCAAGCGAAAGGGTAAGGATTATTTTTACGCCAAGCGTAAATTGTTTCGGTGTTTTTTGATGTACACATCCTTCCCTGATCATATGGGCGCCGATGAGAAACAACAAACCAAATGCCAGCCAATGATCCCAACTGTTGATAAATTGCAACATGTTGTAACCGGCAAAATAACCAATCAACGGCATGCCTGCCTGAAAAACACTAAAGCTCAACGGAATGAAAATTTTATAATTTTGGGTCAATGGCTTGCAGTTCAATCCACAGGAAATGGCTGCTGCAAAAGAATCAAAACTCAGTGCCACAGCTATACCGATAATACTTAACGCATCCATATATCAACAAAAGTACAAATCTACCAAAACAAATAAAGTTTTTTCATGTTGTAATGTAAAATGATGTAATTTTGTAACATGCATCTGATGAAAAAAATACAGGCTTTCATTGCCGTTTTTAGTTTGCTGGTAGCAACCACAGGCTATACCATAGAGCATCATTTCTGCAATCATTGTCAGGAAAATTTTGAAACCGCATGGTTTTTAATTCCGGCTAATGACGAAGCTGCTGATCATACATGCGATTGCGAGCATGAGCATCAAAAAACTTGTAATCACTCATGCGAAATCAACAGGTCTGTGCATGTTGAGCATGTAAAACCGGATATTCATGTTTTTATCCCTTCAAACGATATCCACAAAGAAATTTCAACGCTTATTTTTGTTGTATTGTATCCCCGTCAGGGAGAGATTATGTCACTTGATAATAAGCCTCTCGCCTTCACGGATATATTGCAACGACCAAAAATACCAGATAAACTTCCTTGTTATCTTTCCAACTGTGTGTTCAGATTGTGATTTTGCTTCTTTTTCGTGATTGAAACGATTGTAGAACCAAAATGACAATGAATTATGTTAAAACAAGCAATGATATTGCTGGGTTTATGTATGGTAATAAACCCGGTGATGAATGCCCAGCAGATTGAAGGCCGGGTGTTTGCAAAAGAAAACGGGAAACAAATTCCCATCCCCGGAGCCAATGTTATTTGGCTTGAAACTAATCGGGGAACAACTACAAATTCAAGTGGTGAATTCCTGCTCAACCATCATCCTGATACAGATTACCTGCTGGTAAGCTTTGTTGGCTACCAAAGCGATACTGTACGTGTTGAAAAAGACATGAAAACGATTGAAATCGAACTTATACCCGGCGAAATGCTGGATGAGGTGGCCGTATCGGATCGAAAAACCGGCAGTTCGGTTGACAGGTTGGAAACCATGCACGTTGAAAACATCGCTGGGGAAGAATTACACAAAGCAGCCTGTTGTAATTTGTCACAAAGTTTTGAAACCAACGCTTCGGTGGATGCCACGTACAGCGATGCCGCTACCGGAGCAAAACAAATCCGGCTGTTGGGTTTATCCGGCCGGTATGTGCAACTCATGACAGAGAATTTTCCTAACTATTACGGCCTGTCTGCGGCTTTTGGGCTGGAATATATCCCCGGCCCGTGGATGGATGCCATTCAGGTATCTAAAGGCACAGCAGCCGTGGTCAACGGGTATGATGCCATCACAGGCCAGATCAATGTGGAGTACAAGAAACCGCCATCTTCTTCCCCCTTGTATGCCAACTGGTTGATCAACGACAAAGGCCGTACGGAAATCAACCTGCACGGACGATGGATCATCAATGACAAATGGAGTACCATGCTGATGACACACCACGGCTGGAGCCTCCGTAAAAATGATGTCAATGATGATAACTTTATGGATCATCCCCTGGTGGACAGGCAGTTGCTTTTTGCCCGGACAAATTTTAATAACCACAAAGGATATTCATCCCGATTTGGCATCAAGTATTTTCATGAAAACAGGCTCGGAGGTCAGGTGAATTACGATCCCACGGTAAACCCTGTGGATCAGACCGCTTACGGTGTGGATATCAACACAAAACGCTCTGAAGCCTTTTGGAAAAACGGATATGTGATACCGGACATGAAACACAGCAGCATTGCACTGATCAACAACCTTACTTACCATGAACACGATGGTATTTACGGCTTGCGTGAATACGATGCCGGTCAGTTAAGTTATTATGGCAACCTGATCTGGCAAAGTATTCTGGGAAATCATCACCACTCTTATCATGCCGGGCTGAGTATGAAATACGACAAATACAATGAACACCTGGATGATCAGCCGCTGGGCCGTAAGGAGATTGTTTCGGGAGCATATCTGCAGTATTCCATGAATCTTGACAATGGGCTGAGTGCCATTGCCGGTATCCGTGCTGATCACCACAACAGGTTTGGCACGTTTTACACACCGCGTTTTCATCTGAAATATAACCCCATTGGTATCACCGTGCTTCGTGCATCTGCCGGAAGGGGCTGGCGTACTGCCAATGTGCTGGCAGAAAATTCATACCTGCTGGCATCATCCCGCGTAATGCAAATAGATGATAACCTGACCCCGGAAGAAGCCTGGAATGCGGGCATCAGCCTGACGCAGTATTTTATGGTTGGAAAACAGGAATGGCGCGCCACAGCGGAATTTTACCGCACCCAATTTCAAAATCAGCTTGTTGTTGACCTGGACAGCGATGTGGATGAAGTGCATTTCAGCAACCTCGAAGGCAATTCATTTTCAAATACCTGGCAGATTGAATTGTCCGCTCCCCTGCTGAATGGCCTGGATTTACGCACTGCTTATCGTTATAACGATGTGCAGCAAAACATTGGTGGCGTGATGCGTGAAGTGCCGCTGACAAGCAGGTCAAAGGGGTTTCTCACGGCATCGTATAAAACCCCGTTGGGAAAATGGCAGTTTGATGTTACCGGTCAGTACAACGGTGGCGGACGTATTCCTTCAACCGCTGCAAATCCTGATATTTACCAGCGCGGGGAAGGTTTTGATCCTTATCCGATGATGCATGCACAAATTACAAAATATTTTAAAAGCTGGAGCGTGTACATCGGAGCAGAAAATATCCTGAATTACCGCCAGGAAAATCCCATCATTGCTGCTTCCGATCCTTTTGGGGAATATTTTGATGCTGCTATGATCTGGGGGCCGCTGGAAGGCCGGAAATTCTATCTGGGTGTCCGCTGGCAATTGGTGGATTTACATAAAGACAACAAATGAGTATAAACCTTTAAATATTAATGTTATGAAAAAAGTAATGATTGTAATGAATGTAATTTTCTTTGCATTTCTCAGCGCTGGCCTACATGCCCAAAACGCTGACAACAACGGCGAAGTTATTTTAAAAACTGAAATGGACTGTGGAAGCTGCGCAAGCAAAGTGGAAAAGCAGCTCTCTTTTACCAAAGGGGTAAAAAATGTAAAAACCGATTATGTTAAAGATGAAGTGTGGATTAAATACCGCAGTGACAAAACCACGCCTGAAAAACTCATCACTTCCCTGGACGAAATCGGTTATGAAGCCGAGGTAAAAGGAAAAAAACAAAACGCTGATGACAACAAAAAGTCAGCTTGTCCTGGTGCTGCTAAATCAGGTTGTCCCGGAAAAACACCGGACTGTGGTACCAAAAGTGAATAATTTTTTATTTTTGACCTGCCGGGATTTTCCGGCAGGTCTATAACTAAAAATTGGAGGATATTATGCGTTATTTATCGTTGATTTTTTTTCTTGTGGTGCCAATGTTTTTGACCGGACAAAACCCGGAGATCATTCCCTTGCCGGAAGCGGATAAAACCGGCGGGATGCCATTGATGGAAGCACTCAAAAACAGAAAATCCGGCCGCTCATATTCGGCTAAAGCCCTGAGCGATCAACAGGTTGCAAATATGCTGTGGTCAGCCTGGGGTATTAACCGTGAGAATGGGAAACACACAGCACCGAGTTCCCGCAACAAACAGGAAATGGAAGTGTATATGAGCACTGCCGACGGCTTGTTTTTGTACCTGCCGGAAAAACACGCCCTGAAAAAAATCCACAACAAAGACATCCGTGCAAAAACGGGCGGACAGGATTTTGTTGATGATGCGCCGGTAAATATAATTTTTGTTGCCGATTACCGCAAAGCCGGTGATGATGTTACGGCTGAAGATTACCGCTGTACATCAGGCATGAATGCCGGTTTTATGTCGCAAAACCTGTACCTGTACTGTGCGTCTGAAGGCCTGGCTACCGTAGTGCGTGGCTGGTTCGACAGGGATGAGCTGCACAAGGCCATGGAACTGGAAGATTTCAGGGACGTGATCCTGTGCCAGACGGTGGGTTACGCCGAGTAATGTGTCAAAGGGTGCTGAAAGGGACATCACAATGTATTTTTATGAGGCTATAGTTTAATGTAGGGTTGTAAAAGTATGTTGTGATGTCCCCGTAAGCAAACCGGAGCAAATGCCCTCCTGTATTTCACACTTTTCTCCACACCATTTGATTTCCTCCATAATTTTTGTATGTTTGAGTGGTGATAAAATCCTGATGTGAAACGGTTGAAAGTATTTGTACGGATTTGGAAAGGGGGTAGGTTTGGTTATAAAAGAGTTGTGCCGCATGCTGAAAGACCGTTAGTATTGATGAGTTATTAGTAATAAAATAACATACAAAGAATGACAATTGTAGAATTTGTAGAAATACTATATAAGGAAAGAAAGATATTGGACATTATGTTTCGTAAACGACAAAAAAGCGTGTTTATGGAACAGTTACTTCCTTTGGTTGATTACGACAACGAAAAAATTGATTTCTTGGTTCAACAGGAAATATTGTTAAAAATTGGAAACACGATTGCCCTTAACGATTTGATTAAAGACTTTCTGGAAAAGTTCACCAATGTTGCGGAAGAGATTAACAATGAATATACAGAAGGATTGTTGAATAACCTGAGAAGTAACATTGAGAAGTTTAACGAAGAACGAAGAATTGATAAGAAAGATGAATATTTGGTGAAAATTAAAACTGATTTACGAAAAATCGGACACAATATAATTGCTAATGTCAATCAAATACGAAAAAACATCAATGATGCTTATGTTACGGAAAAGAATATCAAAATAAGAAAAATAGTTATTGATGAAAACGATAATAAAGCAAAGCAAATTGAAAAACTAATTACTAATATTCAGGACTTTATAAGAAGTAACGAGTGGGAATTTTTTAGAAAAAATGCTGATGATAACACATTAGATTATATTGCAACTGACCTTTTTAAAAAAATCAATATTGCATGGAGAAACCTGACTGATATAATTCAAAAAATTATTGATTTTCATAATCAAATAAGACTTCAAACAGCGGCATTTAAAAAACTACAAAAAATAAAACAGCTAAAAGACAACGGAACAATAAAAGAATACAGTAATATTGAGCACGTTGTTCAACAAGAGAATGCATTATTTTATCAGGAACAACAAAGGTTCAATTACAATGTATCAATTCCGTTTCTACAATCTGACGAAGGCTACTATGTAGTAGCTAAGGTGCAAACAAAAATAAAACAAACTCAGGCTCAACAAAAATCAAAAGTTGCGGAAGAAGTCTCAGAGTTAAATACCGACAGTAAAGAAGATAAAATTAATGCGGTTAATGTTGCCCAATTAAAGCAGATATTCACATCAGGCAGTGACGAATTGTTCGATTTTATTAGCAATTACGAATTTGAACACGAAATGACTTTTGATGAGAAGGTCACTCTATTCTGCAAGATTGCTTCATTGTATAGTGATGAATTTGAACAAAACGGATTTAGTACAGAGGGTGATATTGAATATGCTGTATTACAAACAAAAAAGCAATAATCATGGATACAGGAAAAATTCCACCTATCGAAACTCAGGAAATTTTTGAAACGCTTACAAAAGGAAATTTTATCAGCTTCGATAGTGAACAAACAGATATACAAAGGCTTCATCGTGCAATTAAAGAAGACGGCAATTATGATATTTTGTTTACATATTTTAATCGGATAGGTTTTCAACTAATAAATGGAAATGACCATTCATATTACTATTTCACAAAACAGGAGACAGGGAAAAAGATTGAGGATAAAATCAAAACAGCATATAAATGGATTGATATTTATGACTTTTTCATGTCGTATGGTGAAAGTAAAAACGAATATTTTTCGGCAGGGATACTAATAAGTCCAGAAAATATATTTGAAGAATGCAAAATCAATACAGCATTAATGGATAAATTAACGAGTATTCAATTAACAAAAAGTATTGCTAATCCATCTGACAAAATTAAGAAGTTGATAGAAGAGTTAAAGAAAGCAACCTTCGTTGAAGAGTATAATTCATTTCATAATGAATATAAGGTTGTTGCAGCCTTTGGATATTTAGAACAATTGATTAAATCAATAGACATAATTACAAACGATGAAGATACGACATCTCTCTAAAATAATTTTTATAAATAGCGCAGACATAAAATTTCAGGAACTAAATCTTGACGGTAATGTTCATTTTATAGGCGACCAGGGCACAGGAAAAAGCACTATGCTCAGGGCTTTACTGTTTTTATATAGTCCAAGTAATGAAAAAAGAAGGCTTGGCATCGGCAGAGATGATAAAACATTTTTAGATTATTATTTCGAGTGGGACAATTCGCATATTATATATGAAATTCAGGCAGAAGACGCAAAGTTTATGGTTTGGCTCACAAAAGAAAACAATCGTCCTGCATTCAGGTTTGTAGATACTGCATTCCAGAGCGACTTTTTCATTGAAAAAACTGCAACTGGCTTTCGCTTTTTAGTACCAGAGGAAGTGAAAACAAACCTTAGAAATTTAAAGGTTGATGTGAACAGGAAAATAAACCTGTTAAGTGAATTTAAAGATATTCTGTACGGAGCTTCAAAAGAAAACAGATTTAAACCTTTTTCTTTGATGCAAAGTACTGCATACCAAAATATTCCAAATTCAATTACAAATATATTTTTAAGTTCCAGTTTGAAATCTTCCAACATCAAGGAAACAATAATTCATTCACTGATAGACGAGGAACAAGTTGATGACAAGAATAAATATTTCATTAATTTATCAGGAACAAGAAGAGACATCGAAGAATTTGAATTTGATTACAACGATATTGCTGACTTCGACATCACAAAACAAAAAGCAAAACAGCTAATTAGCCTTGCGGATAAATACACAAAATTAGAACAGGATAAGCTAATTACAGCGCAAAACCTTGGGGAAAGTAATCTGTACTTTAAGGATAAGTTAATTGAAACCACTACGGAATTTATTGAAACAGAAAAGAATGTAACAGTTATTGAGACAAGTTTAAAAGAAATAAAAAAGAAACACTCTGAAAGTGAAAAAGTGCTTGAAAAACAATTAACTGTTCTTGAAAGCGACTTAGAAAAAGCACAAAAGCGTGAAAACTATTGGAAAACAATCAAGGTTAATGAAACTCTGATTGGAATTGAAGCAATTAAAAATAAAGCAAACGAAAAAGATAAGTTACACAATCTAAAAAACAGTAAAGAAACTGAATTAAAATCGCTTACAGCTCAGTTCGAAAATATTGAGTTGAAATATAAAGTCTTGTTCGACAAAATTGAAAATGATAAGCAAGCATCTCTTAATCTTATAAAATCAACATTCTCTGATAATAAAACTCTATTAACTGACAAAAAAAACAAGACCACAGAATATTATGCGAATAAAGCAGAAGAATTAAACCATGCCTACGAAAAAAACATAGAGAACATCCGTAATCAGAAAGATGAATTACAGAGTTCATTAAATCATTACGAAAAACTACGAACCAAAATACAATCACAGGAAATTTATAAAAACCAAATTGCTGATTTAACAGAGCAAATTTCTGAAAGCGAAAAAAACAAAAACAATAACATCAGTGATATAAAAATATTTAAAAACTCAATTGACAATAAAGGAAAACAAGCAAAAAGCCAAGAACAACTTTTGGAGAATGAGTTTACAACAAGTAAAAAAGAAATTGAACAAAAAATCTCTGCAACTAAACAACAAATCAATGAAATAGAAACAGATTTAAAATCATTTGAAAATTCATTTTACAAATTCCTGAATGATAATTATTCTGGTTGGGAAGATAAAATTGCAAAAGTATGTGACAAAAGTGTTTTGTTCAGTAGCTCTTTAAATCCGAAACTACATGAAATATCGGATTTGTTTTATGGATTGGAAATAGACTTGTCGGATGTAGAAACAAAAGTAAAATCAATACAGGAATATGAGGAAGACAAAGAACAACTGAATATTACATTAAAAAACCAACAAAATGAATTTCAAAAACTATTAGATAAAAATGAAGTAGATAAAGCGAAATTTGTACAAAGCAGAAATAAAAAAATCGGTGAAATAAAAAGGAAGATAGAAAAACTTGAAGCGGATAATTATCAAATTGATATAAATATTAGCAGAAATGAAGTTAAAATAGAGGATTTTACGACAAAAGAAAAAGAAGAAAAGGCAAAACAATTAGCCGAAATTGAACCAAAGATTAGTAGTACTAATAAACAAATAGGTTCTATTAATACAAAAATTACCCAGCAAAAAGAGACTATAAAACAGCAAAAAGAAGTACTTAAATCTGAAAAAGGAATAAAACTTAAACAAATTGAAGAAAAATTGCAATCGGTGCAATTGAAATACGAACAGGGATTAAACAAGATTGAAACAGATTTTAATACTCAGCGAAAGCAAAAAGAAACCGAGAAATTAAAAGAACTTGCAGGCGAAGGAGCAGATGCAGAAGCGATTGGGATTTTGGAAAATGCACTTCAAGAAATTAAAGTTAAACTGAATGAAATTAAAGAATTACAATCAAAATATATAAACAAGTATGAAATAGAATATGAAGAAATTATAAAAATTCCTGAATACACTGATGATGTTAACCAAAAGAAACTGGAATTTGAAGAACATAAAACACTGAACCAGACTGAACTTGAAAAATATAATAGCGATTTTCAGACAGCAAAAAAGAAATTTGAAGAATTATCCGAGCTTAAAGAAGAGATAGAGGAAGACCTTAAATCTTACGAAGCATTTCAAAAGCATCAGTTATATAAAGATTTAGAATATTACATTCAAATAGCAGCTATTGGCAAGTATCATGAGAAACTATCAACACATATAGATAAACTAAATTCACTTTCCTATGAAATTAATTCACAGGGCAACGAATTACAAAAGGAAACAAAGGAATTTTTAAGTCCTTTCCGAATAGATAATATCTTCAATTTTCCCAAAGTCCTTTCATCCGAAGGTGAATGTGTTGATTTTATTAAAAACAACCTGAAAGAATATATTGAGGAAGAAAAAATTGAAATAGTAAAGCAACAAACGAAGAAAAAGCACGCTGGGCTTATAAAACATATCGCGGGAGATATTGATATTTTAGTATCGAAGCGTCAGAATATTGACAAAATTATTGGCGGTATGAATGGCGATTTCAAAAACGACAACTTTGTTAATGCTATTCAGGATTTTAAAATGCGTACACAGGACACAGCAAACCCTATCGTACAAATATTTCTTGAAATAAAGAAACATCACGATGATAACCCATTCAATTTGGAAGAAACACCAAATCTTTTTTCTGAATTGAAAATGGAAGACAGCAAACAGCAATCTATTAATCTGTTGACTTCTCTTTTAAAGGCACTTAAAGAAAACAAAAAGGAACAAATTGATTTAGAAGATATATTCGAGCTGGAATTTAGTGTAAAACAGAACAATAAAGAAACGGGCTGGAAAAAAGAGCTTTCAGATGTTGGTTCGCATGGAACAGATATTTTGCTCAAAGCAATGATTTACATAATGTTATTGAACATCTTTAAAGAAAACGCATCTAAGAAGTCGAAATTTAGAGATTTTAAACTGCATTGTATTATGGACGAAATTGGGCGAATACATACTAAAAATATTAAAGGATTGATACGTTTTGCAAGTAGTAGAGGGATTTGGGTTGTTTTTGGTTCACCCGAAGAAAACGATGCTTTGGCTTATAAGTATGTGTATAACTTTGAGAAACAAAATGGTATCACACAAGCAACACGGTTGATTTATGACAAACGAAAATAAACTAACAATAGTTTTTTGTCGTTTGTTAAAGCGACTGATACAACAAGAAAAAATACCTAGGAAAGTATTTTCCTCTTCAATAAATAAAAAACAATTAGACCTATTTGTTGAAGATGGCTGTTTGAGTTTTACAACTCAGAGAACGAAATATGTAATTTGTCCTAATACTGAAAAACTTTTACTTTTTCTTAGTACCATTGGCATAGACGATTTAGATGCATATATTGAATTTCTTGAAACAGAAGAAACAACACGAAGCGAAGCAACAAAAATTGCATCAAATAGTAAAGCAAAAAAAGGTCGGGTATTTAATGGTTTTTTTCTCAAATCTTACATTCCTATAACAATAAAGATTAACAGCGAAGCAATAAATCTAAATGAAATAAAAGGCATTTGGGCATATATTGAAAATCAAAAGACCCTTGAAATCGATAAGGACATAACAATTGTCGGGATAGAAAACACAGAAACATTTACTTTAATAGAGCGTTACAAACATTTATTTGAGGATATAAAGCCTATATTTCTACTTCGTTACAATAATAATGCATATATAGATTGGTTGCAACGGATACCTAATGGTTATGTACATTTTGGGGATTTTGATTTATCAGCAATTGCAATTTACATTACAGAGTTTAAGAATAAACTAAGGGATAAAAATTGTAAATTTTTCATTCCAAACAACATAGAAACGCTAATTTCAAAATCAAATAATAGAAAGGATTATCCTAAACAATTAAATGACAATAAGGTAAAAAGCGTAAATTTTGAAGAACATCAAGAAATCATAAACCTAGTAAACATTATAAAATCAAATAAAAGGACAATAGAACAAGAAATTTTAATGAAACTGATTTAACAATTAATAATGAATGCACGACGGCACAACACGGTATATAAAACATTTGGCGGATAGTGCTAATTTTAAGGGCGGTACACTTAATAAACATTGTAACGACTTGATAGGAAATCGCTTTGAAATGCCAAACGTTTCATATACCCATCCGTTGTGTGTAACCTTAAAAGACCTATATAATGCAAGGGTTAGAAAATTATAAAAAAGAAAAATTGACAATTGATTTAGTATGGGCTAATGTGTTTGGAATCTTGATTTTAATTCCAATAGGTTTAATATTTGGTTTGCCTTTTTATTTCATTTGGCGACCTCAGTTTGATACCAAACAATTTTTGGATGGTGCGGGACCTCAAGGAACTGGTTTGGGATTTCTTTTGATTTTCGGCATTCTAATTTTGGGAATTGTACTGCATGAATTAATACATGGAATTACTTGGGCTAAATTTGCAAAAGAAGGATTTAAGTCAATAAAATTTGGAGTATTATGGAAGATGCTAACTCCGTATTGTCACTGCAAGGAAGCTTTAAATGTAAGACAATATATTATAGGAGTAATAACACCAGCTATTATTATGGGAATTGTTCCTTCCATTATTGCGATTATGATTGGAAATTTTGGACTTCTAATCTTTGGAATGTTTTTTACAATGGTAGCAGGAGGAGATTTTTTGATTATTAACTTGCTATTTTTCCAAAATCCCATTGGATTTTTTAACTGGCAATCAAATATAGCAATTT
>CAZTNS010000049.1:18823-20245 GCA_964615585.1 uncultured Bacteroidales bacterium | reverse complement strand
TATTAGTTTTTTTTGATTTACCAACCGAAACCAAAAAGCAACGCAAGGCTGCATCGCGGTTTCGGAAAGATTTGTTAAACGATGGTTTTACCATGTTTCAGTTTTCCATTTATATGCGGAATTGTCCCAGCCGCGAAAATGCTGATGTTCACATCAAACGTGTTAAAACACTTTTGCCCGAGCAAGGCCATGTGGGCATATTGAAAATTACCGACAAGCAATTTGGCATGATGGAATTGTTTTACAGCAGAGAAGAAAAAGAAAAACCGGTAGAGGCTCAACAGTTGCAACTTTTTTAGCATTCTTAGAAAATGCCATGAAAACAAAAAACCGGTGTTTCGTACACCGGTTTTTAAATTCTGATTGCTTTGATAAGGTATTGAATCACAGGTTAAAATGCAGCATAGGTTGTAATTCAATACATCAAAGATACATTTTGCAAGCAAATCACAACCCCCTGGCTTTAGGTATTTGTCAACAACAGTTGTAATTCAATACATCAAAGATACATTTTGCAAGCAAATCACAACTCGTCGGGGTTGCTTGATGTGTATAATCGGTTGTAATTCAATACATCAAAGATACATTTTGCAAGCAAATCACAACCCCACCGCCTCCGGCGCCTCCGCCTCCGCGTTGTAATTCAATACATCAAAGATACATTTTGCAAGCAAATCACAACTGATGTACGTGCCACCATCCGGGAAGAAAGGTTGTAATTCAATACATCAAAGATACATTTTGCAAGCAAATCACAACTTACCTTCAGCATGTGATAACATGCCACTTGTTGTAATTCAATACATCAAAGATACATTTTGCAAGCAAATCACAACAATTTTCATAATTTTTCATAATTTTAATTTGTTGTAATTCAATACATCAAAGATACATTTTGCAAGCAAATCACAACCACAGCAGGAACTCAGCGTAACGGAAAAGAGTTGTAATTCAATACATCAAAGATACATTTTGCAAGCAAATCACAACAGGGATGCCGGCAGCCACACAACACAACAAGTTGTAATTCAATACATCAAAGATACATTTTGCAAGCAAATCACAACAATTTCAGGTTCAATCATCATCTTATTACTGTTGTAATTCAATACATCAAAGATACATTTTGCAAGCAAATCACAACGAACTTCCATATGTTAATTCAAGAACTGGCGTTGTAATTCAATACATCAAAGATACATTTTGCAAGCAAATCACAACTTGCCGGCCTCGAGCTGATACAGTGGTTTGTTGTAATTCAATACATCAAAGATACATTTTGCAAGCAAATCACAACTTGCAAAGAGACGATCGGAAATTGTTGCTCGTTGTAATTCAATACATCAAAGATACATTTTGCAAGCAAATCACAACCAGGCATGGAAATAAAAAAAACGATAACATGTTGTAATTCAATACATC
>CAZTNS010000049.1:0-18813 GCA_964615585.1 uncultured Bacteroidales bacterium | reverse complement strand
CACAACAGGCAAGCTCTGAACTACACACCATAACCAGTTGTAATTCAATACATCAAAGATACATTTTGCAAGCAAATCACAACATAAAATTGTTGTATATAGTGGGTTTTTCCGTTGTAATTCAATACATCAAAGATACATTTTGCAAGCAAATCACAACAATTTAAAGTTCAAACATCAGATGATGAAGGTTGTAATTCAATACATCAAAGATACATTTTGCAAGCAAATCACAACTGCCGGACTTATGGCCGGCTGGTTCATTACGTTGTAATTCAATACATCAAAGATACATTTTGCAAGCAAATCACAACCGGCGTGCTTTGTCATAAAAACAAAGTGCTGTTGTAATTCAATACATCAAAGATACATTTTGCAAGCAAATCACAACCCATACAGGTATCCTGATTTTATTAGGATAGTTGTAATTCAATACATCAAAGATACATTTTGCAAGCAAATCACAACCGAAACGTAAGCGTTGTAAGGTGATTTCTGGTTGTAATTCAATACATCAAAGATACATTTTGCAAGCAAATCACAACTACTCACACATGGAACACGATTAAAGGTGAAGTTGTAATTCAATACATCAAAGATACATTTTGCAAGCAAATCACAACTGCGCTTTGCAATTGGATTCTTTACCATATGTTGTAATTCAATACATCAAAGATACATTTTGCAAGCAAATCACAACTTTATCGACTGACTTACTTTTCAGGTTGTCAGTTGTAATTCAATACATCAAAGATACATTTTGCAAGCAAATCACAACGGATTTCTTTTTCTCTTTTGTTCAGGATGTGTTGTAATTCAATACATCAAAGATACATTTTGCAAGCAAATCACAACACGGTAGGATTCCACGCAACAGTTACTTCAGTTGTAATTCAATACATCAAAGATACATTTTGAAAGCAAATCACAACCGTGTCCTGGCGGCTCCTTTTGTGGGGTTTGGGATCTGCTTGCCGTTGCGAGTCCATGTTGCCTGCCTGCGCTTAACTTCTTTCCACGGTTTGCGTCCCCAGGCTTGATTTTGGAAGTTTTCTTTAAAACGTTTCACAGCCATACGGCCAATGATCTCCGGGAGTTTTTTCTCCAGGAGAATGTTGAGCTGTCTTTGTTCTTTGTTTATTTTACGTTTAAATTGATCGTATGTTAATGTCAACATTGAAAAATAATTTGTTTTGTAACGAATTATGATTATATTTGTCACTCAAATGGCCGCGATAACATCAAGGCCGCAACTCAATGCCAGAACCTTACGGTTTTGGCATTTTGTCGTTTAATAAGCTTCTGATTTCATGTTTATTAAAGTTATATTTGTTAATCTCTGTTGTAATTCAATACATCAAAGATACATTTTGCAAGCAAATCACAACAAATGCTGCTTCATGCTTCATTTTCATCAGGTATAAGGTCGTTAGAGTTTGCCTTTGAAACGATGAAGCCATCGTTACAGCAAGTTTGCAGAAGATATTATGAAAACGATTGAGAAATATTTGGAGGAATAAGGGAAGTTATTTATTATTTCAATCAATTATAAATTTTGTATCTTTGCAAGCAAGTATAACAGTAAAATTGATATAGCGATGTCGAAGAGAAGTAAGTACATCAAAGTCAACCCTGATACCCCGAATAAAGAAACACTCCAGGCAATGAAAGATGCCGAACTCGGTAAAACTACAAGATTTACAAATTGGGATGATTTTGAAAACGATATGTAATTACTTATGAAAGTTGAATACACCAATTAATTTAGAAAAGATATGAAGCGCCTCAGCAAAAGGGTTTTCTGATCAATATCAAGCTGTTAAGCACTTTGTTGATAAATATTTTGTTAATGCTGATGGACGCATTCCTATTAATTATAAACCTCATAAACTTTCAGGTAATTATAAAAGCCATTCATATTAAATCTGATTTACTGCTTGTCTGGTTAAGCCGTAATAATAACACGGTTATTATTGTTCGTTGTTGAACACATCCTGACTTATTCTGCTGATATAATCAATTACTTTTCTATTTGCTGCATCTATGGCTTCATCAACATATTCAATATAGATGCTTGTAACTTGAGCAAATCACAACATTATCCAATTATTAAGCTTAGCGTCGGTGTCGCTCAAAGCGACGCCGATAACCCAATACGCTAACTTCGGCTCTGCGTTGCGAATATACGCTGATGTTTCTTGTACAAATCTCTGAAAAATTTTATCTTTAAACAATATTTACAGTTAACTTAATAATGTGAATGTCAGTTAAGCAAAAGAAAAGAAATGCCATGGATGAGGCCGGAAAAAGAATTGAAGAACTGCGAAAAACACTGAATTACCACAATAAAAAATATTATGTGGATGCTCAGCCCGAAATTTCCGATTTTGAGTATGACCAGTTGATGCATGAATTGATTGAACTGGAAAAAAAACATCCCGAATACGATGACCCTGCTTCCCCATCCAGGCGTGTGGGGCGCGATATCAACCAGGAGTTTGAGCAGGTGAAACACCGTTCTCCCATGTTGTCGCTGGACAATACCTATTCAAAAGAAGAGTTGCAAGCCTTTATGCAACGTGTTTATAAAGGATTGGGACAAAACCCCGAATATGTGTGCGAATTGAAATACGACGGCGTATCCATCAGCCTGACGTATGAAAATGCAGTGTTGACACGTGCTGTTACCCGTGGTGATGGTTACCATGGCGATGATGTTACCGGTAATGTGCGTACAATCCATTCCGTTCCGCTCAAAATTCAGGGTGAAAACATCCCTGAACTGTTCGAGATCCGGGGTGAAATTTACATGCCACGGCCTGTGTTTGATGAGTTGAACAAACAACGTGAAAAAGAAGGCAAAGAACCATTTGCTAACCCAAGAAATGCCGCTGCCGGCAGTTTGAAAATGCAGAAATCATCTGAAATGGCTAAGCGTAAGCTGGATTGTTTCCTATATTCCCTGGTGCCCGGTGATACGCCTGCCAAAACACATTATAACAGTTTGAAACTTGCTAAAACATGGGGATTCAGGGTGCCTGACGAAATGGTAAAGACCAGTGAATATAACGACATTTTTGATTTTATTGAACATTGGGATAAACAAAGAAAAGACATTGATTTTGATATTGATGGGATTGTCATTAAGGTCAATGATTTTTCACTTCAGGAAGAGCTTGGCATGACAGCAAAATCACCGCGATGGGCCATTGCTTATAAATTTAAAGCCGAGCAGGTGATCACCAAATTGGAGTCGGTGGAATATCAGGTGGGGCGTACCGGCGCTATTACTCCCGTAGCCAATCTTAAGCCTGTGCATCTGGCGGGAACAACTGTAAAGCGAGCTTCTTTACACAACGCCGACCAGATAAAATTGCTTGACCTGCATATCGGCGATGATGTGTATGTGGAAAAAGGCGGGGAAATTATTCCCAAAATTGTGGGCGTAGCCAACAGAGATAAAGAGAGTAAACCGATACAATTTATCAGCACATGCCCGGCTTGTGGCACTGAGCTTGTCCGTAAAGAAGGTGAAGCAAAACATTTTTGTCCCAACGAAAACGGATGTCCGCCACAGATAAGCGGTAAAATAAAGCATTTTATCAGCCGCAAAGCCATGGATATTGACAGCATGGGAGAGGAGACCGTTGACCTGTTTATCAGGGAGGGTCTCATTAACAACATGGCAGACTTGTTCAGCATCAGGAAAGAGGACATCATGAAACTGGATCGTTTTAAAGAAAAATCGGCGCAAAACATCATTGACGGCATACAGGAAGCCAAAAACGTGCCATACCACCGGGTGATTTATGCCCTGGGCATCCGGTATGTGGGAGAAACCACAGCAAAGGTGTTGGCCAAAGCTTTTCCCGATATATATAAACTGGCTGCTGCATCAAAAGAGAAAATTGCTTCCGTTGGTGACATTGGGGGTACCATTGCACGGTCGGTTGTGGATTATTTCAACCTGCCTTCAAACCAGGAAATTGTCGAACGGCTGGCAGAAGAAGGATTACAGATGAAAGCAGAACAATCAGAGACCCACATGTCTGATAAGCTCAATGGCGCAAAAATTGTCATTTCAGGGACTTTTGAAAACCATTCCCGCGATGAATTGAAAGATTTGATTGAAAAGCATGGCGGCAACAATGTGCAATCAGTTTCGTCAAAAACAGATTATTTGCTGGCAGGTGAAAACATTGGCCCGGCAAAACTTGAGAAAGCCAAAAAACATGGAATCCGAATTATCAGCGAAGGAAATTTTGAAGAGATGATAGAAATGTAATTGAAATACTCTGATTTAGAGTAGCCCATAAAATCTTATATCCCATTTATTTTACTTGTATGCACGTAATTTGTTCCTAGCAGGCAGATAATATCCAGGATAATTAAAACATAGGCTGATATGTGGGGGAACTATGATCAAGATTGAGGTGATAGCCAAGTGTTATTTCATGAGAACCGCCTGATGTACTCATTAAACGGGTAGTAATAATATCGTATGAGTACAGAATAAGGAAATCTTTATATTGATAACCAACATTGAGCCCGATGGCGTCTGCAAGACTGTATGATAATCCGGCAATTAAAGAGTTGTTGTATTCCCACAGCCCGGTAAGATTTACATGGGCAGGTGTCCCGGATGAAAGTTGAGTTAGTATGTCTGCATGAATCTTAGATTCTCTTCCAGCAGCAAAATGTCCGCCACCGGTGATAAAATAATGTCTTTGTGCGCTGATACTTCCTTCCTGATCATCAAAGAGCCTGTATTTTGATTCAAAAAGTTGCATGGCAGAAAAACCACCGTAATACATATTGTTGCTGATCATTATTCCAGCGTTTGCATCTGGTTTCCAGCTTTTTCCGGAAATGTTTTCCATAACAAGCTCATCATCATCATGGTAAAGGTCAATTTTGGAACCGTCAATTTGAGTTTGCATAAAAGACCAGGCAATCCCAAAATTCATATCCCATTCATTATTGATTTTAAGATTGTAAGCGTAGGATAAAGTCAGGTTCAGATTTTTAGTGGCACCAATGAAATCGTTACATACCGTAAGACCGGCTGCCATATCATCCAGAAAACCATAGGTGCCGGAAAGGCTTGATGTTGTGGGTGATCCTTCAAATCCTGTCCACTGACTGCGGTGATTGATTAAGATGTCCGGTTTATCCGGATCCATTGCATAAGCCGGATTGTAATAAAATTGTGAAAATGCTGCATGTCTGAATTGAGGCAGTTGCTGTGTATGACCGGATTTGTAACATGCAAAGAATATTATAAATAAAAATACAAATTTTTTCATGCTTAGCGGATGATTGTTAAGTGTCCTTTAATTAAATCTTTACCTTTCCCAAGGTCAATGATATAAAAGTAGGTGCCATCTGGCAGATCATTACCATTATAAGTTCCATCCCAGTTATTTTTATAACCCTGGACATTAAACAGTTCTCTGCCATCCCTGTTATATATCCAAACTTCGGAATACGAAAACTCTTCGATATTTTCAACAACCCATGTGTCATTTTTGCCGTCTCCATTGGGAGTAATGGTATTGTGAACAATGACACAATATTCTTCTTCTTCAAGATCAATACTGAGTTCTTTTGTACAGTCATGATAATCGGTGATGGTCAGGAAATACGTGCCGTCTCTGACGTCTGTAATTTCAGACTCATATGATCCGGTTGACCAGGCATAGTTGTATGGTGATGTGCCTCCGCTTACATCGGTTAATATTTTACCATCAGGAACAGCTGAACAGGAAGGGGATATAAGTTCTAACCCGGCATTAATGCTGTCAGGTTGTTCGATGATAAGTTGTACTGTATCGGAACAGAAATAAACATCCTGGGCAAAAATATGATATGTTCCGGCCGGCAGATGACTTGCAGTGTCGTCTTCATTGATTATCACATCATCTTCATTGTACCAGACAAATGTGACTGGAGGAAAACCGTCCGGCAATGCTGCATATGCCCTTGCAGTTGAATCTCCATAGCATAATATTTCATCAATAATGTCTGCCTGTGCATTAATGTTTCCAGTTATCCCAATTTCTATGCTATTGGTGTCTTTGCATCCATGTGCATCCGTCACAGTGACAAAAACAGTTCCCATAGGAAGATCAACAGGGTCTGGTCCTGTTTCTCCATTGCTCCAGTCAAAGGTATATGGTTCGGTGCCTCCGTCAGCTTCTGCATGTCCTGATCCTGCTGAAACTCCGCATTCTACAGGTTCAGAAGTGAGATTTTCCAGTTCAAGTGGGTCAGGTTGGCTTAACGTGATGTAATTTTGCACCTGGCAATCATGTGCATCAGTAATGGTAACAGCATATTCTTCATTGGCAATGAGATCGTATGCAAGGCTGTCGTCATAATTAATTCCGTTTGTCCAATTGTATTCGTAAGGTGCTGTTCCTCCTGATACGTCAGCAATCACGGATCCATCTTCAAGGCCGTAACATGAAATATTGTTGATATCTGTAAACTGGACAGATAAATTATCAGGTTCTGTAACTTCAATTTCTTCAACGTACTCGCATCCATGTGAATCGGTAATGCTAACGGGATAAATTCCTGCATTCAGGTGATGTACCGAATCAACATTATACCATTCGGGATGGCCTTCCCATTCAATGGTGTATGGTGGTGTGCCTCCCTGTGGGGAAATTGATATCCATCCGTTATACAATCCCTGACAGGATGTATTTTGAATATTGACAATGAGGTCTAAGGTGTCAGGTTGTGTAATATAAGCTGATATGGTATCTACGCAGCCATGATCATCTGTAACAGATGCAAAGTAAAAGCCTGGTGGAAGGTTGTTCAGGGTATCTGTATCGATGGTGAGGTCATGAAACCAGCGGTAAGAATATGGGGGGGTCCCGCCTTCGGGATAAATCCCTATTTGTCCGTCCGCGTCACCATAACAGGTGATGTTTGTTGATGCAATATTGGTGACCAGACTGTCGGGTTGAATAACTTCAATGTCTTCTTCTAAAACACATCCATTGGCATCTGTAATGGAAACAGTATATGTTCCTCCTGCTATGTTTTCTATTGCATATCCGCTAAGACTGGGATCTTCCCAATCAATTGAATAGGGAGGGGTTCCGTTATAAGGAGATATGGTAATGTTGCCATTTTCGTCGCTGTGACAATCAACGGGTGTGGAAGAAATATCAGCAGCGAGTGCAGTTGCAGGTTCATTAAGGTAAATGCTGTCAACCACAGAACATCCTGTCCAGTCAGAAATGGTAACATAATGCATGCCGGCAGAAAGATTGGTTGCTGTATCATGACCTAGCCCGTTGTTGTTTACGCCCGGGTACCATTCATAGGAATAGGGCGGTGTACCTCCTGATGTTGTGGCTGCGATTGTACCTGTATGCATTCCATGACATAAAATATCTTCTCCTTCAAGGCTGTGAATGATGGGTGGATTGATTTCAACAGTATAATCATCTTCTGTAGTACACCCGTAATCGTTAGTGGCAGTTACCGAATAATAACCTGGTGCAGCCTGTAAAGAATCAAGACTGTGCATAATCCCGCTATGGGTTTCGCCATTGCTCCAGTAATATGTAAGAGGAGCAAGGTCGTCTGTCGCCTGTGCATAAATGTGTCCCAAACTGTCTCCATAACAGAAGGTGCCTTGCTCAATGTACATGTTGAGGTTAAGCTCGGATTTATCAAAAGGAACAATGCATGTTCCGGGAAATGCAGTGTCCTGGATGAAGTTTTCCATTTCCCATGTTTCATTGAACCATGTCAGGTCTGTATTTCCAATGGGAATGATCCATTCGAACAAAGGCCCGATTTCCCAAGGTCCGAGATTTTTGGCAGCATTTTTTTCAGTACCTTCTACATCTACTCCTGGGGATTGAATTGGAGGGGCTGAAGCATAAATTCCTGTATTGTTTTCAGCCATGAGTTCAGGCAACTCAAATCCCGGAAGTGTTGCCGGTTCTATTGCTTTTTTAAATGGTAAATCCACTGTTATTGACACTGTTAAAGCCTCAATGGTTATCTCAAAAGCAATGCTGTCCCAGGTATGGTTGGTAACGGTTGGCGTGATGTCATATGCCACCCCTATACACATAGAATCTTCATAAGGAGCAGTTCCATGACATGGGTAGGTGATTGTAAGATCATGACCTACGGGGACTGCGATGGTGTCATTAATTCCATCTTCAAATAAAGCATTTCCGTTATTGGGATCTGTAATTTCATAAGGCAGTTCAACAGGGAAAGATAACTTTGCCCAGATGGTGGGACAAAATGAGATTTCCTGGTGCATATAACTGTAAACATTAAAATAGGCAGATAAAAGATCGTATGCAATAACGGCAGTGATGTTTCCCATTGAAGTTTGGTAAGGAAACGTAATTGTGTCGTTCAGAAAATCAATGGCTTGTTGTATTTGTGGCCCTTCAGGAGGTGGAATCAAGCCCGCCATTGAATGAATGAAATGTAAAATATCAAGCTCTACATCCATGTACAAGCTATCCCCCGATGCAATCAAACATTGGGTGCCGCTTTCAATGTAATCTTCGGTTTCAACATAAGGCAGGGATACGGCTGCTGTTAAACCTATGTCAAAATAGTCGGGAATAAATATTGTATCACTGTATTCATGACACATTGTAACTTCGCCGTTATTATCAAGGCAGGGATAAATCACGTAGTTTGGGTCAGAATTTCCATCAATATGGAATAGTGTATCGTGATGATAGGGAACCTGTACACTTGCCGGAATAAGGTGTGTGGTGTCGCATCCGAATACACACACAATGAAATCCATGTATGGGTTGATCATGTATTCCAGGTCCAGTGTAGTTACACCAACGGGTGGAAAATGGGTTTCCAGTTGCCAACCGGGTTGTACTTCGTACCAGGTATGTATGGTGGCTGGCCCGCCATAATCAAAACTGTCTTCAATGGGGAAATCCAGTGTTATTAAAACCGGATAGTCAATGTCAAATGAACCGGTGTTGAATCCTGTGGCGGTGTATGATGATGCCAGTATAGTTTCAATGCCTGTTACAAAACCAACCCCGAATTGTTGTCCAAAAATGCTGGTGATCTCGGTAAATCCCCATTGTTCATCAATGTCAACATCAAAAAATGTGTAATCAATATCTATGTCATAAGAAGAATCAGGCCCCCACATGTTTTGTTCATACGCTGAATAATGAATAAAATGTTGGAGCGTGTTGTTCTGAGCTGAAACATTGATACTTTGAAAAACGGCAAATGCAACAATTAGTAATATTGAAACGTTTTTGCTCATGATTAGTTATGTTTTATGGTTTTAAGGCTTGAAATAATTGGTTTATAAATAAGGTCTTTAACAACTGCGGGATAATTGACATTTATCCAGATTGTGTTTTTTCCGCCTGTAAAGAAAAAAATACGTTGATAATCTTCATCGTTTACATTGTAATTTGTCAGGTATATTTTTGCTTTTTTTCCGTTATCAAGCAGTAATACCGATTCTTTTTCAAGCTGAAATCCCTGTTGTTCAAAATAGGTCTCAGTAAGGGATTTGGTAACTGTTTCCATCTTTATGTTCTGGACTTCCAAAATCTGAATGCTGGCAGAGGTACCTTTATGTAAAAATCCTGGTAGAGATTCATCGTACTCAAAGTGGGATGGAGGTGCCATACTGATGTCCATACCCGGAATATTTACCATATCATCTTCACTGTATTCGAGTGTGGTTTTTTGTTTTTCACTGAAATCCTCCAGTTTTTTTATTTCTTCATTTTGTGCCGGAAGTGGCGCGATTAGCACAAATAATAAGCTCATCAAACAGATTATATTTTTCATAATGAAAAATCCTTTAGTTTTAATTAATTATGTAAAAATACAAAAAAACTTAATAAAAACAAAATAAACTTCTTTAGCGTATTTTTAAATAAATAGTATTTAGTATCTTAAAACAAAGATGCAACAATTAATAAATGCAAAGATAAATATTTTTGTTTTATGGATAATATTAAATTTGCACGCGTGAAATTTTTGACTGACATAAAATACACAGTAAATTCCAAAATCAAAGATTGGCTAAAGAAATTTTTGATCTGGAGATTACGCCATGTCAGCGACAGGGTATTTATGGCTGCAATGGCTATTTTGGTTGGAGTCACAGCAGGATTGGTAGCTGTGATCATCAAGAATTCTGTACACCTGATCCAAAAATTACTTAAAGACTGGTTCTCCGCTGATTCTGAAAATTTATTGTTTATATTTTATCCCGTTATAGGGATATTTCTTGTCCTGATAATTGTTAATTATGTGATAAAACGAAAAGTGGGACACGGCATACCCACAGTGTTGTTTTCCATCAGTAAAACAAAAGGTAAAATCCGGCCGCACAACATGTATTCAAGTATCATCACCTCTGCTTTAACAGTGGGATTTGGTGGGTCGGTCGGACTGGAGGGGCCAACGGTAGCATCAGGTGCCGCCTATGGGAGCAATATTGGCCGTCTTTTTCATCTGAATTATAAACAAATTATTTTGTTGCTGGGATGTGCCTGCACAGGTGCGATGGCTGCCATATTCAAAGCCCCTGTTGCAGCCATTGTCTTTGCGCTTGAGGTAATCATGCTTGACCTGACTATGGCATCATTGGTACCGCTTTTGCTGGCTTCATCAGCTGCGGTAATTACCTCATACCTGTTTATGGGGCAGAATGTATTATATCCTGTAGCCATTGCTGATAGCTTTGATATATCCGGTGTAATTTTTTTCATTATCCTTGGTATATTCACTGGTTTGCTCTCTGTGTATTTTACAAAAATGTATATGTACGTTGGCAGTATTTTTGAAAAGATGCAGTCCTGGATTGTCAAACTTCTTACAGGTGGTTTTATTTTGGGTTTGTTGATTTTTTTGATGCCGGTACTCTACGGCGAGGGATATGAAGTTATCAACGCTGCATTGAATGGTGACTCTTTGCATTTATTTGACAATACATTTTATTATCAATTCAGAGGTAATTTTGCTGCTGTAATCATCATTTTTGTCGCTGTTTTATTTTTTAAGGTTATTGCAACTAGCGTTACTTTTGCCAGTGGAGGTGTAGGGGGGGTTTTTGCACCTTCTCTTTTTCTTGGGGCTAATATGGGCTTGATGTATAGCATGGTGGTCAACCAACTTGGATGGAATATTTCAACCACAAATTTTGCACTCGTTGGCATGGCCGGCACCATTGCAGGAATTATTCACGCCCCGCTTACCGCGATATTTTTAATTGCTGAGATTACAGGAGGTTACGAATTGTTTGTTCCACTGATGATCGTATCTGCCATTTCTTATGCTACGGTTAAGGTGTTCACACCAAATTCAGTTTATACCATTCAGCTTGCAAAACGAGGTCAACTTATGACGCATCATAAAGATAAAGCCATGTTATCTATGATGAACATTGAAAACCTCATTGAAACCAACTTCAAAAAAGTGTATGAAGAGGATATGCTGGGCGACCTGGTAAAACTAATAGAAAAATCAAGCCGTAATATTTTCCCGGTATTGAATGATGCCAATGAATTGAGAGGCATTGTGGTACTTGATGATATACGAGAGATTATGTTTAAATCCGAGCTATACGATAAAGTTAATGTAAAAGATATCATGATATCTCCGGAACCTTACCTTGTATCCATTAATGACAGCATGGAAAAAGTGGCTGAAAAGTTTCAGGAAACAGGCAATTTTAACCTGCCTGTGGTGGATGGAAATAAATACGTTGGATTTGTTTCGAGAGCGCGTGTGTTTTCAGTTTACCGCAGGTTGATCAAGAAATTTTCAGATGATTAAATATGTGCTTCCCTTCCCCGTTTGCAAATAAGAGGGATTAGTAATCCAAATAAATCTTTTCAATGAAATCAGCCTGTATTTTTTTGATTGTGCCTGATGAATTATCATACCGGTTTATCATGCTTACCACGATCACATTTTTCCCGCTGTTTGTTTCCAGGTATCCTGCATAACAACTTACACGCTTAATGCTGCCGGATTTGCCATGGAATTTGGATTGAAAATCCGAATTCCGGCCAAAATATTTTAGCGTTCCTGATTTTCCGCTCACGGGCAACGAAGCTTTAAATTCATCCGCATATTCTGTATCGTTCATGTATTTTAAAACATAAGCCAGTTGAAACGCTGATACTTGATTGAACCCGGATAATCCGCAGGCATCTTCAAGCTTCATGCCTTCTGTCCGCAGCCCTTTTTCATTCCAGTAAGTAATGAGGTTTTCCAGGGCTTTATCCGTGATGCGCTCTTCACTGAACAATAAACCGATCATGTTGGCATACAGATTAATGCTTTTATAGTGAGTAAGTTTGATCAGGTCTTGCAGCGGTGGGGATTTTAGTGTATGTATGGTTTCTGTTTTTGGCATCGGTATCCCTGTGGTGGCATTTCCTGTCACGTTGATTCCGTTTTTCTCTAGTTCATCCCTGAGGTGTTTGGCTGCCAGCAAAGCCGGATCGGGGATAGCGCCTTTGATGATGAAATTATCATGTCCTGCAGGAAGCGTTCCGCGTATTATCCGTTGTTGAGTCCCCGGAATGCCAAAAATAAATGCCTTGTCACCACCGCCGTCCGAGGCTATAACATCATTCCGGAATTCTATTTTCAGATCATCAGGGGTGATCTTTTTGATTGTTGTTGTATCACCCGGCTTGTTGCCGGTATCAAAACTTATCTGATATGTGTTTTCATATATGTTAAGCAACGAAGGAGATGCTCCATAATAATTGGCAATGTCTTCCCATATCCATGTGCGCGGAATTTTGTTTAGTAAATTTTGGTTCTCCGACCCAACAATGTTGCCATCAATTCTTTTAATACCAGTATCTTCTATAGCCTCAGACCATCGTTTTAAAAATGAAAAAGGGCCATAATAATGGTGCTGGAAACGTATGGAACCCAGGGCTGGATCTCCGTTGCCCAGAATATATACATTGCCATTCAATATGCCGTCTTCAAGGTTTCCCTGTATGGCCAGCTTTGTTTCAAAACAATGCTCCGGGCCAAATTTGTCTATGGCTGCTGCCGTTGCTATGATTTTTATGGTTGAAGCCGGTGTCATGCTTACATGTTCCCTGTGTGCTTTAAGTGTTTTTCCTGTTTCTGCATCCATTACTATGTAGGATATTCCGGCAGTTTGCAATTCGGGAATTTCATCTGTCATCTGAGCAAATGATATGGTGTAAACAAATACCAGGAGTATGAAAATCAACACTTTATTTGTTTTCATGAGCATCTATATTTTAAACCTTAAAGATAAGGATATTTATCATGACCTCAAATCCACATTGCTGTTTTTAACTTGATCCTGAATACATCTGTATTTCGCTATCAAAAATTCTTTAATCTTCATGAAGGCTTTGAGTACCTGAACATCTTTTTGTTTACCTTTGTTATGTTTTTAATTGATTAACATAGTTTGATGTATGACAAAACAAAAACATAAAAAGACATTATTGGTTATTTTAGACGGATGGGGCTTAGGTGATGGCAGCAAAGGAGATGTCATTTCGCAGGCTGATACACCGTTTTTTGATTCGATCCGGGAAAAATATCCCAATGCAAAATTGATGGCTCATGGCGAAAACGTTGGCTTGCCGGAAGAACAAATGGGTAATTCAGAAGTTGGCCATTTAAATATTGGCGCCGGCCGGATTGTTTACCAGGACCTTGTAAAAATTAACCTGGCCATTGAAGATGGCAGCTTTTTCAAAAACAAAAAGCTTAATGAAGCCATGGAGTATGCCAAAAAACAAAACAAAGCCGTGCATTTCCTTGGTTTGGTGTCACCCGGTGGCGTGCATTCTATGGATACACACCTTGTCGCCTTATGCAAAATGTCATCACAATACAAGCTTAGCAAAGTATTCATTCATGCATTGACAGACGGTCGTGATACAGATCCAAAATCCGGCCTGGGTTATGTCAAAAACGTAAAAAAACAAATCAAAGATACCCCGGCACAATTTGCAAGCCTGTCAGGCAGATATTATACCATGGACAGAGACAAACGCTGGGAGCGTATAAAAGCCGGCTATGATGCTATGGTACATGGCAAAGGTAAAACATCCGGTGATATTTTATCTGCCATCCGGGAATCGTATGATAACGGCGTTACCGATGAATTTATCAAACCCGTGGTATTGGTAAATGATAAAGGAAAACCACGTGGTACAATCAATGAAGGTGATGTGGTAATGGCTTTTAATTTCCGTACTGACCGCCTTCGTCAAATTACCGTTGCACTGACACAAAAAGACATGCCGGAACATGGAATGCACACCATCCCTCTCAAATACCTGACAATGACACGGTATGATGAGGCTTTTAAAGGAATAGATGTGATTTTTGAAAAAGAAAACGTCAAAAATACACTTGGTGAATTTTTGTCGTCAAAAAAACTGAAACAACTCCGCATCGCAGAAACCGAAAAATATGCCCACGTTACATTTTTCTTCAGTGGCGGCCGTGAAGAAGCCTTTGAAGGAGAATCGCGGATTATGGTTCCATCGCCCAAAGTGGCAACCTATGATTTGCAACCCGAAATGAGTGCTCCTGAAGTAGCTGATAAACTGGTTGAGGAATTAAAATCTGAAAAACATGATTTTATTTGCCTTAATTTTGCCAATGGCGATATGGTTGGTCACACCGGTGTTTATGAAGCCATCATGAAAGCTGTTGAAACAGTGGATAAACAGCTTAAAAAAGTGATTTCTGCGGCTGTTGAACATGGTTACGATGCCCTGGTTATCTCTGACCATGGCAATGCTGACAACACCGTTAATCCGGATGGCAGTGAAAACACAGCACACTCATTGAATCCTGTGCCGGTGATTGCTGTTACAGAGCGTTTTTCAAAAATAAAAAACGGGCGCCTGGCTGATGTAGCTCCTACCATACTGAAATTGATGGGATTTGAGCAACCGGAAGAAATGAATGGTAAAGTGCTGGTGATAAATTAATTGTTGGATATTTATAATATGATTCCCATAAAAAATACCCTTGTAAGCCGCGACCTGATTGATGTGTTATTTTCATGCAATTTGTCTGAATGTAAAGGAGCATGTTGTGTGCAGGGAGATTCCGGCCCTCCGATCACCCAGAGAGAACATCGCATGTTAAAAACATTGTTCCCGATACTTAAACCATATATGAAACCGGAATCCGTTGAACGCGCCGATCGTTGTGGTTTGAGCTTTGTTGATCAGGAAGACGAACTGGTGGCAATGATCCATGAGAATTCAGGAGAATGTATTTTTGCTGTGCAGGAACATGGTATTACCAAATGTGTGATTGAAGAACTGTATAATGACAAGCAAATTGATACTCAGAAACCGGTTTCCTGCCATTTATATCCGGTCAGGGTCAAAATATACCCCG
The DNA here is from genome assembly GCA_964615585.1 of uncultured Bacteroidales bacterium. Lineage (GTDB taxonomy): Bacteria > Bacteroidota > Bacteroidia > Bacteroidales > ML635J-15 > JAQIBY01. The sequence goes on along the minus strand of CAZTNS010000049.1, from coordinate 3,387 downwards.
ATTTTACTGCTGTTAATTATGATGCCTGGGATATTTGCCGGCCAGCTTTGCAACAAGGAAAAAGTCAGAATCTGCCTTTGTATAAATTTGTGAAAGAAGCTCTTATCCGTCGGTTTGGAACAGAGTGGTATGCCGAATTGGAAATAGCGGCTGAAGATTTTCACTGCAAAAAAAATAACAAAAAGGTCTAACATGCGTTTGTTTTGTATTATCTTTATGGGTTTTTAAAACACAATGGCGAAAAAAATTGCAGGCATATTTCTTTTTTTGTTTTTGATGACAGCAACAAGTTTGTATGCACAAAATAAGCCTGTACGCTCTACTGAACCTTTAAGCAAATGGGAAAGGCGTTTTGGGAAAATCAGGGTAGGGGATAGGATATATCAAACAGGAAGCAACTGGCTTACGGCTGGCTTTGGTTTCGGTTACAGCACTTCGCTTGATGAAAATCATCTTAATATGGCAATAGCATACCATTTCAGGTATAAGCCTGTTTATTTTAAAATTGGATACCATTATACCGATGAAACTTTTTTTCTCAATAACCGCTTGAATAATATTACTTTTCATAATGATTTTGTTGGCGGCATTGGAATCCGGCACGAACTAAACCATTTTAATTTCGCCTTTTTTATATCGCCGACACTTGCTTATGGCAGTGTTGCCCGTCCTGATGAACCTCACGTTGCTGATAAATATCTGGCACTTGGTGTCATTCCCGAAGTGCAATTGACTTATAAATTCTTTTATGATGTGGGCATTGGAACATCATTATATGGCAGTTTCAACAAGTACCACCAATGTGTTGGGATGAGATTCCACATCTATTTTTCAGGAGCATACAGGGGTGAATATTAAATTAAATAATGTCCGAATGATTGGTTATCAAAAATCACAAAATCCGAAATAACTCTATTAACAAACACTAAATACACATTAATTATGGACGACGTAAAAAATTACATTGAACAAAACAAAGACAGATTTCTTGACGAATTGTTTGGACTGATACGGATTCAATCCATCAGTTCTATTAAAGAACACAAAGACGACATGGTGAAGTGTGCCGAACACTGGAAGAAATTGCTGCTTGAAGCTGGTGCCGATAAAGCAGAAGTAAGTCCCAGTAAGGGTAATCCGGTGGTTTACGGTGAAAAAATCATTGATCCCGCCAAACCTACAGTGCTGGTATATGGCCATTATGATGTTATGCCGGTTGATCCCATCGAAAAATGGAATACCGAACCCTTTGAGCCGGTTATAAAAGATGGGAAAATCTGGGCCCGCGGCGCCGATGATGACAAAGGACAGGCATTCATGCATGCAAAAGCATTTGAATTCATGGTTAAAAATGATAAACTCCCCTGCAATGTGAAATTTATGATTGAAGGGGAAGAAGAAATTGGTTCACCAAGCCTTGGTCCGTGGTGTGAAGAACACAAAGACATGCTTGAAGCAGATATTATATTGGTATCTGATACAAGCATGATTGCCCAGGATATTCCTTCCATTACTACCGGTCTTAGAGGACTGGCTTATTGGGAAGTTGAAGTGCAGGGGCCCGACCATGATTTGCATTCCGGTCTTTTTGGTGGTGCCGTAGCCAACCCCATAAATATTCTGTCCGAAATGATTGCTTCCCTTACCGATGAGGACAACAAAATTACCATCCCCGGTTTTTATGATGATGTGCAGGAAGTGAGTGATGAAGAAAGGGCAAAACTTGCTGAAGCACCCTTTAATGAAGAAGCTTATAAAAAAGCCATTGATGTGGAAGCATTGCATGGCGAAAAAGGCTACACAACCATGGAGCGCACCGGCATTCGTCCGACACTGGATGTTTGTGGCATCTGGGGTGGATATACCGGCGAAGGGGCTAAAACCGTATTGCCATCCACTGCCCATGCAAAGATTTCTACCCGTTTGGTGCCTGACCAGGATTATAAAAAAATATCCAGAATATTTGAAGAGCATTTCAAATCCATTGCCCCCAAATCCGTAAAGGTGAAAGTAGAAACCCTCCATGGCGGATATGGTTATGTTTGTCCCATTGATTTGCCTGCTTACCGGGCTGCCGAAAAAGCATTTACCAAAACTTTCGGTAAAGAACCTGTGCCATTCCGCAGCGGTGGAAGTATCCCCATCATTTCAACTTTTGAAAAAGTGCTCGGTACTAAATCCATACTGATGGGCTTCGGCCTGGAGTCGGATGCCATCCACTCCCCGAATGAAAATTACCCCCTTTTCAATTTCTATAAAGGCATTGAGACATTGCCATATTTTTATGATCACTTTGCTAAAATAAAATAAATACGTTTTCAACCTTTCTGAAAAACCACCGGTGTATTCATTGGTGGTTTTTTTTGTCTGTTATTTTAATCTGATTCTTAAATCCGTAAGTAGTTTGCGTAACGATGGGTTGAAGTATATGACAGATGCGGGAAGCACAAACATGAGCACCATAAACGTAGCTGTAGCTACGGTGAGGAGCGCAATACATAGCAATTAGTTTGAAAAATTTGGATTTAGAAATTGGTTTTTATTTTGGAATTTGGATTTTGAGTTTGGGATTTTCAAAATAAAGCGTTTCTTATATTATTGACGGACACTAATTATTGGGACATATCTTACTCTTGCTAAAATATCAAAAGACATCCGCGAATCGGAAGGGATAATCAATATTTTGAGTAGCATGATAAACAAATCAACAGGTGGTAGCGTATCATGATTTTTTCTTACCGTCATACGTCGGCACAGGTTTGGGATTTTCTGCCAAAAATAACACGAATATTATTAATAAGGGTTCTACTGCAATTTCTGTGGAATATTTTACCAATTGCATATCAAAATGATTAATCGAGACGTTTTAAAATTATTATATGCAATTGTTAGATTATTGTGTAAAAGCTGTAAGCCATGTGTGGTGCGCCGAAGTGAACTTATCGAAGTAAGTATAATCGAAGTGAGCTCGTGGAACTGCCTGGGGTAGTTTATCTAAGGCTTTCAGCCTTTTATTTCTATCGTGATAGCTTAACTTGGGACGTTGCCCCAAGTTGGGTTATCCAAGCCTTTCAGGCTTGCTGCAAATATTAATTGAAGGGTATCCAGATGAAATTATTGCAAACTTCCCTTTTTCAGATATGTACACCTTCTACTCATATCATCAGATAAGCAATATATAGTGACCAAAAGCCTGCCATACTTTTACTTCCGTGTAAAAACACCTGTTGTAATATGAACCTAAAGGCAAGGTTAAGCATAAACCAGTAGTGGGATTATTCAAGGCCCCTTGTATATTATTATGTCCAGGCTGAAAGCCTGAGATATCGGAACTTGGGACATCGTCCCAAGTGGTGAAGTCTTTGTGATATCAAGCAGGCTGTAAGC
>CAZTNS010000048.1:0-20438 GCA_964615585.1 uncultured Bacteroidales bacterium | reverse complement strand
GATAAAAGATTTGCCGTCTTCCCGGAAATTCAAATCTTACGTTGGCTTAAAAACGGCCGAACGCAAATTCCTGAAATGGACAAAAGATTTTCATTTCATGGACATTTATGAAGCCAATGAAAAAATTAACTGGGAAAAAGTCCCGCATGTGACATTGTAAACATCGGTAGCTTCGGATCCGGTGGCTTTGACTTTGCTCAGATGCCGGTGGCTTCGACTTCGCTCAGCCACCTACCACCATCGAAAAAGGTAATACGATCGAAAGGTGACTGAGGGATTTGCCAACCGGCGGATCGTCTCGAAGTCACCGGTTCCGCCTCGAAATCATATTATTAACAATAACATCAAACAAAAAATTCAATAACATGAAACTCACCCTCATAGCAGGCGCACGTCCCAATTTCATGAAAATTGCACCGCTGATCCATGCCATACAGAAAAAGCAGGCAGCAGGCGCAGCAATAGACTCCCGTCTGGTTCATACCGGCCAGCATTACGACAAGTACATGTCGGATGCCTTTTTTGAGCAACTGGCCATTCCCAAACCGGATGTTAATCTGGGAGCAGGTGGAGGCACGCAGGCAGAGCAAACCGCAAATATCATGACAAGATTTGAAAAAGACCTGATGGAAAATCCCAGTGATTTAGTCATTGTGGTAGGTGATGTTACTTCCACCATGGCATGTTCCATCACGGCTAAAAAGCTTTGCACTAAAGTGGCGCATATTGAAGGTGGCATCCGCTCCGGCGATTACAGCATGCCCGAGGAAATCAACCGCATTGTGACGGATTCCATTACGGATTATTTCTTCACCACCACAGAGCTTGCCAATGAAAATCTCAGGCATCTTGGTGTGAAAGAAGAACAAATTTTTCTGGTTGGCAACACCATGATAGACACCCTGTTGGCACAGGAATCGCATTTCAAAAAACCACCCGTTTGGGATGAGTTACAATTGTCGGAGAAGCAATATATTGTCATGACACTGCACCGTCCTGCCAATGTGGACGAAGAAGACAAGCTGCGGGAGATGATAGCTGAGATCATGAACAACAGCCGCAATTTACCGGTGATATTTCCTGTACATCCACGCACGGCCAAAATTATGAAAAACCTGGGCATCAGTCACCATCGCCTCCATATGGCAGAACCCATGGCTTACCTGGAATTCAACTATCTGGTAAAACACGCCAAAGCAGTGATCACCGATTCAGGAGGCATCACCGAGGAAACCACCGTGATGCATGTACCCTGCATGACCCTGCGCGACAACACCGAACGCCCGGAAACCATCAGCATGGGCACCAACGAGTTGGTAGGTACCGACCCAAAAGCCATTGCTCCGGCCATGGAAAAACTCTTTTCAGGCAACTGGAAAACCGGTGCCATTCCCGATAAATGGGACGGCCACACCGCTGAACGGATTGTAGATGTGTTGATGACACTAGCGAATCATGAAGGTTTCCGCAGGCAGGCAGGTTGCTGAATAGAGATAATAGAACATACTCACATCAAAGCAGACATTATGTTTCTTTCAACAGAAAATGATCTTAATTACTTAAGCGGAGTAAATATTTCCCAACATTTTACGTTCTGTTTCTATAAAAACAATTAATTTTGAGGCTAAATTTCTAAAATATGTGGACACTTTTACAAAAGGAAATTAAATCTTTTTTCAGTTCTGTCACAGGATATTTGGTAGTTGTGCTGTATCTTATAATCAATAGCTTGATAATGTGGGTTTTTCATGGTCCGATGAATGTTCTTGATGCAGGACATGCCAATATTGATACACTGTTTATTATGTCACCCTGGGTATTTTTGTTTCTTGTTCCCGCTGTTACAATGAGGCTGATATCTGACGAAAAGCGCATGAGGTCCATGGAGCTTTTGATGATAAGGCCCATATCGGAGTTTCAGATTGTCTTTGCTAAATACATGGCAGGTTTGGCGCTGGTCATCATTGCTTTGTTGCCTACATTATTATATCTGATTTCCATATATGTTTTGGGAAAAGTGTCCGGAAACATGGATGCTGGAGCCATAGCCGGTTCTTATATCGGATTGTTTTTTCTTGCTGCAATTTACACAGCCATTGGGCTGTTTGCTTCGTCACTGACAGAAAATCAGATTATTTCTTTTATGTTGGCTGTTGTTTTATGTTTTGTTATGTATATTGGTTTTGGCGAATTAAGCAAACTGGTAGCCGGTGGTTCTTTTAGCAGTTTTGTTGATTCTATGGGTATCAATTATCATTACCAGTCTATTAGCAGGGGGGTGATTGATACAAGAGACATACTATATTTCTTGAGTGTCATTAGCATATTTATTCTGAGTACAAAATTTGTGCTTGAAAGTCGTAAATGGAAATAGAAGATGATTATGGATCGGAAACAACTCAAAAAACAATATATAATTCAGATAATTCTTCTGTTATTTATTATTGCATTGATTAATTTTATTGGATCAATCTGGTATCTCAGAATTGATCTTACTGAAGAAAACAGGCATTCATTATCGGATACATCCATTGAAATTCTCGAAAACCTGGATGATATAATGTACGTAAAAGTCTATCTGGATGCTGACGAAATGTCTGCCGATATGCTTAAATTACAACGTAAAGTGCGTGAAATGCTCAATGATTTCAGACGTTACAGCCCTGAAATTGAGTATGAGTTTATAAATCCTTTTGAAGAAAAAGACAGGGAGATACAATATAAAATATTCCAGCAACTTGAAGAAAAAGGCCTTGTTCCTACAAATGTGCAGCAAGGCGGCCCTGGTTCTACCAGTCAGCAATTGGTTTTTCCCGGGGCTATTCTTTCCTATAAAGGAAAGGAGTACCCTGTTAATTTCCTCGAAAATGCGGGTGTTGACGGAACTGTAAAAAAGATCAATAAATCCATCGGCAGAATGGAGCAAAAATTTGTGCAGGGGATGATGCGCCTTGTAAATGCCAAAGTTAAAAAAATTGCTTTCATCGAAGGACATGGTGAATTGGATGAGTATCAGACCACAGATATTATGATGTCCCTAAGTGAATTCTATAAAATTGAAAGACTCTCTATAGATGGTGTACTTGGAGTCCTTGATGATTATGAAGCTGTTGTGGTAGCCAAACCAACAAAGCGGGTGAGTGAAAAAGATAAATTCATATTTGATCAGTACATTATGAACGGAGGAAAAGTCCTCTGGCTTATTGAATGGATGGGTATGAGTATGGACAGCCTTGTTGATAAACCATCCAGCATGGCCTTGATCCGGGATATTAATATGGATGATCTTTTGTTTAATTATGGTGTACGGATCAATCCTGACCTGATACAGGATCTTAATTCTCTCAGTATTCCGGTTACTGTCAATCAGCGTGGCGGTCAACCACAATTTGAGCCGAGACAATGGTTGTTTTTCCCTGCAATATCATCTGAGAACAACCACATTATCAACAAAAATGTGTCGATTATCAGAACCCAGTTTGTAAGCAGTATCGACACAGTAGGGGAAGATGATGACATTGAGAAAACATATTTGCTTAATACATCTGAATATAGTCGAACCCTTGGTGTGCCAGTGGAGGTATCGTTGGATATGTTAGAACGTCCCCCGCCAATCAGGCTTTTTAACCAGGGGAAACAACCCATTGCTGTTTTGCTTGAAGGCCGATTCCGTTCCAACTTTGATATGCGTATCCCACCGGAGTTTGTGACCAATGAGGAAATTGGTTTTAAACCGTATAGTCAACCAACCAGCCAGATTGTCATTTCTGATGGTGATTTGATAAGGAATTATGTTCGAAAAGTTGGCGAAAGAAAAGAGCCTTTTCAATTGGGAGCAGATAAATATTATGATCAACAATTTACCCCCGGCAATAAGGAGTTTCTCATGAATGCAGTAAATTACCTTTGCGGAGATCAGGAATTGATCAAATTAAGAATGAGAGAAATAAAATTGCGCTTGCTGGATAAAGGGAAAGTCCGGGAGCAAGGCATGTTTTGGTCTGTGTTTAATACCGTTGTTCCCGTTGTTGTTATTGTCTTGCTGGGTGTTATCCTCATTTTTTTGAGGAAATACAAATATTCAAGATGATTTTTACCTATAAAATAAAAACAACACCTAATCATTTTTTGTTAAGCAATAAAGTGATTCATAAATTGGTTTTGAATTATAAGGAGAAACGCAGCGGAAGATAAAAAAACGCTTAGTAATTAATTTTTAGAAATCTTGTAAACTATATAAAGATGAAAAGAATCAACCTGATATTTCTAATTGGTTTTCTGGTTTTACTTATTATCGCGGTGATTTTGTTTTTTACCCGTTATGAAATAAAAAAGACTGATGTTGAGGGAAAAACCAAATTTGTTATAGAGCAAAAAAAATCCACACTTACCGTGTTACGCGATTTTGCGGTAAAAGATACCGCTGCTGTAAATAAAATTTTCTTGGTAGATAAAGAAAATAACGAAATTCTGCTTGAAAGGCAAAATGCTGACTCATGGACGGTGAATGATCAGTACCCTGCCAGAGAGGATTTTGTGAATGTTCTGCTTGAAACCATCCGCCGGATTGAAGTTGCCAACCCAGTACCAAAAGAAAAACAGGATTATGTACTTCGCGATATGGCTGCCAATGGTGTGAAATGTGAAATTTATAAAAATGATAAGCTGGCAAAGGTATATTATGTAGGGGGGGTAACACAAAATAATTTGGGAACCTATATGCTTATTGAAAATTCATCCACTCCGTTTGAAGTATTTATGCCGGGGTTCAGCGGGTATTTGACAACCAGGTACAATACCAACATCAATGAATGGCGCGAAAGAAAAGCTTTTCATTATGACCTGAATGATATTGCCGAAATTGAAATTGAATATCCACGTGAAGAAGAACAGAGTTTCAGGATTGTGATTCAAGGAAACAATGATTATAAAATGGAAAAACTAAAATCAGATGAGCCGGTAAATAATTTTGATACACTTGCTATTAAAATGCTCGTGTCTCGTTTTAAAAATGTTGGTTTTGAATATTTTATTCCATCTGACAAGCAACAACCAAAACTTGATTCCCTCAATAACGAACAACCAATACAATTATTCAGGGTGAAAGACAGCGATGGGAAAATCCGGGTACTTAAATGTTACCGGCGACCTAATGTAAAGCAACAACTTGATGAGGATGGAAAACTTTTGCCATATGATATCAATCGGTTATACGGGGTTTTAGGCAATAATGTTGTTGTTATGCAATACAGGACAGTTGATCCTTTGTCTTTGAAAATGAAGGACTTAAATAACAAACAATTGGAAATCTGATTATTCAGAATGTATTGTTAATAAATATTTGATATAATTATTCTTTTTGTTTGATTTAATAAGTATAAAACGCTATTTTTAGCTTTGATTTTTAAAACATATTGAGAAATGAATTTTGTAATTTCAAGTACCACATTGCTAAATAGATTACAACTGGTAAGTAAGGTTGTTAATAGCAAAAATACCTTGCCGATCCTGGATAACTTCCTCTTCAAAGTAGAGGATGATAACCTGAAAATTACGGCATCAGATCTGGAAACAACACTAACAACAAGCATTAAACCTGATAGTGTAGAAGGGGATGTCTTAGTGGCGATTGATTCAAAGAAAATCCTCGAGATTCTTAAAGAGTTCCCCGAACAGCCACTGACATTCCAAATTGATCCCGAAAATCTTAAAATGGACATCACATCTGAAAATGGGAAGTTCAGCCTTGTTGGACAAAGTGGTGAAGATTTTCCAAAAATACCCGAATTAAAGCAGGATCAGGTTAACCGTATTAATGTTGAACCGGAAATCTTATTTACAGGCCTTACCAGTAGTATTTTTGCAACCGCAGATGACGAATTGAGGCCGATAATGAACGGGATACTCATTGAAATTTCCCCCGATAGCATGACATTTGTGGCATCTGACTCACATAAGCTTGTACGGTATCGCCGCAAAGATGCCACCGCCGATATGGAAGCATCTTTTGTGTTGCCAAAAAAACCGGCAGCTATATTAAAAAACATTGTCACAAAAGCCGAAGATGAACTGACAATTGAATTTGATGATAAAAATGCTATCTTCAGTTTTATGGGTTTTAATTTGGTTTGCAGGCTCATCGAAGGCAATTACCCAAGTTATAATTCTGTTATCCCAACAGAGAATCCCTATAAAATGATTGTTGACCGTGTTGAATTCTACAATACACTTAAACGTGTCTCAATATTTTCTAATCAAGCCAGTAACCTTGTTAAATTAAGCATATCCGGAAACAGGTTGACCATTTCTGCGCAGGATATTGATTATTCTATATCAGCAAAAGAAGACATTGCCTGTCAATACGAAGGTGAAGAAATGACAATAGGTTTCAAATCCCTTTTTCTGCTTGAAATATTAACCAACCTGAGTACCGAAGAAGTTTGTCTGGAGGTCTCTGATCCTACCCGTGCAGGACTCATTCTGCCAAAGGATAATGATAACACCGATGAAGATATACTCATGTTGTTGATGCCCATGATGATCAATAACTAGTTTTTTAATTGGGCATAGGCCTGCGATTTTTTGTTTTTTATGAATCTTGAATTGACAAAGCCCTTAGTATTTTTCGATATCGAATCAACCGGTATGAACATTGCTAAAGACAGGATTGTCGAAATTGCTTTTTTGAAGCTTTTTCCTGATGGCAGTCAGGAAACAAAATTACAACGCATCAATCCTGAGATACCGATACCCGAAGAAACTACACGCATTCATGGTATATCGGATGCAGATGTGGAAAATTCCCCTACCTTTAAACAGGTGGCCAAAAAATTTGCCGGTTTCATTGAAGGTTGTGATATTGCAGGATTCAATTCCAATAAATTTGATATCCCCATGCTGGCCGAAGAATTTATCCGCGCCGATGTGGATGTTGATTTGAAACGCCATAAAGCCATTGATGTACAGGTGATTTTTCATAAAATGGAACAACGCACCTTAGGTGCTGCGTATAAATTTTATTGTAAAAAAAAGCTGGTCAATGCTCATTCAGCCATGGCTGATACCGTGGCTACCTTTGAAATACTGGATGCACAGGTAGAGCACTATAAGGCTTTGAAAGCAGATATTGATTCCCTGTCAGAATTTTCTGCTCACAAACACAATGTGGATTTTGCCGGCCGGATCGTGTACAACGATAAGAAACAGGAGGTATTTAATTTTGGAAAATATAAAAATATGCCTGTAGAAGATGTGCTTAGTAAAGACCCTGCCTATTACGGATGGATGATGAAAGGTGATTTTCCTTTGTACACAAAAAAGGTGCTGACAAACATCAAATTAAGGGAAATGAAAAATAAAAAATAAGTTACTAATAATTAACTTAACTTATTGATAACACATGTGCCACAGATTTCACTGATTAACACAAATTAAAGGTACTTAATTTTTTCACAGATATAATTCACATTCACAGAAATAAATATGTTAACAATTGAAGAACCTGAAAAGTTTTACGCGAGAAAAGAAAAATTTCCATTGCGTAAAGAAACATATGAAATTATCGGTTTAGCAATGGAGGTTCATAAAACATTGGGAAAGGGATTTTTAGAAATAGTTTATAAAGACGCTCTGGAATTGGAATTTACGAATAATTTAGTTCTTTATGAAAGGGAAAAATCTTATCCCATTGAATATAAAGGACAATTTTTAAAAAGAAAATACAATGCTGATTTTGTTGTTTTTGGAGAATTGATCTTGGAAATAAAAGCACAATCAGGAATTTATGATGCAGATGTTAAACAAACAATTAATTATTTGGCTTGCTCAAAATTAAATATTGGTTTGATAATAAATTTTGGGGAAGATTCACTCACTTTTAAAAGAGTCATATTAACCTAAACCTCCTGTCTGCTACGGCTTGTAAATACGACTGTCAGGGATAAACCGAGAAGTTCAAAGTTTAAATTCTGGATTTTCTGCCAACATTTATAGAAATATAAACTTTAAGCCATTTAAAAATCTGTGTCAATTTGTGTAATCTGTGGCAGAACATTTTTACTAACGATTTATTCATTACAAAAATGAAAATCATTTGCATCGGAAAAAATTACGCTGAACACAATAAAGAGATGCACTCAGGCGCTGAAGAGCACCCTGTTTTTTTCCTGAAAGCCGACTCCTGCCTGCAAAAAGGACACAATCCTTTTTTTATCCCGGATTTTTCTGATGATGTACACTATGAAGTTGAGATTGTGTTAAGAATTGGTAAACTGGGGCGTAGCATTCAGAGGGGATTTGCCCATAGGTACATTGATGCCATTACGGTGGGAATTGATTTTACAGCAAGGGATTTGCAACATGAATGTAAGGCAAAAGGCTTGCCCTGGGAAATATCAAAATCCTTTGATCAATCTGCCTGGGTGGGATCGTGGATTGACCCTGCCCCTTTTAAAGCCAATAAAAACCTGCACTTTTGGTTGAATAAAAACGGGGAAATCGTGCAATCAGGATACACCCATGATATGATTTTTTCCCCTGAGAAAATCATTGCCTTTGTGTCCCGCTTTATGACGCTAAAAACAGGAGACTTTATTTTTACCGGCACACCCGCCGGAGTGGGGCCTGTACAAGCGAATGATTTTATTACTGCAGGGATTGGCAATGAAACCTTGCTCAGGTGCCAAATTAAATAAACCTGTTTTATAACATGTTTAAGTTTATCGTTCCGGTAAAAAATCATGCCAAAAACTGAACAATTTTTTTAATTTTGTTAGGCTTATATGAATGTCTAATTATAAATATCAGATAGTCAATGGATTTAATAAAAAAAGTTAAAGAAAACGCCAGAAAACACAAAAAACGCATTGTACTTCCCGAAAGCCTTGAAGAAAGAACCTTAAAAGCAGCTGATCAAATTATTGAAGAGAATATTGCTGTTCCTATACTTATTGGATCCCCGGAAGAAATTAAAGCAAAAGCTTCAGAACTGAAATTATCTCACATCCATGAAGCAGTTATTTATGATCCTGCCAACTTTGAGAAAATGAATAATTATGTTGATAAGCTGGTGGAATTACGTAAACACAAAGGAATGGATGCAGAAAAGGCAAAAAAAGCCTTGCTTGATCCTTTGTATTTTTCGGTAATGATGATCAAACAGGGTGATGCAGACGGAGAAGTTGCCGGAGCAATGAATGCAACCGGTGATGTGTTGCGGCCTGCATTTCAGATCGTAAAAACCAAACCGGGTATAAGCGTGGTTTCCGGTGCCTTTTTTATGATACTACAAGATAAGCAATTTGGAGACGATGGTTTGATTGTTTTTGCTGATTGCGCTGTGCACCCTGATCCCACCGCAGAGGAGCTGGCTGAAATCGCTGTGTGTACGGCTGAAACAGCCACAGCTATTGGGGAAATGGACCCGCGTGTGGCTATGCTCAGTTTTTCAACCAAAGGATCAGCAAAACATGACATGGTGGATAAAGTGGTGGAAGCCACATCTATTGCCAAACGGAAATCACCCGGTTTAAAAATTGATGGCGAGTTGCAGGCAGACGCTGCCATTATTGAGGCAATTGGTAAAAAGAAAGCCCCGGACAGTAAAATAGCCGGAAAAGCTAATGTACTGGTATTTCCGACCTTGGAAACCGGGAACATTGCCTACAAACTGGTTCAACGCATGGCAGGAGCGGAGGCAATCGGGCCTGTCTTACAGGGTATGGCAGCACCCATCAATGACCTTTCCCGCGGATGTTCTGTCAGTGACATTGTAAACCTTGTAGCCATTACTGCAAATCAGGCAGCCAAAAGTGAATAAAATTATAAATATAGATATATGAAAATATTAGTTTTAAATTGTGGAAGTTCCAGCATCAAATATCAAATGCTGGAAATGAATGATGAGCCTTTGCTGCTTGCAAAAGGCCTGCTTGAACGTATCGGCCTGGAAGAAGGGGTGCTGACACACAAACGGCCAGGAAAAGACCCTTATGAAATGCATATTCCCATTGCTGATCATACCATAGGTATCAATCTGTTACTGGATGCATTGACCGATCAGGAACATGGTGTCATTGAAAACCTCGAAGAAATTAATGCAGTGGGACACCGCGTGGCGCACGGAGGGGAGTTCTTTAGCGAAAGCAGTTATATCAACGCACAGGCTAAGGTGTATATCGGAGAATGTTGCGGCCTTGCACCTTTGCATAATCCCGCTAACCTGAAGGGCATCGAAGCCATGGAAAAATTATTGCCTGAAGTGAATCAGGTAGCGGTATTTGATACATCATTTCACCAGTCAATGCCGGAATATGCTTTTCATTATCCCATTCCGTACAAGTATTATGAAAAATATAAACTTCGCCGGTATGGTTTTCATGGAACAAGCCATAAATTTGTGGCACAGAAAGCCTGTGATAAACTTAACTGGAACGTTAACGATAAAAAAATAATCACCTGTCATCTTGGTAACGGTGCTTCGATATGCGCTATCGACAAGGGAAAATCTGTGGATACAAGCATGGGATTCACCCCGGTTGAAGGCCTTATGATGGGGACACGCGTTGGCGATTTTGACCTGGGTGGTTTACTCCACTTGATGGAAAAAGAGAACCTAAGCATTCCAGAAGCCAACAACCTCATCAACAAGAAAAGCGGACTGAAAGGATTTTCAGGCGTTTCAAGCGATATGCGTGACCTTGATGAAGCTGCTGATGCCGGTAACCACCGTGCTGATTTGGCTAAAGAGATGTTTGCTCACCGTGTGCGCAAATACATAGGCTCCTATGCGGCTGTTATGAATGGGCTCGACCTGATTATTTTTACAGGTGGTATTGGTGAGAATGATTCAAATACCAGAGAGCGTGTCCTGTCGAAAATGGATTTTATCGGTGTGGATTTTGATCCGGAAGCCAACGATTGCCGCGGTGAAGATTGCCTGATGGTAAGCAAAGAAAAATCCAGGGTCAAAGCCATGGTGGTAACAACAAACGAGGAGCTCGTGATTGCCAGGGACACAAAACGGATTGTGTCTGAATTGTAGCACAATTTTGTTTATTTATGGTGATATCATATTAATGTTATTGCCTTAATAGAAGGCTTTTAGTAAATTATCATTGGTATAACTCAAAATAGATTAAATATGGCACTGAAAAAGCTTGATGAGTTGATTGGTATCGCTCAGGAAAAGAAAACAAGAAGAATGGTGGTGGCAGCAGCCGCAGATGCACATGTGCTTGCCGCCGTAAAAGAAGCAATGGATAAAAACATTGTTTCACCTGTACTGGTTGGAGATGCTGAAAAGATAAAAGCTGTGGTTGATAAAATTAACATGGATGCAGGTAAGATTGAGATCATCCATGAGCCTGACGACAAAAAAGCATGCCAGCGGGCGGTGAAACTCATTAAAGAGGGAAAAGCAGAAGTGCTTATGAAAGGGCTGGTTGCTACCGCTGTGATCCTAAAAGCTGTGCTTGATAAAGAATATGGGTTACGCAAAGGTTCTACTTTGAGCCATTTTGCATTGTTTGAGTCCCCTTATTATCATAAACTGCTTGGTGTTACTGACGCTGCAATGAATGTGGCGCCGGAGTTCAATGATAAAGTAGCTATTGTAAACAATGCAGTGGAAGCCATGCATGGAATTGGTGTGAAAATTCCAAAAGTGGCCATTTTAGGGCCTGTGGAAACCGTGAATCCAAAAATTGAATCCACTGTACATGCTTCTATGCTTTCAGTGATGAATAAACGTAACCAAATTAAAAACTGTATCATTGACGGCCCCTTTGCCGTGGACAATACGGTAAGCAAAGAAGCCTGTAAACAAAAAGGCATAGAAAGCGAGGTTGGTGGTGATGCAGATATCCTTGTTGCCCCTGAATTGAACGCCTCAAATATCCTCTACAAAACACTGGCTTTTCTTGGTGGAGCAACTTCAGCAGCGGTAATCATGGGAGCAAAAGTCCCCATTGTGCTAACATCCCGCGCCGATACCGAAAGGGCTAAATTATTATCAATCGCATTTGCTGCAGCTATGGAATAAAAAAAGAAATATAACTATGACAACTTACAGATTACTTATTGTTAACCCGGGATCGACATCCACAAAAATTGCAATCTTTGAAAATGATAAAAACGTGTTTCAGAATAACCTGAAACATTCACGTGATGAATTGTCTGCATTTGCAAGCATTACAGACCAGGATGAGTTCCGGAAAGAAATAGTGCTCAACGAAGTAAAAACAGCAGGATACGATATCAATAAAATTGATGCTGTTATTGGCAGGGGAGGGCTGGTTAAGCCTATTCCTTCAGGCATATATCTTGTCAACGAAGCCATGCGAAAAGATTTGAGGAATTCGCCACTGGGTGAACATGCCAGTAACCTGGGAGGCTTAATAGCCGATGACATTGCCAAATCCATTGGCAGGGCGAAAGCTTTCATTGCAGACCCTGTGGTTGTGGATGAAATGGATGATATCGCACGTGTGAGTGGGAATCCTAATTTTAAGCGCATTTCCATTTTCCATGCCCTAAACCAAAAAGCGATTGCCAGGACTTATGCCCGGGACATTGGGAAAAATTACGGTGATTTAAATTTAATTGTAGCTCACCTGGGAGGTGGCATATCCGTAGGAGCCCATCGAAAAGGGAAAGTTGTTGATGTCAACAATGCACTGGACGGCGATGGTCCATTTTCTCCCGAACGCAGTGGTGGTTTGCCTGTCGGCCAGTTGGCGAAATTGTGTTTTTCCGGAAAATACTCGCTCAAAGAGGTGAAGAAAATGATCAAAGGTGAAGGCGGACTGGTAGGTTATCTTGGAACAAACGATGCCTATGAGGTAGAGCAGCGTATAAACCAAGGCGATAAAAAAGCTGAATATATTTATAATGCAATGGCTTATCAGGTAGCTAAGGAAATTGGCGGTTTGGCCACAGTATTAGAAGGTAAGTTAGATGGAATTTTGCTGACAGGAGGCATAGCCTACAGCAAACCGTTTGTGGAATTTGTTGAAAAGATGACAGGCTTTCTGGCTCCCGTGAAAGCTTATCCCGGTGAGGATGAGATGGCAGCGTTGGCAAAAAATGGGCTGATGGTGCTGAATAACGAAATTGAACCACTTATTTATAAATAAACTCAATCATCATGAAAAAAATACATCAGACGGATAAAGCGCCCAAAGCCATAGGGCCTTATTCACAGGCGGTTGAAGTCAACGGTACCTTATTTATTTCCGGGCAGGTGCCTGTAAATCCGGAAACAGGCAAAATACCAGAAGGCATAGAAGCTCAGACAAAACAGGTCATGAAAAACATTGGTGCCATACTGGAAGAGGCCGGTTATACATTTGATGATGTGATTAAATCAACTTGCTTGCTCAGCGACATGGCCAATTTTAAGGCTATGAATGAAGTGTATGGCAGCTACTACGCACAAAATCCTCCGGCCAGGGCGGCATTTGCTGTAAAAGAATTGCCACTTGGCGCGTTGGTGGAAATTGAAACCATCGCTGTGAAAAGTAACTAAAACATTGTCAGACTACACGTTTATCAATGTAATTGGAGTTAAACAGGCGTAAAGCGCCCATGTAGTCCACATTGAATTCAAGTAAATCTCCAACCTGGTAATTTTGTTCATTTTTATCCAGGTCCATGACTATCATGTCAGAACTGGCACCGGCCACTTCCACATTGGGATCAACCGGAGTCAGATGCTCTGTTTCGATATCCAGCAGCCCAACATCAAGGATGGCACGGTAGGTTTTTTTACCATATTCATCTTTCTCAAACTCAAAGCTCTTACCTTCAACGTTTTGCCCCATATCACCTTCAGGTACCGTAGGCTTTTTGGTCAATTCGATGATCTCCGCATAAAGTTTCAACACGTCATTATCCATCTCTTCGAGTTTGGAACCGTCATACACATTGGTTCCCATAAAAAGGGTTTCTCCAACACGAAAATGATTTATGCCCTGGGGGAGTAATTTTTGTTTGATAAGCGGAATGGTAACGGATGATCCACCGGAAACGTATTTGATCTTACGGTTGAATTTAGCCTCAATCAGTTGTTTATACAGGTTGAGCTGTATCAGTTTATCCTGATTTGGTAAAACCCCGTAGAGGCAAGTCAGATTTGTGCCAATACCCAATACACTTATGTTGGGTAACTTAAAAATCTCTTCGTAAAAATCAATAACATCGTTGCGCATTACCCCTTCGCGAAGCTCACCCATTTCAAGCATGATGATGACTTTGTGAATTTTATTTTGCCGTTGGGCTTCTTCGGAAAGCAACTCAATGGTGCTCAATTGTGTGTTCAAACTGATGTCAGCATACTTAACAACGGATTTTATGGCGCGTTTGGCAGGGGGTTTGATGTATATGGTCTGAACATCTTTGCTGATGTTCTTGATCGTTTTTAAATTGCTTACCCTGGAGTCACATACTTCCTTTGTGGTGAGATCAATAACTTCTTTTAAATACGCTTTGTTTCCACAAAGCATTTTTGTAACCACAGCCCACTCAATATTATGCTTATTGAAAATTTTATCAAGGTAATTATAGTTGCTTTTTAGTTTTTTCCGGTCAAGTAGTACAAATGCCATATCGTTATCTGTTATATCTCATTTCCATATATTTACTGGTAAATCCAACCTTTTTATAAAGGAAACGGGCAGGATTGTTATGCTCAACGTGCAGTTTAACATCGCCTTCAGCAGTATCCAGTGTTTCTTTCATCAATTTCTTGCCCAGGCCTTTTCCTCTTTGATCACGGTGTACAGCTATATAAACAAGAATATTGTCAGGTATATAACCGCCCATGCCTGTTTTGTTTATAACAACGGCTCCTTTGATATCGTCATCTTCTCTCGCCACAAGAATAAACCCTCCAAAAGACTCAATGTTTTTCATCGCGTAGTCAATAGACTTCATAATTGCTTCACGGGGGTCTCCGAATTCATCCAGGTGTTTATAAAGAAAATCGCAAACTTCTTCTTTTTCAGTGTTGGATAATGGTTGTTTTTCAGTAAATAATTTAATTTCCATAACATTAAAATTTTATGATTAAAACTAACTCTATAATTAATTAATTGTGCAGGTACCTGTGGTTTATCATTTTTTAAAAATAATAGTTGAAAATCAAAAGTACGTATTTTTCCCTTAACATGCAAATCTGAGTGGCCGGAATTTTTAATCAAAGGGGCAATTGATAGTCATTATCGTGAAGAGACCATCAATTCAATAATTGATAGTAAAATCATTATTCCCTGCATTACAATAAATGGTTTCCAAAAATAAATCGCCATCATCATCGGATGTTGTATATTCCAGTCTAATTTCATCTTTCCCAACCGTTTGATATGTTAGAGTAGTATCAACATCAGCTCCGGTTAACACGATGAACGTGGAATCACTGCAATCCTGACAGACATCAGGAATATCTTTGATGCGGATTCTGAACTCATCCGACGGGGAAGGGGAATTCTGATTTTTTATATGCACATCCAGATGGGCTTTTATCACTACCTGTATGCTGATTTGTTTGGATAATGTAAAATTCTTCGATGAAAATTCAACAAATTTTTCACGGTATTCATCATGTGAGAAATCAATTCTGTAAACGCTGGCTCTAACAGGATCAAATGATATTTCATATCCGCCGCTGTGATTGGTATAAGCATCATCAATGGTTTGAAAATTGTTATTGAAACTTCCCTGATCAATGATCTGGGCACTGAGTTTAATTTTACCTTTCGATACAGGATCGTTGTTGGGATAAACGCTTACAGTACCAAAAACTTTTGATGGTTCATCTTTTTCACAACCTGGAAAAACAATCATCAGAGAAAATAATAAGGTTATAAAATAGCAAAGCTTCATATCATTAAATGCATAAATTTCGTTGTTATGTTTTATATTTAAACGAATTTCATTATTTTCATGTCTTAAACAAAAATACAAATTATTATGGGAACTTTAACGCATTTAGAACCTTCAGTTGTTTGGAAACATTTTGAAGATATCTGTCAGGTACCACGCCCGT
Source organism: uncultured Bacteroidales bacterium (assembly GCA_964615585.1). GTDB lineage: Bacteria > Bacteroidota > Bacteroidia > Bacteroidales > ML635J-15 > JAQIBY01. Next base: position 4,396 of record CAZTNS010000048.1, on the reverse strand, counting down.
CAAAACGGGAAGATAAAATAATCCGGTTTATGCTGGACTTTGCCAGAAAGCATGATCTTGAAGCTAAACGGGATGATATTGGCAATGTCTTGATAACTAAACCGGCGACCACTGGATTTGAAAACCGTAAAACTGTGGTTTTACAGAGCCACATGGACATGGTGTGTGAAAAAAACAAGGGCGTTGACATTGATTTTAATACCGATCCCATTACACCGGTGATCGATGGCGAATGGGTAAAAGCCAAAGGCACCACACTGGGAGCAGATGACGGAATCGGGATGGCTGTTCAAATGGCTTTGCTCGCAACGGATGAATTTGACCATCCAAAACTGGAATGTCTTTTCACAGTTGATGAAGAAACCGGTTTGACAGGTGCATTTGCATTAAAATCAGGGTTTTTTGAAGGTAAAATTCTGATTAATCTGGATTCTGAAGATGAGGGCGAGATTTTCATCGGATGTGCCGGTGGTATAGATACCAATGCGAGGTTTACATACAAGCAAAAACCTGCTTCCAAAAATCACGTAGCGCTTAAAATCGAAGTTGAGGGCTTGAGAGGTGGCCACAGTGGCGATGAAATTCATAAAGACCTTGGTAATGCCAACAAAATTATAGCCCGGTTTTTAGAGCAGGTTTACGATGATTACAAACCAAGGCTTTCTTGTTTTGATGGGGGCAATAAGCGCAATGCGATTCCCCGTGAAGCAATGGCGCTTATTACCATCAAAGGTAAATATGCTGGAAAACTGAAAAAGGATTTTAATACATTCGCTGACACGGTAACAAAAGAAAATGGCAAGCGTGAACCGAACATGAAATTTACCATTTCAGATACAGAGATGCCGGATTTTGTGATAAACAAGAAGGTGCAGAAAGCACTGATTCGTTCTGTTTATGGTTGTCCGCATGGTGTTCATACATGGAGTCCTGACGTTGAAGGCATGGTTGAAACTTCTACCAACCTGGCATCTGTAAAATTCATTGAAGATGATCAGATAGAAGTGGTGACAAGCCAGCGTTCATCATTGGAATCGGGCAAAAAAGACATTGCAGGGATGGTAGCTTCCGTGTTTAAACTGGCAAAAGCTGAAGTACAGCACAGTGATGGATACCCCGGTTGGGCACCCAACCCTGACTCTGAAATACTCAGAGTTTCTGAAAAATCCTATGAAAATCTTTTTAATAAAAAACCGGTGGTAAGAGCAATTCATGCCGGCTTGGAATGTGGTTTGTTTCTTGAAAAATATCCGTATCTGGATATGATATCAATAGGGCCTACCATAAAAAATGCCCATACACCTGATGAAAAAATCAGCATTAAAACGGTGCAAATGTGGTGGAAACACACGCTGGATATATTAAAGCATATTCCTGAAAATGAATAAGTAGTCGTAATAAAATAGCGTATGTTTAATAAAAGCCAGGAGAATGACACGCTGTTCTAAACTATAATTTTACCAAAAAGGCTTTCTGAAAATTTCAGAAAGCCTTTTTTGAAACTGAACAGTAATTATCAAAATACCTCTTAAAACATTTTATAGCTTTTTTCCGATGATGTATTGAAATAATAGGATAAGCTGATTTCATGTGTGTTAGCCCCATTTACCATATTGCTCAGGCCTGAATTTGGCAAGTCGTAACTGTACCCCACGTATATTTGCATAAATTCAAATCCCACCACAAAAGCCATCGTATTTTGAGCCCTGTACCATGCTCCGATACGTGCTTTAAAGGTTTCATTGATGGCGTAATCGGTATAAATGCCTGTAGCCAGTTCATTTTGGCCGTTCTGCGTGGAACCAAGTATGTTGGGTGTAAATGTGAGCTTACTGCCTTCCGGTGTTATTTTTATGCCGGCCTGGGAAGCGTATTTGGTGTACAGTTCCCCGGTTTCTTCAGTAAAACTTTCATTGGGTTGATTAACATGAAATGCTGATATCCCTGCAAAGGCATTGATATTGCTTTCTGCCTCCATCGGCTGATAAAACCACATCAACCCAAACCCGGCATCAATGTAGTTGACTGACTCATGCATCACGGTTTCGTTGGTTTGGTTTGTAGCTTCAAAACTTCCGATTTCATATTGGTCATCGAAGGTGAGGCCATCGGTATCAAGGAATTTCTGATTGAAACCCCCATACACGGAAGCGCTCAAAAAGTGGCCGCTTTCGCTGAGACGCAGGTTATAGTTCACAGCAAGCATGCCTTCCATATGATGAAAAGCACCGGCCTCATCGTTCATGGCATATACACCTACATCAAGTTTACTACCGTTTCCCTGTTTGTAAATCGGAGACATAAAGGTAAACGCAGCGGTTGTAAAACCGTTGTCGATACTTTGCATCTGAGAACGGTAATTAAGTTTGGCGTTGATGTTGTCGTCTGACCCCATGAGGGCAGGATTGAGTTTCAGAGGTACCGAATAGGGCTGTGAATGCCTAACATCCTGTGAAAATGCTGCCCAACTGATAATTAAACCGAGGATTACAAAACTTATTTTTTTCATAATGTGTATGTTTTTCTGATTCATCTTTTATTGATTTTATTTTATCTGATCAGGTTAATAATACCGGATTCGTTGAATTTTTCGCCATCACTGAATTCGCCTTTGGTGTGATATACATAGGCTCCGGCCGGAACTTTTTTACCTGTTCCCTGTACTGTGCCATCCCATCCTTCATCGGGATTTTTGGAGTGATACAATAGGTCACCATTGCGGCCCATGATATTCAATTCAAAGGATTTTGTGCCTTTACAACGGATATAAAAGACATCGTTTCTGTCATCTCCATTTGGTGTAAATGCCGATGGAATATATAAACCAGGGATCTTAACATCTACATACACATCATCTGTATTTACACAACCAAATACATCAGTTCCGGTAACGGTATATAATGTAGAAGCATCCGGAGTGGCTACAGGGTTGTATATCCATGCATTGTTCAGTGAAAATGCAGGATTCCATTCATACTGAGTTCCTCCTGTAGCCATCAGGGTAGTGTTTTGTCCCCTGGCAATTTCGACACTGTCTTCACCATTGGGTCCTGTGGCATTAATGTCTGGCAGCTGATGCACAAGTACCTTTACATCGTCTGTTATTGCTTCACATTCTTCATACTGAACGGTAACGGTATATGTGGTAGTGCTGTCCGGACTGGCCAGAGGATTGGATATAGTTGAATCAGACAAACCATCTGCCGGTGACCATGAATAAGATTGCCATTCAATCAGTCCCATACCAATTTGTACAGTGTCTCCGTAGCATATTTCCACATCGCTTCCGGCGTCAACGAAAGCAGAATTCATCATAACCACGGTAACTGAATCCTGGTTTTGACATCCGTTTGAATCGGTTACCAGCAGATGATAGGTGGTAATAGAAGCGGAAGGAGAAGCCGTAGGATTGGCAATTGTAGTATCATCAAGTGAATTGTCCGGATCCCACCATTGATAGTCATAACCGGTAACAGGTTCGCTGCCGATTTGTACGCTTGTGTTTGCGCAGATTGTGGTATCGACTCCGGCATCTGCATCAGGCAATTGATGTATTGATATGGTTTGCTCAATGCTTTCAGAACACTGTGCATTGGTAACGGTTAATAATACTGATTTATCACCACCGGAATATTTGACGCTTTCCGGATTTTGTTGCGTTGAGATTGAAGGCGTAGCGCCTTGTCCGAAATCCCAGAGGTAATTCCAGTCATTACCTGTTGTTCCGGTATAACTGAAATCAATCGCAGTACCTGCACATTGTGGTGCATTGTGGGTAAAATTTGGATCAGGCGTTTCAGTGATGTTGATGGTTTTTACCATGGTGTCAGTGCATGTGCCGAGTGTGGTTATGAGCCGTACGGTTTTAATGCCCGGCGAACTGTAAACAATACCTTCGGGATTTTCATCAGTAGAAGATGGAATGGTGGCATCGCTGCCAAAGTCCCATTCATAATCAGCACCTGTGGTACCTGTGTTTTCAAAGTTCACAGAATCCGTGGTGCAATAGGTGGAAATGTGAGTGAAATCTGCCACCGGCGTTTCTTCGATGGTGATGTTTTGTGTTATTGTTTCAGAGCATATGCCATTGGAGACCGTAAGCTGTACCGTTTTTGTGCCTGATCCGGTGTAGGATACGCCAACCGGATTTTCCTGGGTTGAAGTCGATGGCGTAGCGCCTTGACCAAAGTCCCAGAGGTAATTCCAATCGGTACCTGTGGTTCCATTATAGGTAAAATCTACCATAGCGCCTTCGCATTGTGGAGCATTATGTGTAAAATCCGGGTCGGGCGTTTCAGTGATGTTGATGGTTTTTACCATGGTGTCAGTGCATGTGCCGAGTGTGGTTATGAGCCGTACGGTTTTAATGCCCGGCGAACTGTAAACAATACCTTCG
>CAZTNS010000047.1:0-20448 GCA_964615585.1 uncultured Bacteroidales bacterium | reverse complement strand
TCCCGATCCCGTTTTAAAATTTTTCATTGTTACTAATAATTAATGAGTCCAGTCTAAAAAGGCATTGTTTTGCCACGAAGACACGAAGACACAAAGTAACACAAATCTTAATCTGTTGTGTTACTGAACTTTGTGAATCTTGGTGTCTTAGTGACTTTGTGGCATTTTTCATTTTTTTGGCTTTTTAGACGGGGCTCATTAATAAGTGCCGAAAAACGATTTTAGAATGGTGGAATGCCATGCTTTTTGGCAGGCATACTCCATTCCTTGTTTGCTGAAATATCGAGGGCTCTTAATAAATGTTCCCTGGTTTCATCAGGGCCAATCACAGCATCCACATACCCTTTGGCAGCAGCGACATACGGGTTAGCAAATTTTTCTTTGTATTCAATCACTTTTTGCTGTCTCATTTTTTCGGGATCATCGGCTTCCTCAATTTCTTTTCTGAAAATAATGTTGGCGGCGCCTTCAGGCCCCATCACCGCAATTTCAGCTGTTGGCCAGGCAAACACAAAATCTGCCCTGAGATGCCTGCTGTTCATGGCAATATATCCACCCCCATAGGCTTTTCTTAAAATAACAGTTATCTTGGGCACAGATGCTTCAGAATAAGCATACAAAACTTTGGCACCGTGCCTAATGACACCGGCATGTTCCTGGTCAACACCAGGCAGGTAACCGGGTAAATCAACTAATGTAATGATCGGGATATTAAAAGCATCACAATACCGTATAAAACGAGCTGCCTTATCTGATGAATCTACGTCAAGAACACCAGCGAGATAATTGGGCTGATTTGCAACAAAACCAATTGTTTCACCATCAATGCGACCAAATCCGATGATGATATTCTTTGCCCAGAATTGTTGTATTTCAAAGAAATCCGAATCATCTACAATGGCTTTTATCGCCAGGATCATATCATAAGGTTCTCTGGGGTCGATGGGAACAATATCACCCAGGTTATATTTTTTCTTTGGAGGTTTGGCAGGAAAAATTTTAGCTTTTTTCTTGTTGTTCCAGGGAATAAAAGTGCACAACTTTTTAATTTGATCAAAACATTCACTTTCGCTTTCTGCATAAAAATGCACATTGCCTGTAATCTTAGACTGAATTTTGGCTCCACCTAATTCTTCCATGGATATTTCTTCACCCAGTACCGTTTTAATTACACTTGGACCGGTAATGAACATCTTTGAAATTTTATCCACAGTGAAAACGAAATCTGTCAATGCAGGTGAATATACAGCACCTCCGGCACAAGGCCCAAGCACAACAGATATCTGAGGGATAACCCCACTGTTGAGTGTATTTCTAAAGAATATTTCACCATAGCCAGCAAGGGAATTTACGCCCTCCTGAATACGAGCTCCCCCGGAATCATTAATTCCAATGAGGGGTACGCGCATTTTCAGGGCATGGTCCATGATCTTGGTAATTTTCCGTGAATGCATCAGCCCCAGGGATCCTCCGGCAACTGTAAAATCCTGTGCATAAATACATACAGGACTACCATAAATTGTACCAGTACCAATGATCACACCATCACCATGGAGTTTTTTCTTTTCCATACCAAATTCACGGGCTTCGTGTTCCACGAACAAATCATATTCATGAAAGGAATTATTATCAACAAGGTTTGTAATTCTTTCCCTTGCAGTCAATTTACCCATTGCCACTTGCTTTTTAATAGCTGTATCACCCCCGCCTTTTTGTGCATCCAGGCGCCTTTGTATTAATTCTTTAGTTTTGTCGTAATAATCTCCCATAACTATTGGTTTAGATTTATTGGCTAAATTAAAACATTTATTTGTAAGACAATCAAATAATCGGAAATTATAATTATATCCCTGCCGGCACAGGTTTCCACTTCCGTTTGCACATCACCATTTCCAGATGCCATCAATTTATCAACAACCAATTTATCTTGGTGCCATAGGCAACAGGGTTATTGTCAATCCGGTATAGATAATATTGGGTATCCATACAGAAAGCATGGGAGAAAGTAATCCACTAAGGGCAAAGGTATCTGAAAATTTCATAAACAAGATATAGGTAAAACTAAGCAATATTCCCAGGCCAAGCTGTAAACCAATCCCGCCTCTTATTTTCTTCGATGATAAAATAACCCCCATAAAAGTAAGAATAAAAGTAGAAAAGGGAAAGGCTATGCGCTTATGTTTTTCCAGGAGCGAAAAAGTAACGGCTGAGGTCCCTCTCAATTGTTGTTGTTCAATGTATTCATCCAACTCTCTGTGTGTCATCGCATTGATGATTTTCTCATTTTTTATAAAATCATCAGGTGTAATTGCTATGCTTGTATCTTTGTCGCGACCAACTTCAATTTTTTGTCCGTCATCATAGAAAGTTCTCAATCTATAGTTTTCAAGTGTCCAGGTGTTGTTCCTTTCATTCCATTTAATCCTGTTGGCATTCAATTTGGAAACCAGTGTATTATCATCAAATTTTTCCATTGAAAACCCATATCCCTGCTCACGCCGGATGTTAAAATTTTCCAAATACACATAAACATCCGGTTCAATTTGTTTATGCACATCAGATTCCCCTGATTTTCCGGCTCCTTTTAAATAAGTATTCTGAAATTCTAGTCGCTCTTTGTTGGCCTCTGGAATAATATAATATCCCAATGTAAAATTAAATGCTGTAATAATTAATGCTCCGATTAAATAGGGATATAACAATCTGAAAAAGCTGACACCAGAACTGAGTATCGCAATGATTTCACTGGTATATGCCATCTTTGACGTAAAAAATATCACTGCAATAAACACAAACAGACTGCTGAATAAATTGGCAAAATAAGGAATAAAATTCAGGTAGTAATCAAACAAAATGGCCTTCAAAGGGGCTTCTTTATCAATGAAATCATCAATTTTCTCAGTAGCATCAAAAACTACGGCAATACTGACGATCAAAGCAATGGCAAAGAAATAGGTGCTCAGGAATTTTTTAATGATATATATATCAATTATCTTCACGTTAGCGTCTTTCTTTTAATTTACCAAGGATTTGGTTTTTCCATGTTGTAAACTCGTTATCCACTATTTTTCGCCTTGCTTCCTGCATCAGTTTCAAATAGAATGCCAAATTATGAATACTGGCTATTTGGGCTCCCAACAATTCATTGTTATGGACCAGGTGCCTGAGGTAAGCTTTTGAATATCGTTTATCGACAAAAGATGTGCCTTTTTCATCGAGGAGAGAAAAATCGTTTTCCCATTTTTTGTTTCTGATGTTGATTATGCCATCCATGGTAAACAACATGCCGTTTCTGCCATTTCGTGTGGGCATAACACAGTCAAACATATCCACCCCGCGGGCTATAGATTCAATCAGGTTTTCAGGGGTCCCCACGCCCATCAAATACCTGGGTTTATCTTTTGGCAAAATGGCATTTACCGTTTCTATGGATTTATACATCATATCATGTGGCTCACCAACTGACAACCCGCCGATGGCATAACCGGCAGCATCGTATGAAGCAATGCACTCTGCCGATTGTTTTCGTAAATCATCATACACGCTTCCCTGTACTATGGGGAAATAATACTGGTCATACCCATACTTTGGCGATGTTAGGTTATAATGTTTAAATCCGCGTTCCAGCCACCGGTGTGTTAATTCCATTGATTGTTTTGCGTAGTCATAATCGCAGGGATAAGGGGTACACTCATCCAGAGCCATCATGATATCCGCACCAATGCTGCGTTGAATATCCACTACATTTTCAGGTGTAAACAAATGTTTTGAGCCATCCAAATGCGATTTAAAAGTAACTCCTTCGTCGGTTATTTTTCTGTTGTCTGCCAGCGAGAACACCTGATAACCACCACTGTCGGTCAATATAGGTTTATTCCATGAAATAAACTTATGTAACCCACCGGCATTTTCGATAACCTGTATCCCGGGCCTTAAAAACAAATGGTATGTATTCCCCAGGATAATCTGCGCTTTGATGTCCTGTTCCAGGAAAGAAAAATCCACGCCTTTAACTGTACCTAAGGTACCCACGGGCATAAAAACGGGAGTCATGATATCACCATGGCTGGTTTTTAACACACCTGCCCGTGCATCAGATTTTGTGTCTTTTCCTTCTATCCGAAAACTCATCATTCTAATATTTGGAGCAAAAGTAATAAAAATGACGTAACTACTCACCGCAATGATGAATGCCACTTTTGTCACGGTTTTTGCATAAAAGCAAAAACACGTGCCAAAAGCTACCTGTGTAGAGGGTATCGCACCACGAATTGCACCCGTGGTTATTCATGTTTGACCACTTCGTGGTCAGGTGATTATCGCAGGCCTTCAGCCTGCTTACGTCTGGGACTTGTATCACTTGGGGCGTTGCCCCAAGCTTTGGTATCACAGGCCTTCAGCCTGTACAAGCTGCTCACCTGTGCCCGTTGGCGTCGGCATCGCTTAGAGTTCGTCAAACCTCCTGTCAGGTCGCCCTTTAAAAAACAAGCAGTTTTTACAATGCTTTGTATAAAGGTAATGATGGCTGACCTGACAGGTGGTTGTTAGGGGCAGTTGGTGGCTATTAGCCTGGGCTGATGCCGTCGCTAATTCGCTTAGCTAGAGCTTAGGTATATAATACCATGTATTTTGAAATTTTTATTTGCAATATGTATGATTAGTTGTATATTTGTAAAAATTTAACGATCATGATAAAACGTGCCCAATATAAGCAATTGATAGATTCGCTAAATTCAGTGCCGGTAGTTGCATTAATTGGACCAAGGCAAGTTGGTAAAACAACTTTGGCACTTGAACTTGCTAATAATTTTAAAAAAGAAGTAACATATATTGACCTTGAATTGGATTCTGACTTCAATAAATTAACTGACGCAGAAGCCTATTTAAAGCGGTTTTCAAACCAATTGCTTATCATTGACGAGGTACAATGTAAACCTGAGTTATTCCGTATTCTTCGTGGCATTGTTGATAAGAGAAAAAGGGAAGGAGAACCTTCAGGGCAGTTTTTAGTTTTAGGCTCTGCTTCAAGCGATTTAATCCAGAACTCTTCAGAGTCATTGGCAGGTAGAATACGATATTTAGAATTGACAACATTTTCCGTAAGTGAGGTGTGTAAGGGTGAAAAAAACACAAATTGCATAGAAAAATTATGGTTAAGAGGAGGTTTTCCGGATTCTTATCTGGCAAGTACCGAAGAAAACAGCATGAATTGGCGTCGTGACTTTTTTAATACTTATGTAGAACGCGATATTCCACAAATGGGACCTCGGGTTTCCTCTGCTTTTTTAAAAAGATTCTGGAAAATGTTAGCCCATTATCATGCAAATCAAATAAATTTCAGCGAACTTGGACGTAGCTTAGAACTTAGCCACACCAGTGTAAAAAATTATTTAGATTTACTTACTGACTTTTATATGGTAAGGCAAATACCTTCCTGGTCGGGAAATATCAAAAAAAGACTTGTTAAATCACCAAAAATTTATTTGCGAGATTCAGGCATGTTACACAGTATATTAAATATTAAAAGTATGGATATGTTGTTTTCTCATCCTAAAATTGGGGCAAGCTGGGAAGGATATGTTGTTGAAAATATTTTAAATCAAATTGATGATAAGTGGGAATACTCCTATTACAGGACATCAAATCAGGCAGAAATTGATTTAGTGCTGCATACGCCTGATGACGAGGTTTGGGCAATTGAAATTAAAAAAGCCTCGGCACCAAAATTAACTCGTGGTTACCATGAAGCTTGTAAAGATGTTAAAGCAACACATAAATGGGTTGTAAATGCAAACAATGATAGGTATCCCTTAGTACAGGAAGCTGAAGTTATTGGATTAGTTGAATTTTTGGATTTGTTAGGGTGACTTTTAACACTGCGAATGTAGCCGACGTTCTTCATTAGCCTTGTGTTTTCTGTCCGCTTTTGTCACGGTTTTTGCATAAAAGCAAAAACACGTGCCAAAAGCTACCTGTGTAGGGGGTGTCGCACCACGGGTTGCACCCGTGGTTATTCATGTTTGACCACTTCGTGGTCATTTCGTCTAACCACCTGTCAGGTCGCCCTTTAAAAAACAAGCAGTTTTTACAATGCTTTGTATTAAGGTAATGATGGCTGACCTGACAGGTGGTTGTTAGGGGCAGTTGGTGGCGATTAGCTGGCAGGGTATTAACCTCGGCATCGCCTGTAGCGACATTGACGCCACCAACACCGCTAAGGGAAATTAATTCTCAGGAAATTCATACCCGGCAAGCTGCATGATTTTTTTTGGGATATCGGTGTTGTCCATCTGCCCGGAAAAAATTTCCGCCCCCTCTCCTATGGCATAAACAGGTACAGGGCCGGCTGTGTGTTTCCAGGTTGTAAAACCCACACCTGCACGTCTGTTTAATATCCCGCCATAAGTAACCGGTAAAGGGGAATACCCACCATAGCGAATATGGTATAATTCTTTCCCGTTGTGTTCAGCAGCTATTTCAATCTGTTCAGATTCCTTGCCGGTTAAATCATCCAAATCAAACATTTCAGGAAGATCAGATGCTTGTATTTCTCCCCTCTGAAGTAATTCAGCCATATTTTCAATTGACATACATTGATTTTCCAATAACCTCAAGCTTGTCTGATATTTCATTTCTGTATTTCCGATCGCAATTCCCCCGGTTTCATGGTCTGAAGTTACTACAATCAGGGTTTCGCCGGGGTGTTTTTGATAAAATTTCAAAGCCTCCTGCACGGCTTTATCAAAATCAATGACTTCCCGTACAATGGTAGCAGCATCATTGGCATGAGCAGCCCAATCAATTTTACCGCCTTCCACCATCATAAAAAATCCTTCATCGCCGTATAAATTTTCAATGGCCACCCGTGTAATGTCTGCCAGGGAGTATCCTCCCTGATATTTACGGTCAATGGCATACGGCATCTCAGCTTCATGCCCAAGTACAGGATTGAATAAAGCCATTTTTTGACCTGATGTTATTTTCATGATGTTTGTATCTTCTCTATACACCTGATAACCGTTTTCAACCAGATCATTGTATAAATTCAAATGGTTTTTTTCAGCGTTTCTAATGCCCCCTCCTCCAAAAAAATCAAATCCGCTTTTGGCCATTTGTTTGCCGATCTCAAAATAATTACCCCGGTCTTTACAATGGGCATAAAACACTGACGGCGTAGCGTGATTTATGCAAACACTTGTAATGATGCCCACTTTTTTGCCTTTGCTTTTTAATACAGCGGCCATGCTTTGATATGGTTTTGTACCATCGGGACTCATTGATATCCGGTCAATGTTGGTTTTGCGGCCTGTTGCAAGTGCTGTACCTGCAGCGGCTGACCCGGTAATGAGCCTGTTGGCGGCATGGGTGGTTGATGACCCGCAGACAGGAAGTGTATCAAAGGCCAGTTTTTCAAAGCCAAATGTGTCATGATTGCATGCATGCAAATAAGCTTCTGTCAATTTGATATGCTGCTGACTCATACCATCGCCAATAAAATAAAAAATATACTTTGGTGAATTGGGGTGTTGAGATGCTTGATTAGAAAAATCACATGCATAACAGAAAAGAAACAGCCCTGCAAAAATCAACGAAAGTTTTATAAATTTACTGTTTTTCATTGTTCTAATGTATTAACTTTGTAACGTGACAAAATTAATTTATTTTTTGTTGATAACACTTTTTTCGGTAAAAATCAGGATGTATGAACATTACACTTTATAACACTCTCAAACGCAAAAAAGAAACATTCAAACCACTGAATCCACCGCATGTCGGCATGTATGTGTGCGGGCCTACCGTTTATGGAGATGCTCATCTGGGGCATGCCAGGCCGGGGATTACTTTTGATGTTCTTTATAGATATTTAAAGCATGCAGGCTATAACGTACGATACGTACGTAACATTACAGATGTCGGCCATCTGGAAAATGATGCAGATGAAGGTGAAGATAAAGTGGCTAAAAAAGCCAGGCTTGAATCAGTTGAGCCTATGGAAATTGTTTTTCATTATATGCGTTTGTATCATAAAAACATGGATGCACTGAATGTGTTGCGTCCTGATATTGAACCTCAGGCTTCAGGGCATATTCCTGAACAAATTGAAATGGCACAGGATATTCTGGATACGGGTTATGCATATGAAATGAACGGCTCTGTGTATTTTGATGTGGAAAAGTACGCAAAGGAATATGATTATGGCAAATTAAGCGGCCGTAAAATAGAAGACCTTATCAGTAATACACGAACCCTTGAGTCTCAATCTGAAAAACGCAATCCGCTGGATTTTGCGTTGTGGAAAAAGGCATCCCCTCAACATATCATGCAATGGAAATCCCCGTGGAGTGTTGGGTTTCCCGGCTGGCACCTTGAATGCTCTGTCATGAGCCATAAATACCTGGGAGAAGAATTTGACATTCACGGGGGCGGCATGGATTTGTTGTTTCCGCATCATGAATGTGAAATTGCACAATCCACCGCAGCTCAAGGCAAAGAATCTGTCCGTTACTGGATACACAACAACATGATCACCATCAACGGACAAAAAATGGGTAAATCACTGGGCAACTTCATTACCCTTGATGAACTATTTACAGGCACACACAAAGTTCTGGATGAGGCATACAAACCTATGACCATCCGGTTTTTTATTTTACAGGCACACTACCGCGGCACCCTTGATTTTTCCAACGAAGCGCTTAAAGCTGCAGCAAAAGGATTAAAGCGACTTACAAGGGCATACCATGAAATAGATAAATTACCCGATTCCGAAAATAGCAGTGTGGATATATCAGGTATCCGGGAGCGGTGTGAAAAAGCCCTTGCCGATGACCTGAACACCCCCATTGTAATGTCTCATTTGTTTGATGCCGCTACCCTTATCGGTAATATACAAAACGGTAACGAACAGATTTCCAGTGCTGATAAAAAAGCATTAAAAGGCATATTTAACACCTACGCTACTGACATTCTAGGCCTTATTTTGGAAGAAAAAGAACACACCAAAAGCGATGATAAATTAACACCTGTGGTTAACTTGTTACTTGATATCCGCCTGCAAAGTAAAAAGAACAAGGATTTTGCCACCGCGGATAAAATCCGTGATGAACTAAAGGCAAGCGGCATTGTTGTGCGTGACCGTAAAGACGGTTATGACTGGGAAATAGATGAATGAGAAACATTTTGAATGGCAATGCCATAACAGGCTGATCAGTACTCGCCCCGGGAAAATAGGGGAACTTCAAAAAAAGACGTTAGGGGTTAGGATTTAGGTGTTAGGTTTTAAGTTTTTCATGACCTAACCCCTAACACCTAACACCTTATTTTGAGCTACCGTCATCCGTCGGTACAGGTTTGGATTTTATACATTGCTCTACCAAAATAAATCAGGTTTCCCAAAAAATAACTGTGAATTGCAAAAACGTTATATAATAGTAATCAGGTTTTTAGCTTTTTCTTTTTAGCTGCGGGAAACAATATATTATTCAGTATCAGCCTGTATCCGGGAGACTGCGGATGTAATTCCAATTCTGTCGGTTCATCACCAACATAATGCCTGTAGTCTTCAGGGTCATGGCCTCCAAGGAAAGTCCATGTGCCTTTTCCAAACTCACCGTGAATGTAGCGCGCTTCATTGGCAGATTTGTTTTCTCCCATAATCAGCACATCCGGTTTAACAAGGTCGGCATTGAAAGCTGTGGTTTGCCCCATAAAGCCTTTTACCAAATGTGTGTGATTTTGACACAGCATGGTTGGGACAGGGTCCCACTTTGCAGAAAACTCAAACAAAGAAAAGTAATCTTCTTCTTCAGATACTTTCCTTGTTTGTGTCACGTCAATATTGGAAAATTCATATTCATAAGGGTTCATAATAAGCTTAAAATCCCTGAATGCCAAGCAATTTTCATAATTAAGTTTAGATTGTGCGTTTGGATCAGCAGGGTCACCATCAAACATAGGCCCGCATATATCAACACCATCCGCAGCCAAAGCGATATCGAATGAATCTGTCGCCGAGCACATAGCAAAAAGAAAGCCACCCCTGGACACATACGATTTGATTGTTTTGGCCACAAAAAGTTTCAACCGGCTTACTTTTTCAAACCCAAGTGCAGCAGCATCAGCTTCTGAATCTCGCTTTTGTTCTTGATACCACTTCATGTGACGATAAGCACTGTAAAATTTACCGTATTGTCCTGTAAAATCTTCATGATGCAAATGGAGCCAGTCATAATCATTGAGTTTTCCTTCAATGATTTCGGTATCGTAAATCACATCATATGGTATTTCTGCATAAGTCAATGCAAGGGTAACAGCATCATCCCATGGCCTTTTTTCCGGTGGTGAATAAACTGCAATTTTTGGTGCTTTTTCAAGCTTAATGGTTTCCATGTTGACATCCGGCTGAGCGATTTTGGAAAAAATCTGATTTTTTTGGGCATCAGCGATAATTTCATAACTAACACCCCTGATAACACATTCACTTTCAATCTCTTCATGATTGGGAAGCAGGAAGCTACCTCCCTGGTAATTCAACAACCACCATGAATCCACTCCATTTTGCAAACTCCAGTATGTAATACCGTAAGCTTTCAAATGATTAGACTGTGAGTCATCCATTGGGATCAGTATGTATGCGGCCATGGTTTCTGCGGCAAACAAAAACAGGACACACGTCAGTATTATAAAATATCTCATATCATAGTAAACGAAAAAGCAGATAAAATGTTTTAAACACAATTAAAAACTGATGGGATTTTCATCGTCATCGTCATCATCAATTTTGGAAAAGGCATCATTTTCAACCAATCCATCCTCACTGCGTTCCTCATTCATTTTTGATGACAATGTCATTCCTGCCGGATCCAGCATGGCCTGCTTTTCTTTAAATTTGGCAAACTCTGACACAAATTCGAGATAAACACTTCCGGTTGCACCATTACGATGTTTGGCCAGGATCACTTCAGCCATTCCTTTAAGTGAGTTACCTTCCCCATCTTCAAGAATATCATAATATTCAGGTCGATGCAGAAACATCACCATATCCGCATCCTGTTCAATAGCCCCTGATTCGCGCAGATCAGAAAGCTGAGGTCTTTTATCTCCACCTCTTGTTTCCACAGAACGGTTAAGCTGTGACAATGCAAGAATAGGCACATTCAATTCTTTAGCAATGGCTTTAAGGCTTCTGGAAATCATAGAGACCTCGTGTTCCCTATTGCCTCTGGTGTCCACATTGGCTGTCATTAATTGCAGATAATCAATCATAATAAGTTGTATCCCGTGAGCCTGAACCAAACGTCTTGCTTTGGCTCTTATTTCAAAAACAGATATAGCAGGGGTATCATCAATATAAATAGGTGCTTCTTCGAGGGGTTTCACCCTTGCATCAAGTTGTTCCCATTCATGTGGCTGTAAATTCCCGTTTCGTAATTTATTTCCAGAGATTTCTGTTTCTCCGGATATCAACCTTGTCACCAACTGAAGGGAAGACATTTCAAGGCTGAATATAGCAACCGGTTTTTTATGGTCGATGGCTACATTTCTGAGCATAGATAAAGCAAAAGCTGTTTTTCCCATGGCCGGCCTGGCAGCTATAATTACAAGATCAGAATTCTGCCAACCTGAAGTATATCTATCCAATTCAGAGAAACCACTGGGGATACCTGACAAACCATCTTCCCGTTGGCTGGCCTCTTCAACCATTTCCATGGCTTTATCAACAAGTTTGTTGATAACCATGGTCTCTTTCTTGATGTTGCCTTCTGATATCTGAAAAATTTCATTTTCAGCATAATTAATTAGGTTCTCTACATCTTCATTATCATCAAAAGCACGTTTCTGTATCTCGGATGATGACTGAATCAACATCCGCTGAATGTATTTTTGCTGTACAATTTTAGCATGATATTCTACATGAGCAGCAGTAGCTACCCTGCTGGTAAGTTCGGAAATATAATGCGCCCCCCCCACTTCATCAATTTTACCAATGGCTTTCAACTTATTTGAAACAGTAAGTATATCTACTGGCTGTTGCTCCTTTGCTAAATCAAGAATGGTTTGAAAAATGGTTTTGTGCTCGTCTTTATAAAAACTGTTTTTTTCCAGGATATCAATTACGAGTAATATTGCATCCTGCTCCAACATAAGGGCACCGAGCAATACTTCTTCAATATCAACAGCCTGCGGAGGCATTTTTCCATACACTTCGTTGAGTTCATCAACTGTCCTTTTTTGTGTTCTTTTCTTACTTTCAGGCATTTAAAATGTTATTTCGGGTTCAATAATAAAAAGATTAAGGGGAAATAAAAATAACAATCTCTTAGGACAATCATGTTCTAAATTTCGAATATTTATTAACTTTGAACAAACAATTTTTATGATACTTGTTGAAAACATTTGGAAATCTTTTGGGCAACTTGTAGTACTCAAAGGAATAGAATTAAAAATCAATAAAAAGGAGATGGTTTCGATCTCAGGAGAATCGGGTGCAGGCAAAACCACTTTGCTGCAAATCATTGGTACACTGATGAAACCTGACAACGGGAAAGTAATTATCAACAATACCTCTTGTCATGAACTGGGAGAGAAATCTCTTGCGAGATTCCGTAATGAATCAATTGGTTTTGTTTTTCAATTTCATCATTTGTTGCCTGAATTTACAGCACTTGAAAACACTAGTATTCCCGGGTTTATCCGCGGGGACAAAAAACAGGAAGCAGAAAAAAAGGCCTGTGAACTCCTGGTCAGGCTGGGGCTGGAAAATCGCCTGGATCACAAACCTGCGGAATTGTCGGGGGGTGAAAAACAACGCGTTGCGATAGCGCGTGCACTTATCAACAACCCTGCCGTAATCCTCGCCGATGAACCGTCCGGAAATCTGGATTCAAAAAACAGCATTGAGTTGTATAAGATTTTTCAGGAACTCAGACAGGACTTTGATCAAACTTTTATCATAGTCACACACAACGAACAGCATGCCGAACTTGCCGACCGTAAATTAACGATTAAAGACGGCATGTTGATCTAAAGGAGGTAACTAGTGTCTGCTGAAAAACACTAAACACAATAAAGGTCAATGACTTATATCATTAGCTACCATTATAAATGCAGGGTTTTTGTGTTATACCGATATGTGTTCAATCCCGTCTATCGCCGGGCAAGCTTGCAAAGATTTATTGCGATAGAACAACAACTGTGGAATAAATAAAGGTTCCATCCCGACAGGTCATCGTGGCAGGTTTGACAGTTGAAAATAAACAATAAACGTAACTAATCAGTGTGAACATAAAAATATAAATATACATCAAAAAAAGTACCTACTCACCGCAGAGACGGAGAGGCGCAAAGATTAAAAATTATAAAAAATGTTTGCAAATCTTATGAACCCTTAATATGGATGCAGTGATTTGACTCATCTTTTTTCAGTGGTCATGCCCGGCTTTCGAGTAGGACGGTGGCCGGGTGTGTTCCGCTAACCGGCGGAAACTGGATGCTTCATTGCGTCTTTGCGTCTTAGCGGTAAAAATGTATGCGCCTGAATAGTTACCAATAAACATATGAAATAATTATTAGAAGTCCCCTATATCTCAATAATTCGCGGTATTTCTTCCGGCAACCGGGTAAGCATTTCATAATTGAGCTGGTCACTGAAATCGCTGAACGAAGCCACTGTAATTTCTGCGCCTTCTTGTTTGCCAATGAGCACCACTTCGTCGCCGCGTTTTGTTTCAGGAATATCGGTTATTCTTACAATCAACACATTCATGTTTACATTGCCAATCACATCAACACGGTGTCCATTGATAAGAACCCTGCCCTGGTAGCTTAATGACCTGCTGTATCCATGTGCATACCCTACCGGGATGGTAGCAATTTTCATATTATTCCTTGCCATGAAACTGGTTCCGTAACCTACAAATTCCCCTGTTTTTATGTATTTGGTGTCCATTACTTTGGATTTCCAGGTTATAATTCGTTTCAGGGGGTCTTCTTTATCTTCTTTATCGCTGATGTAATTGATAAATGTTTCGGGACTGGGCCAAAATCCGTATTGCATGATACCGATCCTCACCATGTCAAAACGGGTATCGGGATAGGTTATGGTAGCAGCCGAACTGGCAACGTGGCGATATTTGGGTTTTAATCCGTGGCGTTTAAATTTTTTAATGTGGTTTTTATAGCGTTTTATCTGGGTAAGGATCCTGGCATAATTGGCGATGCTTTCGGCACCGGCAAAATGGGTACAAATGCCTTCGAGGACATAATACTTTTTGTTTGCTTGCAGTATCTTAATCAGCTTATCCACATCCTGCTCATCAAATCCGGTACGGTTCATCCCGGTTTCCATCTCCAGATGTATTCTGGCAGGCTTGCCAATGCGTTTAGCCGCCTCCAATGCATTAAACAGCCTGTCAAAGTCAAACACATAAAACTCCACGCCTTTCTGCACAGCCCAGTCAAGCTCATAAACATCTATCATGCCCATGATCATTATTCCTGAGTTTTGATGCGATGCATTGTAAGCACGAAGCGCCTCATTGGCATCAAATACCGAAAAATGATTGATCCCGCAATTTTCTGCCAGGGGAACAAACACTTCAATGCCATGACCGTAGGCATTGCCTTTAATCACAGATGAAAAACGCACTTTTTTACCCACAAGTTTTTTGATAAAATTCAAATTGTGGGTTAATGATTGCTTGTTGATATATAAAGTAGATGTTTGAAACATTTATCGATCGTAATTATATTGTTTAACAATGGAATAAAACATGCCTGTTCCTACAGGAATCAAATCATCGGGAAAATCATAATCAGGGTTGTGCAATTGTGGTTGTTTCTCACCGGCACCCAGGCCAAACATCGCTCCCTTGTATTCTTTAAGAAAATAACCAAAATCTTCAGACCACCTGTAAGGTTCTTTCATCCATAAAAAAGGGAGGTTATTCTCATCCGCTGCTTTTTTAATCACCTCAACCGCATCTTTGTTGTTGTGCGTATCGCTGAATTCCTCCACCCATTCAAAATCGGTTTTTAAACCGTATGGCTTTGTGATCGTTTTGATTTTATCAATGGCCGCATTTTTGAGTTTATCAAGGTCAGTGTTGCGGTAGGTTCTGATGGTAGCCATCACTTCGGCATAACCGGGGGTGGTACCAAAAGCCCGCTCACCTAATTTGACATGTATGGTTGTGATTAAGCCAAAATCGCTTAAACTTACTTTGGTTGTCAGGGTTTCAATCTCCTGAACGATTGAAGCCATTGCCATGGCTGGTGAATTGCCATTTTCCGGTTCGGCAGCGTGGGATGTTTTTCCCGTCAGCCTGACAATCAATCCTACGGAAGCAGAGGCAAAAATATCACTGCGGCAGCGTATTTCACCAAGGGGAATGCCCGGCAGGTTGTGCAATGAAAACAGGTAATCGGGTTTCAGTTCCCTGAATTTTTTGTCATCAAGCACTTTCAATGCCCCTGTTCCGGTTTCTTCCTCAGGTTGATACAGTAATATGACTTTTCCTTTTTCCGGTGGATTTTTATGCAACAAGGCAGCCATGCCGGCGATCATTGCCATGTGACCATCATGTCCACATTTGTGGGCTTTTCCGTCATACACAGATTTGTGATCAAATGTGTTTATTTCCTGAATGGGCAGTGCATCCAATTCGCTGCGGAACATGGTCACCGGCCCTTTCGTTTTACCGTTGAAAACAAATGCCAGGCCATATGTCCCTATGTTTCCTATTATTTCATCAGGGTGAAACTGTTCTATGAAATCAACCAATCGCTTTGCTGTCTCCTTTTCTTCACCCGACACTTCAGGATATTTATGAAGGTCTTTCCTGAAATCAATTAACTTATGTAACAATTTACCATCCATTTAAACTAATGTCTTAACAAATTAATTTCGCAACATTTTTAGATACAGTTACAAAACACAAATTTCAAATAAATCTCAATGAACAAAATACAAATGACCAAAACAAACCAAAAACTGTATTCTGTTTACTATTTGAGTTTTTGATTTAGTTTAGAATATCGTTTTGAGCAAAGTAAGCAGTTGGCAATTGGCAAAATATTTCCCTCTTGCTTGTATTTTTCAGAAATCTCCACCATTCTAAAATCACCTGTCATATTTTTGTTTTTTATAACTTGCCAACTGCTTTCTTTGTTTTAATAACATAATGCAATCCAAAAAACAGCAATGCAGACAACGATATTCCAAAAACATTGGCATCCAAACCACAAGGCAAAGATGGTAAAAATGTCAAAACGACGGTTAATGTTCCGCCGCCAATCATCGCAAAAATTGCCGCTACGGGTTCAGGCTTTTTAAAGATTAAAGCACCAATCACAGGCAAAAATAAGCCTGACACCATGAACGCATACGAATACAACATCAACTCTAAGACATTTTTCAAATTCAATGCTATCATTATTGCCACTACTCCAATGGCCAATGTGAGTATTTGTGATGCACGGAGCAATGCCTTCCCTTTTAATTCAACCTTAAACAGTTTCATGCCGATATCGCTGAGTAAATTCCCTGAGGCAGCCATCAGACAACTATCAGCTGTTGACATGATGGCTGAAAAATACGCAGCCATCATCAGGCCCATCAATCCAACCGGCAGGGTATTCCTAAGCAGAATGGGCAGGCCCATTTCTACATCCACATCACTACCAAAGTCATATCCCCATTCCAGAAACATGCCGTTTTCAAACGCTACACGTGCAAAAAGACCAAGGACTACACCCATAAATGCCATAAAAGGATATTCAAAAACGCCGGCAATGTACCAGGCTTTTTTGGCTCTTTTGGCATCGCGGGAAGCATAGATGCGCTGGTATAGTGTCATGCCAACAAACCAGATGGGTAAGATGGTAACAAGCCATTTCACAGCCCTTTGCCAGGTAATGTTGTCAAACTGCAAAAATTGGTCGGGCAATGTTTCGCGTATAGCACTCATCCCTCCAACAGCATTGTATCCAATAGGTATGCCTATCAGGGTTAATCCCAAAATAAGGACTATCCACTGGACGGTATCTGTGTATATGACGGCTTTTAATCCGCCCATGACGGTATAAACCACGGCTATCGCTCCCATGATTATCAATGCCCAGGTCATGTTTAAATCCACAAAAGTTGCAGATGCCAGTTTAGCGCCTGCCAATATCTGAGAGCTTGAAAAACCGATGTATCCAATCCCTGAAATAATCCCCGCCAATAAGGCCACACGTTTATCATAGAAAAAATTCAGCATTTGTGGGAAAGTGTGAAAATTGTGTTTTAACCCAAGCTTATAAGCCACAGGGACAAGAAATACGGCAGACAGCCATGCACCAATAAGGCCGGTAAACAACATCCAGGAACCGGATATCCCAATGGCAAAGCCCAGGCCACCCAGCCCGATGCTAAATCCACCACCGACATCAGTGGCAACCACGGATAAACCAACGTGCCAATGCCCCATTGAACGGCCACCCACGTAATAATCATCAGATGACTTGTTGCGCTTTAAAAAATAATAGCCAATGCCCAATAAGGCTATCATGTACACAATGAAAATGCTTAAGTCAATCCAGTTCATAGTGTCATTTTTTGTAAAAATAGACATCACAAGGTATAATTCAAAACGCAGGGTGTTGATTGAGGGTATTTTTTCAAATTATGTGGTTATATTGGATTAATAGATACCCTGCAACAGGGATGTTACTGATACCAACACCATAACACCGAAAATCAAAATGGCAATGCCTGCGATTTTATTCATCCACAATAAACCTCGCAAGCTGATGTTTCTTCCAAAATGAGACAACACCGATGTCAGGAAAAACCACCACAATACCCCACCACATGCCACTCCAACAACAAGGAGCAACATATCATTGATATGCATGTCTTTTGTTATCAAGCCAAAAGCAGCTAAAATACCGCCGTGCACAAGAACAAAAGCCGGATTTGACAGGGTAAACAACACCATGGAATTGTAATTACTCCATACCCTGGGGTGGATGGTTTTGGCTTTTCTGCGTTCAACAGCGGGGTTTCTGGTAAACAAACGTACACCCAGAAATATCAAAATAGCTGCAGCAATGAGTTTAAACACCAATTCAAATTCAAAGAAAAAATCAGTGATGGCGCTTAATCCAAAAATGGCAACAATGGCAAATATGGTATCCGCCGTGGCTACACCCAGCCCGCTGAAGAAACCTGTTTTTCTGCCGTGATTCAGTGTGCGCGTAACCACCATCATCGCCATGGGGCCAAGCGGAACAGATACAGCAATGCCAATCAGAATGCCTTTGATGAAAATGATTGAATCCATAATGTGGTTCAAAGATAGGGTTTTGATTGGTTAAAGAAAATTGGGAAAGAGACCGGAGACGGGAGAAGGGAGACGGAAAGATAGCACGATAGCATAATAGCACGATTGCACGATGGCACGATGGAAAGATAAGGATATGTGAGGAAAAAGGTAAGCGTTCACGCTTTGACAGCAACACAACATGAATTATCTTCAAAAGTTAATGAGACCCGACTTGACTCGGCCATAGAAAAACTCAAAAATGATTCATCATTTCAAAAAGACTTAATTGAATCATGAAATACATATTTGTTGATGAATCATGGGAAGATTATTTATATTGGCAGAAAAACAATAAAAAATACGCTAACAAAATCAATACCCTGTTAAAAGATATTTCCCGGACGCCATTTTCAGGACTTTGAAAACCTGAACCATTAAAGCATAAATATAAAGGATTTTGGTCCCGTAGAACTGACAAGGAACACAGATTGATCTATGCGGTAAAAGATGACGAAATATTAATTGCTAAGTGTAGATTTCATTATGATTGAAAATAGCCAGGTAAATTGTCTATCAACTCCAAATTCAATACATTTTGGCAACTTAACTTCCCGAATTTAAAAATACAATACTAATCCGCGGCCCTGAATATTAAAGGAAAAATTAAAATTGCGCATCTGAAAAAGCTAAGCGAACACGCTAAAAACTACCACGCCACCGATAAATTTTCGTTTATCTTTGCAGCAAAATCATCACCAATGAAACAAACAGCATTTAATTTTAAACAATTCAGTGTAAAGCACGATAAATCCGGCATGCAAGTGGGTACCGATGGTGTGCTGCTGGGCAGCGTAGCCGGATTCCCTGACATTGGCAGGGTGCTGGATGTTGGGTGCGGCTCCGGTTTAATATCACTGATGCTGGCTCAGCGCTATCCCAATCTCAGCATTGATGCCATTGATGTTGATAAGCATTCAGCAGAACAAGCCCGGGAGAACATTACAGCCAGCCCGTGGCACAATCGTATCCATGCTTTCCATTCACGCCTGCAGGATTATAACAATGGAAGCTACCACGGCATCATCAGCAATCCGCCGTTTTACCGGAACTCACTGAGCCCTGCAAATGCATCACGTAAAAACAGCAAACACGCCGAATCGCTGCCGGCCGCTTCGATTTTTCAATTTGCCGGCAAATACCTCCGCCCTGACGGCCTGTTATGGCTCATTTATCCTTACGCTGAAAAAGAATATTTGTGCGATCAGGCTGCTGCACACAATTTTCATGTCGCCTCACAACATTTCATCAAGCCCACTATACACAAACCCGCTCACCGTGTCATAGTGGCTTTTGGCAGAACCAACACCATACCAGATACACATGTGTTTGCATTGGAATTATCCCGGCGTCATCATTTTTCATGGCAATACAAAAGCCTGTGCAAGGATTTTTTGCTGAGGGTGTGAAACATGAAAAATTATTTGCTTTTATTCTAAAGACACAC
This sequence comes from uncultured Bacteroidales bacterium, assembly GCA_964615585.1. Lineage (GTDB taxonomy): Bacteria > Bacteroidota > Bacteroidia > Bacteroidales > ML635J-15 > JAQIBY01. Next base: position 636 of record CAZTNS010000047.1, on the reverse strand, counting down.
TCTGACAATTATTATTCTTCAACAAATTCACAGGGGATTTCAATATCCTGAAATTTGGTCTTAGCTTTTTCAACAAGTTCTTTACTGCATTTATTATAAAGAAAAATATTCAGCTCTGGTTCAATGTGAGGATTGTCAATTTTTTGAAGTTCAATAGTGCTTCTGACTAATTGTCCGTTTCCAAGGTTGCGTTCTCTGCGTGAAAATATATATTCTGGTATTGATATTGGGGATAAGGAATAATCTGTTTTATAATAGCTTTTATGAAGGCTATTATTCTGAATTGTGGCGGCAAATTCCCTCGTTTTGATTTTGTTATTGACAAAACTAATATAATTACATTCAGTTTTAATATTATCGCGTTTTGAAAACAATATAAAGCTTATTGAATCTTCAGAATAAAAAACAGGCCTTTCAATTTTATTATTCCTGCTTAACCTTCTGATGTTTCTAGGATACAATACATCTAATACAAATTCTACTAATATTCTATTCCAGTCTTTTTTATAAATATCCTGTTCTATTGTGGTGTAATAATTACTTATTTCTGCAATAAAAATAAGATTCCCTTTTTTAGAATAACCTTTATTTTCAACCCGTAATATACCGGTAAATATTTCCGTTTGTTTTAATTCA
>CAZTNS010000046.1:0-20484 GCA_964615585.1 uncultured Bacteroidales bacterium | reverse complement strand
CGCCATTGAACATAATAAGAAAAACAAAGTTCTAAAATAAGGAGTTAGGGGTTAGTATCTTATCAATAATATTCGTGTAATTTTTGGCAGAATCTTTTTTTTGAATATCGAATATTGAACAAGGAATAATGAATTTCGAAGTACACCATATGGTATTTTAATTTTTATAACTGAGGTGTCATTTATTCTTTGTATCATTCCTTTTTGCAGTTTCAATATCCTTGTTAAAAATTGCAATTTGTGAACAAAATCTGCCCTTGACTCTGCACTTTGTGCTTCCCCATAGTGTAATGCAGGAGAAGTGCCGGAACGCACAATTTGTCCGGAAATATATCGTCCAGCAGGAGTGGTGTGCAAATTTTCAGAAACCTTCATAATAAGAACGGCAAAAATAATCAGCCTTTCTTCCAAATCAAACTTTCTTTTGTTCTGATTTTGGCTGTTAACTTCATCATTCGACATTCCTTGTTCAGTATTCATTATCCGTCTCCGCTGATCTACGCCGGACAGGTTTTCCTTTTTGGTTCTGGCTATGCCAGGTTAGGTTTTAGGGGTTAGGTCATAACATATTTTCAACCCCTAAAACCTAACCCCTAAAACCTAACTCCTTATTTATTGATCACTGTTTATGGAATTGTTAAGTTTGTGCATCTAAAACCATGAAATCAAAATAAATGAATTATGAAAACGTCCGGTATTTTATTTTCCCTTATGGTCATGTTTACCATCACCTATGCAGGTGAAGAAACAAAACTGCAAACCACCCCTGACAAGATCACTGTATATACAAATGGCGCCGAAATTTCCCGCACTGCAGAATTTTCTTACAGCCAAAAACGGCAAACCATTGTGTTCGACAGTTTGTCGCCTCATTTGCAAGACAACAGCATCCAGGTAAAAGGCCATGGTGATTTCATCATCCTGGATGTAAAATACCGTACACAGCAACCATCCCCTCTTAATGCAGGGACAGATCAAATACCTCCCCGTATTAAAAAAGAGATTAAAAAGCTGGAAGATTCTATTCGTCTGAAAGGTTATACCGTCACGGATTATCAAAACCAGCTGGATGTATTGAAAACCGAAAAGAACCTGTTGCTGAACAACTCCCTTATATCGGAAAACGGTGGCGATACCATCCCTGAACTGCGGGAAACATTAATATTTTTCAGGGAAAAACTCAACAACATCAACAAAGAAATCCTGAAACTGACCCGTGAAAAATACCCGCATGATCAGGAATATTCCCGCATGAAAAACAGGCTGGCCGAACTCAAAGACTGGAATCAACAAAACAGCTCCACTCAAAATGCCGCGGTGCCTCAGGTTGTTGTAACCATAACCGGAAACACCACAGGAAAAGGCAGCATCGAACTGTCTTACCTTGTAAACAATGCCGGCTGGAACGCAAGCTATGACATCAGGGCCGGCGAAAACCAGGAAATCAACCTGGTGTATAAAGCCAACATTCACCAGAATACCGGCAATGACTGGAAAAATGTCAAGCTTACTCTCTCTACATTAAACCCCAATCAACAGCATCATAAACCGGTTTTACCTGTATGGTATGCCTATTACTTACGGCCTCATAACGAAACGGTAAGCAGAAGCGGAAACCGGACAACCGCTGTGGAGCAATCAGAATCCGTTTCTTTGTCAGATGATAAGGAATCTGCACAAGCATATCAGTACACCAATGCTGTCAGTTCCATGCTTAATGTGGAGTATGAGGTAAACCTGGATTTTGCTATCCCTTCTGATGGTAAACACCATACTGTTCCCATAAAGAATAAAAAACTGGGAGCTGATTTTCGCTACTTTGCGGCACCCAAACTTGACAACAAGGCATACCTGGTAGCTAAAATTACCGACTGGCAGGACCTCGACCTGTTGCAGGGCAAAGCCAACCTGTATTTCAACGGTAAATACAACGGGCAAACAAACATCTCTCCACAAACCGCAAAAGACAGCATGGAAATCACCCTGGGCAGGGCAAACAGTATCCTGATTGAACGTGAAAAGGAAAATAAAGAAGAAAAGCCTCAACTCGTGGGTTCATGGGTGAACGAAACCGTGACATACAAAATCTCAATCCGCAACACAACTTCACGTAAAATCAAAATCCGGGTTGAAGACAACATTCCCCACAGCACAACCAAAGACCTGCAGGTAAAACTGAAAAACAGCGATGGGGCCGAATTTAACGAAGACAATTCACACCTTAGCTGGGACCTCAATCTGGCTGCAGGTGAAAACAAAACACTGACCTACAGCTTTGTTGTAAAATACGATAAAGATAAACCGTTGAATTTGAATTTGTGATTGCCTGCCCCGCCATCCTGCTGGCTGACAAACCCACGAGTCAGTTCCCAAGCAACTATTCATTTGCTGAATCTAACACTCTCAAAAGATGTTCACGCAGCACATTAAAGTTCAAAGCCCCCGTAACATGGCCTGCATTAATTGTCTGTACCGGATTTCCGTCGTAACTTAATTTCTGGACATCATACTCAACATATTGATCATGCCTGGCCAGCAACGGAAAAACATTTGCTTCGGGGTGCATTTTATAATCACCATCAAAATTTAACAAATGTCTTATTTTATCCGGTGATTGAAGCGCTTTAGCACTGGTAAGTTTTTTGTATTTGCTCTGTAAAAACAATTCCCCCATATATGTACCGGCCAAAAGCGGAACATAAAATGCCGCACTGTTGTAATAAGTACGATGCAGGTTGGTGACAAATCCGCCAAGGCTTATCCCGCTTACAATTACAGGGGCATTGCCCAATGTGTTAATATGCGCTCTTATCAACTCTATAAGTTTCACCGACGTTGCAATCATCGTCATAAATTTATGAAGATAAACAAGCTTATTTTGATATGACTTTAGTGAGTCATTATGGAATGGTGCCCGTACATTAATCAGGTTAGCCTTAAACTGTTCCTTTTCTTTCACAATAATATTGAAAAAACTGTTTTTTGCAGTTTTACGATAGTCAAATGGCCGCTCATTATTGCCATGGTGATAAATGATAGTCGGGTATTCTGCTCCAACCCATTTTTCAACCCTGAAGGCCGGATCAACATCCCCGTCCGGACTCATTGCATCCAGCTCATACGTGCCTTCTGACATAACATCCGGCATTGTTAGATGGACCACCGATAACAATTCCTGAAAACCCGGGCTTTCTATGCCTTTTGCAAAATATTTCTTTTTTCCGGAAAACCATGCACCGGCATGAACAGCCAATAAATCATAAAAAACATGCTTATTCATAACCAACGTATTTATTTTTGTATCACATCCCGGCTGTGAGCCAACAAAAGCCAGATACTACGTGCAGGCTTCCCGGTTTAGATGTTAAAATTACACAAATTATCCCGGAAACAAGCATTAAACATAAATCAACAAAAAATCTGTCTTCTAAAAAAATCATACTATTTTTGTGGCCTTATAAACAAAGCATTTATTTATGACGATTCCAAGTAAATACAGCCCGGAAAAAACAGAATCAAAATGGTACAAACACTGGATGAACAATGGTTATTTTCATTCAGAACCCGACAACAGGGAACCTTATGTCAATGTTATCCCGCCACCAAATGTTACAGGGGTGCTTCATATGGGTCACATGCTTAACAACACCATCCAGGATATTTTGGTAAGGCGGGCACGCATGCTTGGAAAAAATACCGTATGGGTACCGGGTACCGACCATGCATCCATTGCTACCGAAGCAAAGGTAGTAAACAAACTTCGCGACGAAGGCATCAGAAAAGGGGACCTTTCCCGGGATGAATTTATGGAACATGCCTGGGAATGGAAAGAAAAACACGGGGGCATTATTCTTGACCAACTCAAAAAACTGGGCGCCAGTTGCGACTGGGAACGCACTGCTTTCACCATGGATAAAATCCGTTCCGAATCCGTCATCAAAGTGTTTATTGACCTCTATAAGAAAGGGCTGATTTACCGCGGTGTACGCATGGTAAACTGGGACCCGCAGGCCAAAACTGCCGTCTCCGATGAAGAAGTGGTTTATACCGAAGAAAAATCAAAACTCTATTACGTCCGCTATCAGGTAGCAGACAATCCCGATGAATATGTGACCATTGCCACTACCCGCCCCGAAACCATTCTTGGCGATACTGCTGTGTGTATCAACCCAAACGACAAACGCTTCGCTCACCTGAAAGGCAAGCAGGCAGTTGTTCCAATGGTAAACCGTATCGTGCCCATCATTGAAGATGAATACGTGGACATGGAATTTGGTACAGGATGCCTGAAAATTACACCAGCTCATGATGTCAATGACTATGAAATCGGCGTTAAACACAATCTTGATTCCATTGATATTTTTAGCGATGATGGCACACTCAATGAAAAGGCAGAACTGTTTGTCGGCACTGACAGGTTTGAAGCCCGTGAATTGACCGCCAAAGAGCTGGACAAATGCGGCGCCCTTATCAAAACCGAAGATTACGTCAATAAAGTCGGACGCAGCGAACGCACAGATGCTGTTATCGAACCAAAACTGTCGATGCAATGGTTCGTTGAAATGAAAAAGCTGGCAAAACCGGCATTGGACGCAGTGATGAACGATGACATCAAACTGCACCCGCCCAAATTCAAAAACACATACCGCCACTGGATGGAAAACGTCCGTGACTGGTGTATTTCACGCCAGCTCTGGTGGGGCCATCGCATTCCGGCCTGGTACCTGCCCGGCAACAACGGTTATGTGGTGGCCGAATCTGAAAAAGAAGCCCTGAAACTGGCACGCGAAAAAGCCAATAACCCAAACCTCAGCCTCAACGACCTCCGGCAGGATGAAGATGTGCTTGACACCTGGTTCAGTTCATGGCTGTGGCCAATATCTGTATTTGATGGCATCCGGAATCCTGATAATAAAGACTTTACATATTACTACCCAACCAATGACCTCATAACAGCCCCTGAAATATTGTTTTTCTGGGTAGCCCGTATGATCATGGCAGGGTATGAATACGCAGGAGAAAAACCCTTTTCAAATGTCTATCTGCATGGCATCGTGCGTGATATCCACAGGAGAAAAATGTCGAAATCGCTTGGCAACAGCCCTGATCCCATAAAACTGATGGATAAATACGGCGCAGATGGTGTACGCATGGGCATGTTGCTCTGCTCACCCGCCGGCGGTGATTTGCTGTACAACGACAGCCTACCCGAACAGGGACGCAATTTTGCCAACAAAATATGGAACGCCTTCCGCCTTGTAAAATCCTGGGGCCCCGATCCTCAGATACAACAACCCCGTGCCGCCGCTGAAGCCGCTAAATGGTTCGAAAACAAACTCAATCATGACATCAATAAACTCAACAACCAATTTGATGAATTCCGTCTCTCGGAAGCCCTGATGACTGTTTACCGGCTGTTCTGGGATGATTTCTGCTCATGGTACCTTGAGATCATCAAACCCGCATATCAACAGCCAATAGATAAACACACCCTTAAAACTACCATTGGGTATTTCGAAACGCTCCTTAAACTGCTGCATCCGTTCATGCCATTTATCACCGAAGAAATCTGGCACCTTATTGATAAGCGCGATGAAAACGATTGCATCATCATAGCAAACTGGCCTGATGCCGAAAATGCTGATGAGAAAAAACTTAAAGATTTTGAAATCACAAAAGAAGTGGTAAGCAATATCCGCACCATTCGTAAAGCTAAAAACATACCGGTGAAAAATAAACTTGAGCTTAAGCTGATTCCCCATCAAAAAAATTACAACCCTGTCTTTGAACCGGTAATAAGCAAGCTGTGCAACCTTGAGTCCATTGAACATGTCAACGAAAAAATCAACGGAGCAGCGTCATTCATCGTCAACACCAATGAATACTATGTCCCCTTATCCGGGCTTATCAACACTGATGAAGAGATAAAAAAGCTGCAAAAAGACCTGGAATACAACCAGGGATTTCTGAAAACCATCATGAAAAAACTCAGCAACGAACGCTTTGTCAACAACGCTCCTGAGCAGGTAGTAGCAAAGGAAAAACAAAAAAAAGCCGACGCCGAAGAAAACATACGGCTTATTAAAGAACAACTGCAAAACCTGCAACAACAATAAAACAAAAGGATTTTCTGTACGTTGCGTGAGAGACTAATGTCATGGTTGGCTTGACATAACATCAATGCCATGTCAAGGAAATAGCCGGCCATTTTTAATGCCCCTTGAAATATATGGTTTCCCCGTTACTTTACACACCAGCTCAGCAATACATCTGACATGTCTTTGTAAAAACAGTTGTAATGTTCGTTTTTACTTTCTACACTGATGTAATTATTATCGGCATCGTGCCCAACAATTTGCATCTGTTGTTTAAAATTCTTCAGGTTGTTGTTGATTTTATAAACGCTCTCTTTTGCAGACCAAAACAGGGTAAGCATCCGGATGTCATCGTTGGCCAGTTGTTTTTCCTTGTGGGTAAGAAATTTACCGGCAGTTTTTTTGATCCGGTTTCCGGGGATTTCCAGGTCAATGCCTACTGGAGACTGTGAAATAGCAATGGTAGCATGTGTTTTACAATGCGAAATGCTGATGTTGTACCCGCTGTTTTTCAGTTGAGGTTTTTTTTGGTTATAAGTTAAGCTGTTGCCAAGGCCTACCTGGTACAACAAGTGCCTTACCGCAAGAAATTCCCGTTTCCTCTGCCTGTTTTTGAACTTATTCAGTTGGCTTCTATCTTTATCTGACAAGGGGAATAATTCACCGGAATAATGCCGCGGCAATTGCTGCAGATAAATGGTTATGTCTTCGGATGGTATAATGTGGTGAATGATCATAATGGCTCTAATCTTATAAATTGTTGATATGTTTAAAAATTTGTGTTTTTAATAATCATTGGATAAAGTTCCAAATAAGGTGTTAGGGGGTAGGATTTAGGGGTTAGGTCGTGAGACTTCTTACCCCTAAATCCTAACTCCTAACACCTAAATCCTAATTTTGAACTTAATTAGTGTGTTCAATAGCAAAGATAGTTAATTTTTCAAATCACGCGGTATTTTGAATGTAGGGATGATAATTTAATTCCAGCTTGTGGTTTCCATTAAATGTTCAATATCTTTTTTTAAAAAATTCAGTACAGGAGCAATGCTGTCTTTGTTTGGTTTCATCCCAAAGTAAAGCGACCCCCTGACAAAATGCTCACTGCTGTCTGTCATGTAAAACTGTACCCAGGAGGCCACATTGCCTTTGAGTTCATACATAATGCCATACACCCCCGCCGTATCGTTTGAAAACGCTTTTTCGTCGATGGCAGAAGCTTTTACAGTATGCTTATACACCATTTCCCTGGTGTCTTCGGTTAGGGTTTTGAGTTCATTGTTGACATTTTTGTACGTAAAATAAATGGTGGCTTTGTTCAGCGGAAAATACAAATTAAGCCAACAGGGATGAGGCTCTTTCCCTTTGATCACCATGGCATATTCGGGATAATCAAAATGATAGGGACATTCTCCGTCGTAACGGATATAGTTTTTTTCGGGCAGGTCAATACGGAAATATCCTTTTGGTTTGGGACTTGCTGGTTTGTTTTTACAACTGTATGTTATCAATCCTGCCGGCACAATCACAATGTACAGCAGAAACATCCACTTATTTTTCGTCATCTTTAATATTCACTTTTATGGATTTGATGCGCCGGTTATCAACCGAGGTTATTGTGAAAATAAAATTTTTATACGGAACATTTTCATTTTTAGCCGGCATTTCACCCTTGATTTCAAGAATAAGCCCCGCCAGAGAGTCCGCATCCCCTTTAATTTCATCAAATTCGTTGCTGTTACAATTCATAATTTTACAAAAATCATTGAGAGAAGTCCTGGCATCGAATTCCCATAAATTTTTTCCTGTTTTTTTGTACAGGTTTTCTTCCATATCAGATTCATCAATGATTTCTCCAACAATCTCTTCAAGGATATCTTCTAGTGTAACCAACCCACTTGTTCCTCCATATTCATCCACAACAATAGCAAGGTGGATTTTTTTTTGTTGAAACTTCTCGAGCAAAGCAGATATCTTTTTTGATTCGGGAACAAAATAAAAATCCCTGATGAGACTTTGCCATTTAAAATCCTTTTTATCCTTTTGATTTAAGTACGACAACAGGTCTTTGGCGTATAGTATCCCCTTTATATTATCCAGGTTATCTTTATACACGGGCAACCTCGAATACCCCGACTCCACAATAACCGACAATACTTTGTTCATATCCGATGAAAGATCAAGCCCGACAATGCTTAGTCTTGGTTTCATGATCTCCTTAACCTGAATGTTGCTGAAATTAACAATGCCTTCAAGCATTTCTTTTTCATCAATGAGGTTTTCGGAGGCCAGCTCAATAGCCTGACTCAGTTCTTCCATGCTGATGTTTTTGTGCCTTTTCTGCAATCGCTTGTTGATGACATCTGTACTTTTGGTAAGCAAGACAGATACCGGATAAAATATTTTACTTATCAGGTGAAGTGGTAAAGCCATGCTCATGGCATATTTACGTGCAAATTTGTTGGCATACACCTTTGGCATCAATTCGCCAAGCAGTAAAAGCACAAATGTAACGACCACAACCTGAATAATGAACCGCAGGGCCTCGGGCTCAATGGCATAAAGCAGGGGGTCTGTGACATAAGCAGCCAGAATTACAATTGCAACATTGATAAAGTTGTTGGCTACCAAAATCGTGGCTAGCAAAAACTCAGGTTTGTCTAACATTTTCATTACCACCATGCTCACACTGTTGTTTTTATCAGCAATGACCTGTTTATCGGTAGGGGTAAGTGAAAAATACGCCACTTCTGATCCTGACACAAGTGCCGAACACAGAATTAAAAAAACAATCAATAAAATGCCAATGCCTGTTCCCATATATTTATTTGTACGTAAATGAATGCATATTATTAATGATATTGAACCATTAACTGATCAGGGAGTCTTCCCGGATAAATACTTCATTCAACATCATTGTATAATTTAAAACGGCAGATCATCATCTTCATTATTTTCTTCGCTGAACGGATCTTCATTGGGGGCAGATTCATTTTGTGGCGGCACATTCTCCTTTTTCGGGGCATCGTCTGTGGCTGCCTGTGGCGGTTGATTTTGCTGAGTATCATCATCCATGCCACGTTTGTTGATGATGCGGATTATTTGTGCCACGATTTGGGTAATGTATTTTTCCTGTCCGTTTTGGTCTTCATATTTCCGGGTTTGGATCTTCCCTTCAATATATACCTGCATGCCTTTTTTGATCCTGCCTTCGACGTATTTTGCCGTGTTGCGCCAGGCCACGACGTTATGCCATTCCGTACGGTTTTCCCATTCTCCATCGTTGCGTTTGAAAGACTCGTCTGTTGCAAGTGGAAATTTTGCAAGCGGCACATCCGGTTGGATATAATTGATATCAGGGTCTTTGCCTACGTTACCTAAAAGAATTACTTTGTTGATCATAAAAATTGAAATTTAGTGTTGGGTTTATACTTTATTTAATTATTGTCATTTCATCAACAAGATAGCTTGCCCCTGCAAATTTATCAATGATAAACAGGGCATAACGCATATCAAGGCTGATGTTACGGCACATATCGGGATCATACATCAGGTCACTCATTGTACCCTCCCAGTTGCGATCAAAATTGATACCAATCATATGACCGTCTGCATTGATTACCGGAGAACCTGAATTGCCTCCCGATGTGTGATTACTTGCAATAAAGCAAACAGGCATGTCCCCATCATCATCGGCATATTGGCCGTAATTTTTGTTTTTATAAAGGGTTTTTAGCTTTTCCGGCACATTATAATCATACACATCCGGATCATCTTTTTCCATGATGCCCTCAATGCTTGTATAGTGTTTGTACAATACAGCATCTTTTGGGGTGTAATTATCTACGCTTCCATAGGTGACGCGCATGGTAAAATTGGCATCCGGATAGAAGGTTTTGTTTTCTTTCCATGCCATCTGGGCAGCCATATAATGCCTGTCAAGGCTGTCAAGCAGCATGTTGTAACGACCTGTTTTTGGGCTTATTTTGTCCAGGTAAATGCCTATAAAATCCTGGTAAAGTTCATAAAATGGGTCTTGTTCTAATTTTTTAACTTTTCCCTTGAATCCGCTTAAATAATCTATCATGTTTTCCTCATCTGTAAACAATGATTTTATAAATATCTTATCCATGGTTTTATCCAGCCCCTTTTTTTCGATGGTATGCATAACCTCCGGCCAGTATTCTGTTTCAATATTATGGTAATAATAGTCCAGGATTTCTTTTGTAACGGCTTTGGAAACGCTTTTATTGTAGTCTTCAAAAAAGCCCGTAGCCCTGTTTTTTAACGACTCCACTTCGTCTTCAATACGTTCATCAGAACCTTCCTGGTTAACAAGGTTGATTAAACTCCGGCAAGCGGAAGCCAATTTTATGTGTTCTATGCCGTTGAGCGATTCAAAAATACAGGTGGCTTTCTTTTCGTAAGGAGTCAATTTTGTGTAAATATTTTGATAATCATCCAGGATGTTTTCATATTCAGAACCCTCTGCCCAGGCTTTAAACGCTTTTTCTTCTTTGTGCTTTTTATCGATGGCCTGATATCGTTTTAGCCCGCGGTTTATACCTATCCATTTTTTCCATCCGTTGGCAATCCCGGCTACCTTGCTGGCGTACTGAATACGTATAAGTTTATCAGACTCCATGGCTGATTTCATTTTATCCAGCATACGATCACGCATCTCAATGCGAACAGGATTAACCGTTTGTGTTGTAAGTTCCAGTTCATAACTGGGGGCATATTCATCGGTTGAACCGGGAAAACCAAAAACCATGGTAAAATCACCCTTTTTATAACCTTTCAAGGATATGGGAAAATGCTTTTTGGCCTTCATCGGGATATTTTCTTCGCTGTATTCAGCCGGACTGCCATCCGGTGCTGTGTATATCCTGAATAAGGAAAAATCTCCCGTGTGCCTCGGCCACATCCAGTTATCGGTATCGCCACCGAATTTGCCAATGGATGATGGTGGAGCCCCTACCAGCCTGACATCCTTATAGGCCTTATACACAGACATAAAATATTGATTGCCATGAAAAAAGTCTTTGATGCTTACCTCATGTCCCTTGTTTTCCTTTTTATAATTCTCTCGAATTTTGCTGATATTTACATCAATGGTGCTATTTCTTTCCGTTTCAGTCATGTTTTCTTCAATCCCTTCAAGGGCTTCTGCTGTAACGTCTTGCATTTTGACCAGAAATCTAACCTCAAGCCCCTGATTAGCAAGCTCTTCGTCTTTCGACATGGCCCAAAACCCCTCAGTAAGATAATCATGCTCCAGTGTGCTGTGTTTCTGTATAAAACCATAACCACAATGATGGTTGGTAATGAGCAATCCTTCATCAGAAATCAACTCCCCGGTGCAGCCCCCGCCAAAAATAACCACAGCATCCTTCATGCTGCTGTTGTTGATGCTGTATATATCATCAGCAGACAAGCGAAAGCCTTCTTTTTGCATATCTTCTATGTTATACTTTTCAAGCAAAACAGGCAACCACATGCCTTCATCAGCCCTGAGATTCAGGCTCGTCAACACAATCAATACTGCAAATAAACCAATAATCCTTCTTTTCATTTTTGTCCTCTTTATAATTTTTTAATCTTGTTTATTTATCTTTTAAACGGCATTTTAGTTTTTGATACAAATGTTGAACGGGCAGGCCAACCACGTTGTAATAAGACCCTGAAATATAATCAATGCCAATGTATCCTATCCATTCCTGTATTCCGTATGCCCCTGCCTTATCATAGGGTTTATACCGTTCGATGTAATTCCGGATTTCTTCATCCGAAATGGCGGTAAAATGCACTTTTGTTTCTGAAAAAAAACTTTCCAGGCCATCCTTGTCTTTCAAACAAATTCCTGTGATCACTGAATGTGTGTTGTTTGTTAAAAACTTCAACATTTGAAACGCGTCGGAATAATTTGTTGGTTTGCCGAGAATGGTATCCTTATGCCAAACAATGGTGTCAGCAGCGATGATGAGTTCGTTGTTGTTTTTCAGTTCAGTCAGTTCAGCCTTTTTACGTGCCAGCTCACAAGCAACATCCTGCTCCGGCAGATTTTCAGGGTAGTGTTCAATCTCAAGTTTTGAATGCCGGACGATAAACTGTAAACCCAGGTCGTGCAGTAATTGCTGCCTGCGCGGGGATTTACTGGCCAGTACGAATTTATATTGTTGATTTAATGATTCAATCATAAGATATTAATATTCAAATAAATAACGAGCGTAAACAACACGCCTGAAATGATCAGAAGTTTCAACCCGGTGCAAAACCGTTTTAATTGATGCTTTCGTTTCATATTAAAAATACGGAAAGCCATAAAAGCTGCCGGCAACACGATAAGCAACATTACATAAATCATATTCAGGGTATTGTATTGCATATAATCCAGTGCTTTCAGATAAACAAACCAACTGATAACCATAACCAGCACAAAGAAAATCAATATAATACTTATTATGGTACGAGCTGCATTTTTTCCCATGCGGATTGGCAATGTGGCCGCCCCGGCCTGGTAGTCACCTCTGAAATCTTTAATGTCTTTTGTGATCTCATGGGCCAGATACACAAGAAAAACCGCTCCGCTGAATCCCAGGCTTAGCATTAGCAGGTGGTGATATTTGGCAGATGGAATAGCGTTTCCCATAAGTTTCACAGCAAAAAAATATTCAAAGGTAAAAACAAGCATAGGTATCCCTGCCACAAGAATCGACATGATGACGTTCCCGATGAGGAGTTTATATTTATACAAGGATGAATAACGCCAGAAAACAAAAGTAATGAAAGGGAAAATCAGGCCAAACCAGAAAAACCCGGCTTTATAAGCTACATACCACCCGGCAATAATACCCAGAACAGAGAAAAAGGAATGAAGAATTATGGCCATGCGGCGGTTGATGTGAATTCCCACAACAACCTTGTCCGGGCGGTTGTGTAAATCTGCTTTGCGGTCAAAATAATCATTGATAATGCTTGCTCCTGCAGTAATCAACAATACACTGGCAATAAGCAAACCAAATTCCGTCTCCGGCATCGCCATGCTTTCTCCAAAATACCCCAATACCGGGTCCAGCATAAAATACCGCAGGGCATACATGCAAAGCGCTATTGTAATAAGCTGACCGAATCGGATAAGTTGTAAAAATGCACGCATTTTATTTGTACCAGTTGTTTTGTGTTTTCATTACCTGTGAAATGATATCCCTCACACAGCCTTCACCGCCGTTTTTGTCAGAAATAAACATTGAAATGCCTTTGATCTCTTCTGATGCATCAGCTGGGCAGGTGGCAACACCTGCCGTTTTCATGACGTCATAATCCGGTAAATCGTCGCCCATGTATAATATTTGCGAATGATCAAGTTTATATTGACCGGTAAAGTGCCTCAGGTTTGCCTGTTTATCTGTTGAACCAAGGTAAATGTCTTTAACGCCCAAGGCATGGTACCGCCGTGATACTGCATCATTCAGACCGCCTGTGATTATACCGACATGGTATCCGGTTTCAATAGCCCGTTTTATAGCAAACCCGTCTTTAGTGTTTGTTGTGCGTATCAGTTTCCCATCGTCTTGTATGGTTACAACTGATTTGGATAAAACACCATCAATATCAAATACAAAAGCTTTTATTTGTTTCAGTCTTTCCTTAAAATTCAGATCTCTGAGTGCTGTCATTTATTTTTCATTCTATTTTGGTAATTAATTCAGTATAAATAAAAGTAAATTTCTCACCGCAAAAACGGGGAAACGCAAAGTTATAAAATTTATGTATTGATCTGTTATCATCATTAATTGATAGTATCGTATCAGTTATTAACTTTCTATGTTACCAATTTATCTTTTTCCCGCTTCCCTGCCCGCCGGCAGGCAGAGCTTGCCCGGCGACAGACGGGTTTGCGTCTTAGCGTCTCTGCGGTAACAGGAGGTAAACAAATAAATCACTAACTAGTTACCTATTTTGTGTCAAATATACGATTACTAATTATTTTATACAAATCGGTAAGTTCTTTGTTCCCTTTTAAAACGGCAAGGTGTTTGTCCATGGTTTTTTTATCATTTCTGACAGCAGGCCCGGTTTGGCTGCCGGAAGGGTCTTTTTTGTCAATGACTTTTTCTGTGGTTTCCCTGATGAGGGGAACAAAAATGTCAAAATCCAGATTCGTATCCCGGATAAAATCTTCGGCAATTTTGTACATGTGATTTGTGAAATTACAGGCAAAAACAGCAGCTGTATGCAATTCCAATCTTTTTTGTGAATTCAGTTCATGAACACGACGTGAAATTTTATGCGCTATTTGTTGTAAACGCGACAGGCTGTATCTGTTGCTGGCTTCAATAAATACAGGGGCATTTTTAAAATCTGCAATGTGGTCTTTGCTAAACGTTTGCAAAGGATACAATACCCCATAATTATCACTGTGCTTTTCAAACACATTGATATTTGTGCTGCCGGCAGTATGGATCAAAAGTTTGCTGCCAAAATCATGATCCTCCAGGATGTCAGATAAAACATCATCCGGAACGCAAAAAATAAGCGTGTCAGATTGATCTGGTATCTGTGAAATTTTTGTGCCTGCAATAGCCTCGCACTGACTAGCTAGTTGTTCAGCATTTTCACTGTGCCGGCTGATAATGCTGTTTATCGTAAATTTGTTTTGAAACAGGGTCATGGATAGATTCGTGCCCAGGTTTCCACTTCCGATTATGCTTATCTGATGCGACATACAACTAATTTATCCTTTTTTGCATCTGTTATTTGTTATAAACTTTATCTTCGTGAAATTACAAATATTTTTTGTAATTTTAAATTTTACGCCCGTTTTATTATGAAAGCACTAAGTAAAGCGTTTTGTTTGATTATTGTATTTGGTTTTTTTGTACAGAAAACATTTCCCCAAAGCCCTGCCATTGACAGTGTGATTGAACACAGACATGAGGCTGTTATTACGTTTACATGTAAAAATCCAGAAAAATTGCAAAGCCTAAACGACATCATTACCATTACTAATGTTGTACATGGAAAGGTGGTAGCTTACGTGAATAAAAAGCAGGAACAGGCCTTGTCAAAAACAGGTGTGGAATACAGCCTGTATCACCCGTATTATGATCAGCGAAAAGCCTTAACGATGGCAACAACGGTAGCAGAAATGGCCAATTGGGATAAATACCCCACCTGGTCTGTGTTTCAGGAGATGATGTTGTCGTATCCGGATGAATATTCTGACATTTGCTCATTGGATACCATCGGTTTTTCTGTTGATGGAAGGGCCATGCTGGTTGTTAAAATTAGCAATAACGTGAATATGGATGAACCTGAACCTGAATTTTTCCTGACCGGGCAAATGCACGGCGATGAACTGGTAGGATATATGTTGCCTTTACGGATGATCGATTACCTGCTTTCCAATTATGGCAGCGATAACCGGGTGGATAACATAATCAATAATATGGAATTGTGGATTAATCCCCTTTCCAATCCGGACGGGACTTATGGTAATGACGAAAATGATGTTTCAGGGGCAACAAGGTACAACGCCAATGGGATTGACTTAAACCGTAACTTTCCTGATTTTCAGGATGGACAACATCCCGATGGAAATCCAACTGCAACAGAAAACCTGGCCATGATTGATTTTGCTGATCAACGAAATTTTGTGATGTCTGCGAATTCACACTCTGGTGCTGAGTTGCTCAATTATCCCTGGGATACATGGGAAATCCTGCCGGCCGATAATGAATGGTGGATTGATGTCGCTACAACATACGCTGATCAGGTACATGATGATGCTGTATCGGGATATTTAACGGATCAGGGAAACGGTGTAACAAATGGGTATGCCTGGTACACCGCTAATGGTACACGACAGGATTATATGAACTATTATCACCATTGCCGCGAACTAACAATGGAATGGTCAACCGATAAATTGCTTGATGCTGAATTGTTACCGGATCACTGGAATTACAACAGGGATGCATTGCTGGGTTATTTTGAAGAAGCCCTTGAAGGAATTCACGGCATCGTTACGGACTCTGTAACAGGTGACCCTTTGAAAGCCATGGTTTACATCGAAGGGCATGACATTCACAATTCGCATGTGTTTTCCTTTTTGCCGGATGGAGATTACCACCGCTTGTTGGATGCAGGTGAATGGAACATCAGTTTTTCTAAGGAGGGCTACAAAACCAAAACATTGACGTTTGATCTCAGTGAAGGTGAAACCATAAACCAGGATGTACAACTTGTTCCGCTGGGGATTTTGCCTCCTTACCCCGATTTTTCTGCGACCCAAACAGAGATAACCTGTGTCAATCAAATACATTTTTTTAACGAAACAGAAGGGGCAGGAAATATTTCCTATACCTGGGATTTTGGAGATGGTCAGACCGATACGGCAGAAAATCCGGTGCATACATATTACCAAAATGGATATTACACCGTCAGCCTTGAAGCAGAAAACGAAAATGGTTCCAACATTGAAACCAAAGAAAATTTTATTTATGTGAATTTGCCTCCCTTGGATTCCGTGCATAATGCCAGTGTATGTGCTGATTCAGGCAGCATGGAGCTGCATGCATACAGCGATGGTGATATTGAGTGGTATGATTCATTATTCAGTGAAACGCCTGTATCACAAGGTGAGCTGTTTACAACGCCTGTGATATATGAACCACAAACGTATTATGCCGAAGCTGTGTTTCCGGGTATTTCCGGAACAATAGGAGAGCCGGATGACAGTGAAGGCGGAGAGTACAATTACGATGATATGGAACACGCTTTGATTTTTGATGTGTTTGAAACCTGTATTATTGATTCGGTTACCGTTTACGCTGAAGATGCAGGAGAGCGTACTATCGCAATAAAAGACTCATTAGGTAATGTGGTAACAGAAAAAACCGTGGATGTACCGGCTGGTAAACAAACCATCAGCCTGGATTTTATGGTTTTTTCCGGCAACAATTATCAACTTGCAGCCGGTGCTGAGTGTGGTTTTATGCGCGGGCAAACCGATATATGGGAATCTTTTGATTATCCGTATGCATTTGACAATGTGCTCAGCATTACAGATGCAGATATGGGTGAAGGCTGGTACAGCTCGGATAAACTGTATCCTTATTTTTACAACTGGCAGGTAACAACACCAGATTGTTACTCGGAACGTACCCCTGTATATGCCGCACTTGATAATGCCCCTGTGGCCGATTTTCAAACTGAGACTTCCGGGTTGACAGTTGATTATATTAATACATCAGCATTTGCAACCAGTTACCACTGGGATTTTGGGGATGGCGAAACTACCACACAGGTTTCACCGCAACACATCTATGATGCCCCGGGAGAATATACGGTTGAATTGAGTGCTTTTAATGACTGTGGTAGTCATGTCTATTCCACCTTGATAACCCTGGAAGAAACGGGGTTTCATGAAGATGTGCTGGAAGGAATAAAATTATTTCCGAATCCTGCCAATAATTTTGTTACCTTGTGTGTTGAAGATGGATTGAAAAACAGCGAATTAAATATTATAAACATGAGTGGGAAAATTGTCTATAGCAGGTCTATATTAGAATCTGATACCAAAATTGATCTCAGCGAAATAAAGGCTGGAGTTTATATAATGCACATTTTCAGTGGCGACACAACCAAAAAACTTAAATTACTTATTCATTAACATGCATTGATATGAAACGGTTAATTACACTATTTATAGTTATTGCTTTTGCTTCTGTTGGTTGGTTAAATGCCCAAACGAACCTTGATTTTGCTTACCAAACCCTGGAAGAACGCGGCGAAATTTATTTTCAGTTTGACTGCAGTTCCCCCCAAATCATTCATGAGTTGAATGATGTTTTGTCTATTGACGGAAGAGACGGGACTACATATTATGCCTATGCTAATGAAAGTGGTTTTGAGGAGTTTCTTTCCTATGATTTGCTTTTTCAGCCTGTAGAATCCTATTACGATAAGACAAAAGCTTTGACCATGGCTACAACTGTAGCAGAAATGGCCAACTGGGACAGGTACCCTACACATGATGTCTATGTGCAGATGATGAATGACTTTGTTACAGATTACCCTGATTTGTGTGCATTGGAAACCATTGGACAATCTGTGAACGGGGTGGATTTGATTGCCCTGAGAATATCCGATAATGTTGATACCGATGAAGATGAGCCCGAGTATTTTTGGACCAATACCATGCATGGTGATGAACTGGCAGGTTATGTGCTGAGTCTCAGATTTGCTGATTATCTGTTGTCAAATTACGGAACAGACCCTCAGGTTACATTGCTTGTAGATGAAATTGAAATCTATGTAAACCCACTTGCAAATCCCGACGGCACATTTTATAATTCAGCTGGATATACGGATGTTTCCGGTTCCAGACGTGCAAATGCAAACGGCATTGACCTCAACCGGAATTTTCCGGACCAGGAAGATGGTCAGAACCCCGATGAAAATCCTACACAGACTGAAACGCAGTTGATGATAGATTATGCCAATTTGCATGATTTTGTGATGTCTGCAAATACCCACGGAGGGGCTGAGTTGATCAATTACCCATGGGATAACTGGACGAGCGCAGAAAATGCCCATGCCGATGATGACTGGTGGCAACATGTAAGCTGGATTTATGCAAACAACGCTCAAAATGACAGCCCCACCGGGTATTTTACTGACCAGAGTGGGGTTACTGAAGGAGGCGACTGGTATGTCATTACCGGAAGTCGCCAGGATTATATGAATTATTTTCAGCAATGCCGTGAAACTACCATAGAGTTATCCTCTACAAAAAAACTTGATGTGGAAGACCTTCCTGATTTCTGGAATTACAACAAACAGGCAATGTTGGATTACACAGAACAAGTGCTTTACGGAGTCCGTGGCATTGTAACAGATGCATGTACAGATGCTCCCCTGGGAGATGTCAGGGTGGAAATTTCAGGTCACGATCAGGACAGCTCACACGTGTATTCGTCGGCACCCGTTGGCAATTACCACCGCCCGATTTATGAAGGGACATGGGACCTGACGTTTTCAAAATCCGGATACCAATCCCAGACACATACAGTGAGTGTTTTAAATGATGACAGCACACGCTTAGATGTACAACTCATACCGGACAATGTTGGTGTGCCAGATTTTACCGCAGATCAGACAAGCATATTTGAGGGAGAAACCGTAAACTTTACGGATCAAAGCACAGGTACCGTCACTGACTACAACTGGACATTTCCCGGTGGTACACCCAATGCATCCACCGACGTTGATCCTTCGGTTGTATATAACTCAGCAGGTACCTATGATGTGAGTTTGGAAATAACCTCCGAAGGCTGCAATGTCAGTGAATTAAAAGAAAATTATTTAACGGTGCAGGAAACGGCACCACCGGCAGCGGATTTTGAAGCTTCTGCCACAACAGTAACCGTGGGTAGTACCGTTGATTTTACCGACCTTTCTTCTGGTAATCCTTCCTCATGGGACTGGACATTTGACGGAGGCACACCTTCATCCGAAACAACCCAACATCCATCAATTACGTACAACACAGTTGGCACCTACGATGTCAGCCTCACAGCTACCAATGCCTATGGCAGCGATGACACTACAAAAACCGATTACATCACAGTTATTGTGGAATATTGCGATGCCGGATCCGACGATGGAACCACAGCATATATTTCGCAGCTGGAAATGGGAGATATTAATAATCCATCAGGAGAAAACACTTATACAGATTTTTCAGATCAATCAACAGATGTAATGCCTGGAGGTAACCAAACTTTTACAGTTACATCCGAAAACAATTATAACATGGCACATGTCCTGATCTGGGCAGATTGGAACCGCGACGGGGATTTTTATGATACAGATGAAAGTTTATTTACATCTGCACAGGGAGGAGGCCCGTTCTCCGGTGGTTTTACAGTACCTGCAAGTGTGACAAGCGGAGATGTCAGGATTAGAGTTCGTTGTGAAATTGAAGGTTACGGGGATGTCAATGATCCCTGTGGTTATTCAGATTATGGTGAAGTTGAGGATTACACATTGAATGTATTAAGTCCTGATGTACCTCCAATTGCTGAATTCAGTGCATCCCCTACAAATTCATGTGATGGTGTGGTGCAGTTTACTGATGAATCAAGCTATCCCGAATCCTGGAACTGGGATTTTGGTGATGGCAATACCTCCACAGCCCAGAATCCGCTGCATACATATTCCAGCGATGGAACATATACGGTAACGCTTACCGTTAGTAATGCGCACGGTGCCGATGATACAACCAGGACAGATTACATTACCATCAATATGCCGGATGCCCCGGTCATTGCCGATGAAGAAAATTGTGGTGCCGGCTCAGTGACATTGTCTGCCACAGCTTCAG
>CAZTNS010000045.1:0-21076 GCA_964615585.1 uncultured Bacteroidales bacterium | reverse complement strand
GCCAGGTCTGCGCCTTTTTTCCCCTGATTTCACTGCCGGCAAAACTCAAAGCCAGTCCCATATAGGATATACTGCGTCGTATATATTCAACCGGAGTATTGGATTCCGGAGTTATTCGCCGTTTTTTTTCTTTGTTTTGCATAAAACTCACTCTGATGCCTTATTTATCACATAGTTAATTACGGGCACTTCTATTTATTCTTTTTCAGAAAGCAAATTTAATAAATTTAAGGTTCTACTGTTATTTTAATGGAAAATTACTAACCAATATTAATTTATATATAAAGTAATCTTCCATTAAAATAACAGTAGAACCAAATTTATTTTAATTTTATGCCATGGAATTATCAGAGATCAAAGAAAAGCATCGAATTATCCAATACTTCACCAGCTTTAAATTTTGGGGCATTGTACTTGGAATTTTGTTTATAACTCAACTTGCTATTTTTCTTAGGTTTAGTGCTTTTGTTTTCTTTACCGGGATTCTGTTTTGGGGTATCATTTGGTACATAATCGCATTCGCACTTAAGCGTGTATCTGGTAAAATAAGCTTTGTGATTCATAGTTTACTGTTTTCCATCATGCTGGCTGAAATTATTCTGCGTTTGTCCGGATTGGTGTCTAATTATGAAGAAAAGCGTTTTGGATATTATAAATTAAATATCCAACCGGTAAATCAGCAATATTGGGTTAATCCGGGGTGTCATAATGGGAAGTTAGAATCAAAAGAATTCTCTTATGATAAAAAGTGTAATAGCTTGGGATACAGGGATAAAGAATGGGAGTGGGAAGACATGAAAAATAAAACAAGAGTATTGGCTTTGGGGGATTCTTTTACAGTGGGGGATGGTACTCATCAAGACAGTACCTGGTTGAAATTTTTTGAACGCCGGTTAAACGATACAACTTATTATTTTATGAATGGTGGTATTTGTGGGAGTGATCCGGTTTTTGAAGTATATAAGTTAAAAAACACATTCCAAAAGTATCAACCCCATTATGTTATCGTAAGTATCAACCCCTCAGATGTTGAAGATATTATTTTCCGTGGTGGTTTTGAAAGGTTTAAGAACAATAATGAAGTGATATTTAAAAGCCCGCCCTGGTGGGAACCCCTCTATGCTGCAAGCCATGTATTGCGTGTGTTTTTTAAGCTGGAGTACAATGATTTATTGATTAAAGATAAGGATTTGGATGCGTATGAAAACCAGGCGTATGGGATAATTGCACAAGCCATGGACTCCATTCAAACCGTTTGTTACAGGAATGCATCAAGGCCTGTTTTTGTGTTCCATCCGACAAGCGGGGATATTAAACTCGACCAAAATCCATTTTGTAATTTTATTGATACCTTGAACGTTGAAAACAGTGCAGCCATAATAAATTTGTACGATTATTATAAGAAACAACAAGTAGAAAAAAATATCCATAAATATTATTGGAAAGATGACGGACACCACAATGCCAAAGGATATGAATTGATGGCTGACGGGATTTATGAGGGGATGGTAGAAAACGGGAGCTTTAAATAAACTCTGCTGAAAAAATGTACTTAATTATTGCAACACTTTTATTTACCGCTAAGTCAGGTTATCTGAAGGTATTGAAATCTTATTCAATCCTGTGATTGAAATAATACCAATACAGAAAAATCACCTGAATAGCAGCCTGAAAAGCGATGTAATATCTTTGAAAAGGATTTTTAGCCTATGCCCCTTACCATAAATCCTCAATACCCGGATAAATTTTACCGGATTAGCGTAAAATTCAATAAAAGCTTTGCGCTGTAACTTATTTAGTTGTTTTTTGGTTAATGTTGTTCCGGGAAATCGATTATTATGTGTCTCCGGATTTTCAGAAGCATATGCTTTTAAACTGGTGCCATCCATGAATTGAGCAATGCTATAGCTCGCAAAATCAGGATTAAGCATTTTGCTGTTTTTAATGTCTGATAATATGGAAGCTATTGATTGGCCTGGTAATCCAAATAAAAAATAGGCCACTGTTCTGATATCGTGTTTTTTTATCAAGCTGACAGCGTTAAAGATTTCCCCTTTGCTGAAATGCTTGTTGTTGTTTCTTAAAATGGTTTCATCAAAACTTTCAACCCCCAGCATAATGGTATGGCAACCTGATGCTTGCATTTTCACCAACAGGCCTTCTGAAACCACATCCACCCGCATTTCGCATGACCATGAAAACCAATTGCCGAATTTCATAATAATATCACAAACCTCCATGGCATGCGATTTTTTACAGCCAAAACAATTATCAATTATCCTGAATTCCCTGACGCCGATTTTTTTCAAATAAGATAACTCTTTCTCAAGGTTAAATAAGTCACGGGTTTTATAATCCACGCGTTCACATACACAGAATTTACATGAGTACGGGCAGCCGTAATCAGTTATTAAAAGGGTGAATGGTTTGTTTTTATTGTAGGGCAGTTCATATTTTTTGCCGGTAAATAATTCATGCAATGGGACTTCCAGTCTGAATGTCTTTTTGTTTTCCCCCTTTTTACTTAATGGAGCATTTCTGTTTACAAGTCCGGGGTAGCCGACATCAGGGTTGTCTATAAAATCCGTGATATGATCCGATGTGAAATCAGATATCACGCCTTTCACTGCTTCACAATCACTGAGAATAAAATCAGCATTATGTAAAGCAAATTCACCGCAAACAAAAAGTTTACCATTGAATAATTTTTCCAGTTGAGAAAAAAATATGTTATCAGAATCCCATGTAATGGAGGAGCTGGCTGCAATAATGGCATAATATCCCTTTGAGTTTATGATGGAGAAACAACGATCCTGATTTAAGTTATCCGCTATACAGTCCAGAAAATCAATGTGGTATGATTTTGCCAGCGTGCCACTTAATGCAATAAAATCCATGGGAGGCCAGTAATAATACCCTTTTGATTCCTGCCCGCAGAATGCATCTCTTAATACCCTCTTTTGGGAGGGAGGATTCAGCAACAGTATTTGTTTTGACCCCTGCATCATAATTGTTGATTAGCAATAAACAAATATAGCATCTTTTATTGTCAAGATTTGCTGCAGGTAAATTTATTGTTTATCATAAAATTCACTTATTTTTATCTTTTCAAAATTAACCAGGCATGAAGAAAATAAAAATAGGGATGGCCCAACTATTGGTTGAAGGCGGTGAACCTGAAAGAAATTTCATGCGTGCCGAAAAATTGATTTCAGAAGCATCTGAAAATAACTGTGATATGGTTTTGTTGCCTGAGACAATAGATTTTGCCTGGACACATCCTTCTTCAAAGCGGGAATCAAAGCCAATTCCCGGTCCTTATAGTGATTTGTTTTCCGGGTTTGCCGCTAAATACAATCTTTATGTTTGTGTTGGTTTAACAGAAAAACGAAAAGACAAAAATTATAACACAGCGTTGTTGTTTAACAGGAAAGGTGACATCATACTCAAATACAGTAAAATTCATTTACTGGAAGTGGAGCATGATTATTATGAGGTAGGAAAATCACTTAATGTTGTTGAAACGGAATTTGGAAATATCGGAGTAAATATTTGTGCAGACAATTACCCTATGGGGCTTTCTATCGGTCATACCTTAGCTCAAATGGGTGCCCAGATTATTCTTTCTCCTTCCTCATGGACTGTTGATTATTCAATTACCGAAGAGCTTGACCCATATAAAGATAAATGGGAGAGGCCTTTAAGTACACTGGCCGGATTATATGATATTTTAATAGTAAGCACTACGAGTGTGGGATACATTGTTGGAGGCCCTTACGAGGGAAAGAAAATGGCCGGTTGTTCGCTTGCTGCCAATAAAAGCGGTATTATTTCCAAAGGATTGTTCAACGAGTTTGCCGGAGAACTAAAAGTGTTAAACACCCTGGTGCCTGAAAACCAAATTAAAGGGACTCAAATTGGAGACATGCTTGCAAAAAATAATGTAAATTTTTTCCCGGGGAAGCATTAAGATCAATTTCAATTGTGTAATTTTATTTTCCATAAGCAAACTATATATGGCGAAAGTAATTGTAAATGGAATAACATACAATAAGGAATACAAACAATGTACCCGTTGCGTTCAGGATAGCAGTGTGCCCGGAATAGAATTTGACGAAAACGGGGAATGTAATTTCTGCAAAATGCATGATAAATTGGAGAAAATCTTTCCAAATGGCAGTAAAGGCGAAACAATTATCATGGATTTTGTCCGAAAAATGAAAAAAAGCAGCAAAAAGAGCAAATACGATTGTGTAATTGGCATTAGTGGAGGCAGGGACAGTACTTACCTTTTATGGCTGGCTGTAAAAAAATGGGGATTGAAACCGCTTGCAGTTCATTTTAATGATGGTTTTGATAACCCTGTTGCCGGTGAAAACATGATTAAAGCAACCAGGAAACTCAATGTTGATTTAAGAACAATTACAAGCGATTGGCGTGAAGCTAAAGAGCTTAAAACAGATTTCCTCAAAGCATCAACACCTGACCTCAATATGGGGACAGATATTGGAATTGCTGCATCGCTTTATGGAGTAGCCTGTAAAGAAAATGTTAAATATATACTTATAGGACAGTCTTTTAGAACCGAGGGCATAAAGCCAATTTCATGGACATTTTTTGACGGGAAATATTTAAAGGATGTGCACAGAAGATTTGGAAAAACACCGCTTCGCACATGGAAACCAACTGACCCCGGATTTAATTTCGGGATGAAAGAACTGTTCTATTATTCTGTGATTAAAGGGATAAAAACAATCACACCAATGTATTACTACAATTATATCCGGAAGGAGGGAACGGAAATAATTAAAAAAGAATTGGATTGGGTTTATCCTGGTGCACATTATTTTGATGACTTATATCACAGCCTCATTAAATATGTTCACAGGGTAAAGTTCAATATTGATATGAATATGAACAGTGATTCGGCCTTGGTGAGGTCTGGTCAAATGGACAGAAACGAAGCAATAAAAAGAGCCCACGGGGTATATTCAATAGAAGATCCAAAAGTGATTGATTTGTGCATAAAAAGGCTGGGGTTGAGCAGAAAAGAGTTTGATGATTTTATGAGGCTTCCACCCAAAAGCTTTCATGATTACAAGACCATTTATCCATACATTAAAGCATTGAAATACCCGATAAAGTGGATGTCGGCATTGCACATGATACCCAGGGTTACTTATGATAAATATTTTAATGTCGGAAAATAAAATACCATAAGAAATATGTATATATTAGGAATAAACGGAGGGGTCAGAATTGGTTATCAGGATGTTGCAGCCAGCCTGGTTAAGGATGGAAAAGTTATTTTTGCCGTTGAAGAAGAACGCCTGAACCGGATAAAATTTTCACCCGGACAATTGCCTGAAAGAGCAATCCGGCAATGCCTGGATTTTGAAGGCATAAGCATGAGAGATATTGACATCGTTGCTACTCATGGCAGTACCTGGGGAGATACTTTTAAAAAGGTGCTTTCGGCCTATCTCAGGGATAATTTCGGGCATTGCCCTGAATTGTTTTTTGTACATCATCACGATGCGCATGCTGCCAGTGCTTTTTACGGATCGGGGTTTTATGAGTCTATGATTCTTACCATGGATGCTTCGGGAGATGGTGTTTCAACACAATTGTCTGTCGGAAAAGCTAATGACATTGCTGTAGAAAAGCGGTATTCGCGGCCAAACAGCCTGGGTATTTTTTATACAATGATAACCCAGATATGCGGGTTTAGGAGAGATAGCGATGAATATAAATTGATGGGATTATCCGCTTACGGAGACCCTGGAAAATATGACCTCAGCCCTGTTCTTAAATACAGTGACAATGCATTTCATCTGAATGAGAAATACATAAAATCTATGAAGCCGGGAGAGCCACAACCGACAAAGCAGGAAATGATATACAGCGATGAATTAACTGATTTTCTTGGCCGGAGGAGGCTTCCGGGAGAAGCTATAGAACAGAAACATAAAGATATGGCTGCCTCAGGCCAGAGGCAACTGGAAAATGTGGTTATTTCAATGATCAGGGATTTTTATGAAAGTACAGGTATCAGGAAACTTTGTCTTGCCGGCGGGGTTGCACAGAATTGTTTGCTCAACCAAAAGTTGATGAATCTTGATTTTATTGATGATATTTATGTGCAACCAGCCTCCAGTGATGCCGGAATTTCTGCAGGGGGCGCTATGTATGCTTCTGTTAGTAAAGGCATCCCTGTTCAACCAATGCATTCTGCTTTGCTTGGATTGTCTTATTCAGATGAAGAAATTGAGAAGGTACTGAAGCATATAAAGATCAAATACAGGAAACTAAAGGATCCGGCAAAAACAGCCGCAGAATTAATATCTGATAACAAAATTATTGGCTGGTTTCAGGGAAGGATGGAGTTTGGACCGCGCGCATTGGGAGCAAGGAGCATACTTGCAAACCCTTCAATGCCGGGGGTTAAAGAGGCCCTGAATTCAAGCATAAAATACAGGGAAGCCTACAGGCCGTTTTGCCCTTCAGTTACAGAAGAAGATATGGACAGATACTTTACAGGGAAAGCGGAGAAATCTCCTTTTATGAACATAACCTTTGATGTTAGGGACGATAAAAAAGATGATATCCAGGGTGTTGTCCACGCTGACGGCACTGCCAGGGTTCAGACGGTAAGCCAGGCTGAACAACCGGAATATCATCGGTTGTTAAAATATGTGCAGGAATTTACAGGTCATCCGGTAGTGGTGAATACAAGTTTCAATACGAATAACGAGCCCATAGTAGCAAGTCCTGCAGATGCAGTGGCTACTTTTTACAGAAGCGGACTGGATGCACTTGTTATTGGTGGTTTTTTGATTGAAAAGTAGTTTGTTTTTTCTCTGGCTCACTGCTGAAATTCAAGGAAATGTACAGCTTAAAAATTTCATCTATAGCCATAAACACTGTTTTTACCGAACCACCCTTAGATTTGCCACCTGTCCGGGGATGATACACTGAAGGTATTTCTATGATATTATATTTATTTTTCAACATTTTTGCACAAATTTCACTCTCAACAAGAAGGCTGGATAAAACAGGCTTTATATCATCAAAAAACACTTTTTTATAAACTTTTACCCAATTGACATCTTTTATTCTGATCCTTAAAAGATGCCTGTTAAGTAACTTATTACAAGCGCTTAAAAATTTCCGGTAAATGGTGTATCTTGTTTTTTCTGTCCGGTAAAAAGACAAAATGGTTTTTTCCGGAATGTTCGGATATGGAAGCAACTCTTCTGTATCAAACTGTCCATCGCCGGGAACAGCACACAAATTTTCATACTTTGCTTCCCTGTAACCATCCATGAGAGATATTCCAATACCCAGGTTTTCAGTATGATCAAGTAACTTTACATTATGGTTATTTTTAATGCTTTTATTAATTATAGCTTTGGTTTTGTCTGTACTGCCATCATTTACTATGATTAGCTCGTTTTCATGAGGAGATAACTGATCAAGAACATACAGGCTTTTCTCAATCACTTCACCAATTGCATCTTCTTCATTGTATGCAAAAATAATTATTGACCAGGTTTGTTGTTTGTCTGTCATTATGTTATTTCAATTTCTTTCCCGCCGTTATCCATTGATTTTTGAGCTGAATCAAGTATGTTCACAATATCAATCGTTTTGTCAATATCTGCGAGGGGTTTTTTATTATGAATGACAGATTGATAAAAATCCTCAATCATTAATTTCAGGGCTTCTGTTGTGCTATATTGAGGTATTATCGCCTTCTGATTTAAAAATTCTTCATAATCTGCTGTTTGCTTACTGCTTTTTAAATGATAGCCGGAATTATATATTTTGATTTTTTCTTTGGATGCATTATCATCAAAAACAAGTGTTTTGTTGTCACCCCCAATCTTCATTTGTCTCACTTTAACAGGAGATGGCCAGTTGCAATGTATATGGGCTATTATATCATGCTTGTAATTAAGGGTGAGATAGGCAAGGTTTTCCCTGCCTTTAAAATAATCTGATCTCCCAATGGCCGATAAAGAAAAAGGCCTGTCATCAAGGAGATAATTTATTATTGAAATATCATGCATTCCTAAGTCCCACAATACATTTATTTCATCCTGAAAAGTACAATGGTTAATGCGGGTTGAATCAATGTAAAGGATTTTTCCAAGGCATTGTTCATCTATAAGTTCCTTAATTTTCTGCACAACCCCATTGTATAAAAAAGTCAAATCCGTCATCAAAATAAGGCCTTTTGATTTTGCAGCACCTTTAAGTTTCACCACCTTTTCAGGTGATGTGGAAACAGGTTTTTCTACCAATACATGTTTGCCATTCTCCAGTGCTTTAAGTGCAAGTTCAAAGTGGCTTTCCGGGTTGGTAGCTATAATAACACAATCAATTTCTTTGCTATTTAATATATCATCAGGAGACAGGCCTGAGGATATCTGTGGATGATTTTTTTTTAACAATCTTAATCTATCAGGATCAATATCAACAACTTTCTTTAAATCAAGTTTTTTGTTTGCAATGACATTTCTTACAAGCTTGGTTCCCCAATATCCATAGCCAATAATTCCCGCATTCATTCTGTTAATTTTTCATTATAAAATAATATCTTGCCATCACAAAAGTAGAAATATTCATGCAAAAAAATACAGCAAATTTATGAAAGTTCCATTTAATGATTTAAGTACTTTACATTCTGGCATTAAGGATGAGCTGGATGATACCATTAACAATGTAATAGAAAACAATGCTTTTATCGAAGGCAGTTTCCTTGAAACATTTGAGCGTAATTTTGCAGAAAAGCTGAACGTACGCCATTGTATTGGCGTTGGGAGCGGTACCGCTGCCATATGGATCGCATTAAAAATGTCGGGTGTAAAAGATGATGATGAAGTTATTTTACCGGCAAACACTTATGTAGCATGCACCGAAGCAATAAAAATGACAGGGGCAAAACCTGTATATGCAGATCATGATACGTATTTCAATTTGGATCCGGTTGAATTGGAAAAGAAAATATCATCAAAAACAAAAGCTGTTTTGCCTGTTCATTTGTATGGTCAGCCTGCGCAAATGGATGAAATCAGCAAAATATGCCATGCCCATGATTTGATCATGATAGAAGATTGTGCACAAGCGCATTTTTCTACATTTAAAGGTAAATATACAGGTAGCTTTGGCAAAGCTGCTACTTTCAGTTTCTATCCCGGAAAAAACCTTGGTGCGATGGGAGATGCCGGGTGTATTGTGACAAATGATGATGAGTTGGCAAGAAAAGCCAGGCTGTTCAGAAATCACGGGTTTGAACAAAAAAATGTGTATGAAATGGAAGGCTTTAATTCCCGGCTGGACGGGTTACAAGCCGCTATACTCAATCTGAAATTAAAATACGTAGATAAATGGAATGAAAAACGCAGAACACTGGCTATAATGTATCTCGACCTGCTTTCATCGTGTAAGTCAATCAGACTTCCTGAAGTCAGGGATTTGGAATCTCATGTTTTCCATTTGTTTGTCATCAAAGCAGAGAACAGAGATGAATTAAGGAACTTTCTGAATTCTAAGGGCATTGGAACGGGGATACATTATGTGCAGTCGTTGCCTGAAATTCCTTTATATAACCCGGGTGGTGATATTAAAAAAGCATTTCCCTATGCTGTTAAAAACAGCGGGCACCTGCTTTCATTGCCCATTTATCCTGATATGACAATTGCTCAACTTAACCATGTTGTTAATTCTATAGAGGATTTTTATAAAATGAAAAAGTGATTTTAGTAAGTGTCCCGTCCTGAAAAAAGTTTACATTAATTGTTTTTCGCATTGCGAACAAACAAAGGCCTGAAAGTTTTCATGTAATTGTCCAGATTTATAAACTTTTCAATGACATATCCATTTTTAGTTTTTTTAAAAACAAGGCTAACAGTGATATTATCAACAAAATAAACCTGGATATCCATAATTATGTAATTGTTTTTCTCCCGGCTTATAGATAAGGTTTGAATCTGATTATAGGATTCAATGAAAAAATGTAAAAACAGCTCTAATGCTTCTTGTTGACTTTTGTTTTTGAAAAAATAATTGGTCATCAAAGATGCACTGTCTGCTATAATGACCTGGCTTTTAATGTTGTGATAAAGGTCTGATTCATCTTCAGGAATAAAAGCAGCATAGTTTTCAGTTGCTAACAATTTTTGATTTGTAATTTGCCTGATGTGGTAACGGCTGAAAAAAACCACAAAAAGCATTGCTGTAGCAATCAGGCCGGTGATAATAGACAACCCTGTTTTATAAGATTTATTTTTCATAGTGCATAAATTTATCTGTGTATGATGAGCTGTCGCTTTTAAGCCTTACTTCATGCACATCAAAAAACATTTCATACGCAGACCGCCTGTCTCTGGCTTTCCCTGCTTCCTGATTTTTTTCCATATAGGGCCCTTTAGAAACCGTCTCAGGTTTTGTTTCAATAACATTTACAACCGCTATTTTCCAGCCGGTTTTATTTTTGGCTTTTTGTATTGCGCTGTATTGTGCTTCCCTTTCTTTTTTATATTGTTTATAAGTTCCGCTGACGTGTTCCTCCTGTATTTTGGTATAATTATTACTTCCCCGGATAATAAAGAACACAATGAAAAGCCCCAGGACAGGCATGGCTGTTTTTTTAATCGTTTCAATTTTTTGTAATTTGAATTTAAGTTTTATCCGGCTGACTATCATTGGTAAAAAAACAAAAGCTACAACTAAATACAACCAATTGGAGTAATTTCCTGCCCGGTAATTATATCCCAAATCATAACCGGCAAAAGCATTGTAAAAGAAATGGTTCACATAAATCACCAATAAAAAAAGCAGTGAAAAAGCTGCCAATTCCGTTTTAGTAAGATTAAGACTTATTTTGTATTTTAATAACCTGAACAAAAGTGTGCTAAAAATAAATACAAGGGGAGTGGTTATGTGTTTGAAAGTCCAGGTAAAAAGTAGCTGGCTGGTATTTTTTAGCGTAAAGGAAAAAACACCAATGTAATGATCAAGGCCTTTGAATGATTCTATCCGGCTTGTCTCAGAAAAAGTGGACGGGGTAAAAATAAACAGTAAGAAACAGGAAATCGCAATAAGCCATAATGAAACCAATTCACTTATGTGTTTCTGCGGATTTTTTAAACTTATATATGAAATCACAAAAAGCACTGAGGCATTGGTAATGTAATTCATCTCTGTGGTGCCAAAACTAATAACCAAACTCATCAGGGTAAACGCTGCATATAATAGCTTGTTTTTATAAGATGTGGACCGGAACCACAATACAGCAAATCCTATCCATGCAAAGTTTAAAATCCATGCCCATAAGTAAACAAAACAAGTGCCCATCCAGTAAAGCTCTGAAGCTATTTTCGGTATCATGGCAAAATGAAGAATGGTAATAAAAGCGCCGGTAATTATAGCATAAACAACATGAAATTTTGTTTTGATGATTTGATGGATAAAAAATGAAACAGAAACGGTAATCAGTATCAGGCTGATAACAGCATTGTACTTATTGTAATCCGGGCCGCCTGCTGCTAAAAAATTGAAACCATAAAAGAAATTTGATGTATATCTTGCATCACCATCCAGAAAGGAATATAACACAGTTTTGAAAACGCCAAGATCTTTCGCGACACTTACCACCAGTAAATCTTCAGCATTGGGGTAGGCATAACCTGATGCAAAGAAGAGCCAAAAATATCCCCAGATAATACCAATCAGAAAGAATGAAATGGCAAACCAGTATCCATGATTAAAGCGAAGAACGATAATAACAAGAATGGTTGCCAATAGCAGCAAAAAAATATAGTCAAGATTGATTTTTAGCGCATATTTTAACTTTGATAAGAAAGATTTTTGAAATATATTTTCCAATTGTATTGTCGATGCTGATGAGGTTAAAATGCAGGTTTTTGATTTTCCGGTTTTTAGGTTTAAAACATGAATGTTTGCAGGACTATTAATGCTATCTCTGTGATGACGAAAAATGGTTATCTTATTAAAATACCCAAAATCAGTGTTGAATTTAACACCTGATGTATCAGGTTGAATGTCAATTGGAAACCCCAGGACAGAATGCCCTTTAACAGTGAAATTGCCGGTGGTTTTCTCCCCTTCTTGTTCAATGCTTATTGACAAGGGATCAGCAATGTTTATTCTTTGAATGTATAAGGCCAATCCGAGTATTACAATAATTATTATGCCTGTATATCCAACTTTCCAAATATTTTGGTTTTTACGGGGCATATTACAATCTATATCGTTTTATCTTTTGTAAAATTACATTTATGCAATTAAAAAAACAAGGTATCAGAAATAAAAAGAATCAATGGAATTTCCCTTAACCCTGTTTAGAATACAGCTTCTTTACTGTATTGACAAACACTATTTGCGGAAACGGTAAAAAGGATACCGAAGGATTACCAGCCCGAATTTCACTGAAAGCATTATGAGCAGCCAGATTATGCCGGGTGCATTTTTAATTATGTTTTTTCTGCTTTCGCCAAAATTATACCAGGCATTGCTGTATTCCGGCTTTGTAAAAATGTTTTTTAGCCTTTTAAGGTTAAGATAAAAACATAAATAGCCGTAGAGAACATCAAAACGCAATGCATTTTCTGTATCGCCTTTGGGAATGTAAGGCAATTTTCGTTTATGAAATGGGTTTTCAACCATTGTCGCTGCGGTATTGAAGTTGTCGTAATTATCCGTGATATTTATTATTTTTTCCCGCTTGGCTGTTTTATAAAATTGTGTGCCGGGAAATGGCGTGGCATTGCTGTATTTTACTAGATCTGCCTTAAGTTTTTTAGCCAGTTTTATGGCTTGCATCCTGTCATGGTGAGTTTCACCGGGTAGCCCGAATATGAAATTTATACTAACATGAAAACCAATGTTTTTTGCCATCAAAACGGCATCTGCTATTTGTGCCAAAGTCTCACCCTTCTTAAGCTTTTTCATCAAGCTTTCTGATGCCGTTTCCACTCCGAAATTGATGTTGACAAAACCAGATTCATATAATTCTTTTAATAATGATGCTTCACAACTATCACCTCTTGTTGCAAAACTGAATGTTACTTTTTCATAAAATTCAGATTTTTTTATCGCATGGATTAAATCCCATATTCTGTCATGGTCTTGTAAAAAATTATCATCTGCAAATAAAATATGGTTTTTATGATAGGCATGATACAAAACGGAAATATCTTTAATAATGGTTGCAGTAGAGGTAAAACGGAATTTTGAAATTTTGCTTAATTTACTGCAGAAAATGCAATGGTGAGGGCATCCCCGTGATGACAAAATATTGGCAATATCATAATTTTGCTTATCAAATAAATGATACGGAAATTCAGGCAATTCTCTTAAATCGACAGGCTTCTTACTATCCGGATTATGAATAATATTGTCATTATCATCCCTGTACGATACATTGGGAATGTTTACGGAATCATGATTTGACTTTATTGTATTATATAATTCTACAATTCTGTCTTCGGCTTCACCTCTGTAAACAACATCAACAAAACTATTTTCAAGCACTTCTTCAGGGACATTTGATGGATGCACACCACCAAAAATTATTTTACTGTCAGGATACTCAGACTTTAATTTATGTGCCAGTAAGAGGGAGTTGGCATAATTTGCTGTTATGACAGAAAACCCAAAAATGTAAGGCTTTTTCAGACTTTTTGTGATCTCCTGAACTTTAGATATTGTATTGTGTTCTGTTATCTGATCAATAAAATATGCTTTTTTGCCGGCCTGCTTGAGCACTGATATGAGATATCCTATTCCAAATGGTACAACCAGAGGGGTGTACTTTTGAAAAATACCGAAAATATTTCCTGGCGAAGCATTAATAAAAATCATAATAACATTAATTCAGTATGTATATAATAAAAAAAAACAGGTGTTTACCATAAATCCGCAAGCGAAGTGTTGAGCTCCAATAGCTATCAGTGTCGAAACCTGATTTTCTATTGCATGCCAACTGCGAAAAGCTTTTTAAAGCTTCGATCCGCAAAACCACTTCCGTATTTAAGTGGTTAATAAATTATCAAAAATAATACATTATTTGACAGAAAACTGATTTAGAACCATTAAAGCTTATTACGTTTATTACACAATCCCTTAAATACTATTGTTAACAAAAATTTAACAGCTTTTAATATCATAATCTTTTGAATATGCGTTTTTAAAGAAATTTTTATAATTTCGTCATTCTGACAAACAAGCGTAAAAACATAAAATTATGGATCAGACTACAGTTGATATCAAAGCTTTGAATGAGCGAATCCAGAAAGAAAGCAGCTTCATGGATATGCTGAATATGGAAATGTCCAAAGTGATCGTGGGGCAAAAACCTCTGCTGGAAGGTATGTTGGTTGGTTTATTGTCAAACGGGCATGTGCTTCTTGAAGGGGTTCCCGGATTAGCAAAAACCCTTGCCATTAGTACCCTGGCAAGCACCATCAATGCCGGTTTCAGCCGGATTCAGTTCACACCAGACCTTCTGCCTGCGGATTTGGTGGGAACCCTGATTTACAGCCAGAAAAATGAAGAGTTCATTGTGAAAAAAGGGCCTATATTCAGTAATTTTATTCTTGCTGATGAGATCAACCGGGCGCCTGCCAAAGTACAATCAGCACTGCTCGAAGCCATGCAGGAGCGTCAGGTCACCATTGGTGAACATACCTATCCGCTCGAAGAACCTTTCCTGGTGCTGGCCACACAAAATCCCATTGAGCAGGAGGGAACCTATCCGCTGCCTGAAGCACAGGTTGACCGTTTTATGGTGAAGATTGTGATTGATTATCCAAACAGGGAAGAAGAAAGGAAAATCATACGTGAAAATGTGATAGGCAAATTCCCGGTAGCAAATCAGGTGATAAAACCAGAGCAAATTCTGAAAGCCCGACAAGTGGTCAGGGATGTGTATATGGATGAAAAAATCGAAAACTATATTCTCGACATTATTTTTGCTACGCGTTATCCTGAACAATTTGGCCTGGAAAGCATTAAACATATGATCTCTTTTGGTGGGTCGCCACGAGCAAGCATAAACCTTTCCCTGGCTTCTAAAGCCTTTGCTTTTATAAAACGCCGCGGTTATGTGCTGCCCGAAGATGTGCGCGCCATGTGTCATAATGTGTTGCGGCATCGCATGGGTCTTACTTACGAAGCTGAAGCTGAAAACGTTACCGTGGATGAACTGGTCAGTGAAATATTGAATAAAGTGGAAGTACCGTAAGGGGGAAATTCCAAATTCCAAAAAACAAATTACAATTAATATTCAAATTCCAAAATTTTATCAAAAAAATTAAAATGAGTCAAAAAGGAAATAAACCGATATATGATTTGGAAGAAAGAACATTTCAGTTTGCCAAAGCAGTCAGGGAGTATGTAAAGACACTTCCTGTAAATGATTATATTGCAGCAGATGCCGTTCAATTAATCAAGGCTTCAGGTTCAGTAGGGGCAAATTATATTGAAGCCAATGAGTCAATAAGTAAAAAAGATTTTATTTATCGGATAAAGGTCTGTCGAAAAGAAGCAAAAGAAAGTGCTTTCTTTTTAAGGTTGTTATATGAAAGCAATACTAAAGAAAAGGAAACAGGTCGTAAATTGCGGGATGAAGCGATACAACTAAAAAAGATTTTTTCCTCAATCATTGATAAAACGCAATAAATTTATGTTAATGCGTATGTTTGGAATTTGTTATTTGAATATTGGAATTTAATTGAATTTTGGGATTTGTTATTTGAATTTTTAAGAAAATGGAAACAAAGGAGCTGTTAAAAAAAGTACGAACCATAGAAATAAAGACCCGGCGCTTGTCGCGCCAGATCTTTGCAGGGGAGTACCATTCTGCCTTTAAGGGTAAAGGAATGGCTTTTAGCGAAGTGCGTGAATATCAGGTTGGTGACCCCATAAAAAACATCGACTGGCACGTGACAGCTCGTTTTAATCACCCTTACGTGAAAATTTTCGAAGAGGAAAGGGAGCTTACTGTTATGTTGCTGGTGGACGTAAGTGCTTCACAGGAATTTGGCACACATGAAAGGCTTAAAAATGAACTGGTGGCTGAAGTGTCAGCCGTGTTGTCATTCTCGGCAATCCACAACAACGATAAAATCGGCGTATTGTTTTTTTCCGATAGAGTGGAAAAATTTATCCCTCCCAAAAAAGGAAAAAAGCATATACTCAGGATCATCAGGGAAATGATTGATTTCAAGCCTGAAAGCAATGGCACAAACATAGCAGAAGCATTGAGGTACCTTACCAACGCCATAAAAAAACGTTGCACGGCTTTTGTTATTTCCGATTTTATTGATGATAATCCATACCTTGACGCCATGCGAATTGCAGGGAACAAACACGATGTGGTGGCTTTGCGTGTATTTGACGAGCGTGATGTTGAATTACCAAACGTGGGTATGGTAAAGATGAAAGACCCTGAAAGCAACAACAGTTTGCTTGTGGATACATCAGAAAAACAAACCAGGGCATTGTATAAACAACATTATGATGCATTTAAACAAAAATCCATTGAAAATTTCAGGAAATCAAGGGTGGATTTTGCAGACTTGAAAACCAACGAAGATTATGTTAAACCATTAATTGCACTATTCAAACGCAGGTAGTTATGAATAAGATATTTACATTGTTTAATATTTGTGTTTTTGCGCTTGTCTCAAATGGGATTTTAGCACAGGAATACGATGTGTCCGCCACGCTCAATGAAGACAGCATCCTGATAGGAGACCAACTGGTTTATGAACTTGTTTTGCCTGCTTCATCTACCGATACCCTTGTGTTCCCTGATTATCCTGAAGACACGATCATCGCTGATGTTGAAGTGGTAAAAAGGAAAAAACAACATTACAATGCGGATAAAGGACTTATCCATAAGAGATATACCTTAACATGTTTTGAAGAAGGCCTGCATACCATTTCTCCTCAGGAAGTTATCCTCAATCCGGATACAGATAGCTTAGTCATGTTATCCAACCCTGTGCAGGTTAAAGTAAATCCTGTCGTAAAGACTGATACCCTGGATGTAGATACAACCTATGGTGAAAGGGAAGGTATCGTTGTCTTTGGGAAAAACAATTTTGAGGAACAAATCGAACAACAGATACCTGATTCTGTGCGCCAAAGCATGTCTCAGGATAGCCTGGCCATGCTTAAGGACACACTTCGCCAAATTATGGCACAACGTTTTGGCAGTCAGGTGTTCAGGGCATCCGGTTTGCGAAAAGAAACAGAAATAGCACAAATGGTTGAAGCCCCTGAAAAACAATTGTTTGTGGTAAATCACAAAGCCATTCTGAATGACTACCGCATTCCAGGTGCTTTTGATACCGTTTTTGTGCAGGAATACGATACCGTGGTTGGACAACAGGCTTTATTCACAGCCTACAGGATAAAAGACATCAATGATGAATTGTATGAAACGCCGTTGAGCTTTTCGGAAATGCTGTATTACATCTGGCATTTTATTAAAAACAACTGGTGGTGGCTTTCTGCATTGGTGCTGCTGATTTTAGCAGCGATATATTACTTCTTTTTCTACACTAAGAACAAGCCCATTTTCAGGCAAAAGATAAAACCTGAAGAACCGGCCCATGTCATTGCTTTCAGAGAACTGGACAGGATAAAAGAGGAAAAATTATGGCAGAAAAACAGGGTCAAAGATTATTACACTGACCTTACCGATACCCTCAGGCATTACCTGGAAAACCGCTATGATGTACAGGCAATGGAGAAAACAAGCAATGAGATATACCGGTTGATTGATGAAAAACGGCTGATGGATGAAAACATGAAAATGAAAATGCAGGATATTCTTCAACGTTCAGATTTCGTAAAGTTTGCCAAGTCAATGCCATTACCCGACGAAAACAAACGCAGCCTGGATCAGGCTTATGTAATTGTAGAAGCTACCAAAGAAAAACCACGGGATGAAAATGTGGAATTGGTGGAATCGGAAATTGAAAAAGAAAGCACAGACAATGACAAAACAGAACCGGACAACAACAAAAACAATAACACATGATGAACCTGGGAATTGATACCTTTGCCAATCCTGAATTTTTGTGGTTGTTGATTGGCCTCATACCACTGATTGTGTGGTACATACTAAAAAACCATCGTTGTGACCCGGAGCTGAAAACATCCGGTCTGCAGGCGTTTCATCATTATAAACCTTCATGGCGCATCCGGTTCAGGCATAGCCTGTTTGTTTTCAGGGTTTTGGCTTTGGCTTTAATGATTGTAGCTTTGGCCAGGCCCCAGAAACAGGATTCCTGGCATCAATCTGATTCAGAGGGCATTGATATTATGATGTCACTTGATATCAGTGGAAGCATGCTGGCCGAGGATTTTAAACCAAACCGCCTGGAAGCTGCCAAAGATATGGCGATGGATTTTATTGCAGACAGGCCGCAGGACAGAATAGGCCTGGTGATTTTTGCAGGGGAAAGTTTTACCCAATGCCCGCTTACGACAACACACCAGGAACTTATGCGTTTGTTTGGGCAGGTAAATACAGAAATGCTGACAGATGGCACGGCCATAGGAAACGGTCTGGCAACTTCTATCAACAGGCTTAAAGACAGTAAAGCGGCAAGCAAAGTAATTATATTGCTGTCTGATGGTGTCAATAATTCAGGGGAGGTTTCACCCCTGACTGCTGCCGACATTGCCAAAAAATTTGACATCCGGGTCTATACCATTGGGGTAGGAAGCGAAGGAACAGCCCCGTTTCCGGTAAAAACAGCTTTTGGTACACGCTACCAGAATATGGAAGTGAAAATAGATGAAGCAGTGCTTGCTCAAATTGCCGAAATGACAGGAGGTCAATATTTCCGGGCTACCGATGAACAAAAACTGAGAAAAATATATGAAGAAATTGATAAGCTGGAAAAAACCATCATAAAAGAGAAAAAATACACCAGCACTGAAGAACGTTTCTTTTGGTTTGCCTTGATAGCTGCATTGCTGCTTATAGCTGAAGCTATTTTAAGAAATACATTGTTTAAACAAATGCCATAACCCGTTAGTCTATGTTTCGCTTTGAGAATAAAGACATATTGTATTTACTGCTTGCCCTGCCGGCATTGTTTCTTTTGTTCTGGTACAACAGAAGGACACTGCTCCGGAACATTAAAAAATTTGGGGATATTAAACTCATGCAACGCTTGCTGGTGAATTTCTCCATATCCAGGCCGTGGTGGAAGTTTGCGTTCATGGCGCTGGGCTTGCTTATGCTGATTTTTGCATTGGCAAGGCCACAGTTTGGCTCTAAACTGAAAGAAGTGAAAAAAGAAGGCATGGAAATAGTCATTGCCCTGGATGTGTCACGATCCATGTTAGCAAAAGACATAGCTCCAAACCGGCTGGCCAGTGCCAAACGTTCTATTCAACGCTTTATAAGCAAGCTTGATGGAGATATGGTAGGGTTGATTGTATTTGCAGGAGATGCATATATTCAAATACCATTGACAAGCGATTATGGTGCTGCACGCATGTACCTTGATAATGTGAATACCGACATAGCGCCTGTACAGGGCACCAATTTGGCTGATGCAATTGATATGTCTGTAAAAGCCTTTTCTCCCGACCCCGAACCGGCCAAAGTGTTGCTGATTATCAGTGATGGTGAAGATCATGAAGAAAATGTCATTGAAGCTGCTAAAAAAGCTGGTAAGGAAGGTGTAAGAATTTATACCGTTGGCATGGGTACAAAAAAGGGAAGCCCTATTCCAAAAGTATCCGGCGGATTTCACAAAGACAATACAGGGCAGGTGGTTATATCAAAACTCAATGAGAAAGTGTTGTCATCCATTGCTGATGCAGGAAAAGGCCGGTATGTGCTTGCTGGAAAATCCGGTGCAGGGCTTGATGTCATCCTGAATGACATTTCAAAACTTGACAAAACCGAAAGGGAAGTTGAAGTGTATGCTGAGTTTGATGACCAATATCAATATCCCCTGGCATTGGCTATCATTTTATTGCTGATGGAGGTGCTTATCAGCAGAAAAAAAGAACATACCATTGAAAAATTAAAATCGTTAAGCTCATGATGAAACGCTTTGCATATATAATAATGGTGATTTTTTTGATTCCGGTCAGCTTGATTGCACAGGAAGAACGTGTGTACAATCGTAAAGCGATAAAAGCATATAAGGAAAAAAAATACAATGAAGCGATTATGAACGCCCAAAAAGCCATTGAAAAAGCTCCTGACAATCATAAATTGCATGAAAACCTGGGGCACGCTGAATTCAGAAATGAGAACTATGAGAATGCAGTTGAAGCGTACATGAAACCATCAGAAACGGGTGAGCTTTCAACATCCGGCCAATATTATAACCTGGGAAATGGGTTGCTGCAGTCGGGTGAATACGACAAAAGCATTGAAGCATATAAAAAGGCTTTGCGTACTGATCCCGGTCATTACAATTCAAAATACAACATGTCCCTGGCACGCACTGCTAAACAAAACATGCAACAACAGCAACAGCAGAAACAAGGGGGGGAGGATCAGGACAAAGATCAAGAAAAGAAGGATGAAAACAAAGAACAGGATCAGGACAAACAGGATCAGAAGAAGGATGACGGGGACAAAGATCAAAATAAAGAACAACAACAGAAAAATAAAGAGCAGCAACAAAATCAGGAAATGAGCAAGAAAGATGCCGAGCGATTGTTGAAAGCACTCGAAAAAAGGGAAGAGGACATACAGGAAGATAAGAAAGATAAAGTCAAAAAAGCAATACAATCACAACCCGATAAAGATTGGTAATGAATATTCTGTTATGCTAGCTTTAGCATAGGCCGTCAAATGAATTCAGATTATTGGTTTGGGTTTATCCCCAGAGGTTACTGTTGATTTTATGCAAAAATATCATTACCCGGTACTTGGTATCTATTATTATAGGTTTTACTGCAAACTTAGTGGAAAACCGGGAATATCTAAAGCTAAAAATTTATGCAATTTTAATTATTCGTTTTAATTTTCTTTAATCCATTAAATGATGAGTACATTCTA
>CAZTNS010000044.1:12662-21269 GCA_964615585.1 uncultured Bacteroidales bacterium | reverse complement strand
AAATTTGACATCTCACCATGATTGTGGATTGCTGAGAGGCGGTTTTCTTCGTCCCAGCACAAACGTCGCGCTCCGTATTGGTTTTCACGGTATATCTGGTTGCCGTTTTTATCCCATTTATATCCAGCAGGCCCGGCATGATCAACCGTATGAGGCCTATATGGGTAAGAATATTCATTTTCGTAATCAATTCCATTTATCTGCTCATTAATTAACGTATGGGCCTTCAAAGATTTACGTAGGATGTTGCCTGAAGGGGAATATTTCATACCAAGCTCAAATCCTATAACGCCTTCTTCAGGGTCAAATTTCCCATAGGATCTTTTAAGCCTGTATAAGTCATCGTAATCATAATTGTATTGATAATTCCCCCCAATCTGTCCGGCTACGTAATCGGAATGGTTCTCAATTCGCATAATATTGCCGGCATCATCATAAACATAATGAATATTTTGCATGTTATGCCCTCCATGGTCCTTACTGTTTAATAACTCAAGCCGCTGGTTAAGCTCATTGTATGTATAAAAAACCTCTGTAGTATTACCATATTTTATAAATTTACGTTTACCATATTTATCATACCTTACATCTTCTATATATTTGTAAGTATAACCCCCTTTTTCACCCTTCATTTTATTCAGTTTACCTGCATTGTTGTAATCATATTGTACCTTTTCACCGTCAGGGTATTTAATGTCTCTCAAACGATTCCAGCTATCATAATTCCATTCGGTTTTAAAGGTGTAAGGATAACCACCAGGGACAACAAAAGTATGTATATTCTTGATCAGTTCACCCATGTTGCCATAGTAAAATTCCTGCACCCCAGATGCATCCTGGCGGCGGATAAGGCGTCCGGTTTGGTTCCCACTGTTTGGTGGACCATATTTATAAAACACATCCATTTCGGGATTGATCGGATAATGAATTTTTACAAGCCTGCAATCGTGATAAGTGTATTCAATTTCTTCATTGTCACTTATAAGATTTTCAGTTTGCAGGGTAAGCACATTTCCTGCCAAATCGTATGTATAAATAGTTTTGTTGGCATCGGGATGATCCCTTACCAGTAGGTTACCCAGCATATCGTAGTCATAATAGGT
The DNA here is from genome assembly GCA_964615585.1 of uncultured Bacteroidales bacterium. GTDB lineage: Bacteria > Bacteroidota > Bacteroidia > Bacteroidales > ML635J-15 > JAQIBY01. The sequence continues at coordinate 20,166 of CAZTNS010000044.1, read as the reverse complement.
AATGTTTCCTTCGGGATCAATAGTCCTTATAAGCTCACCGATAGGTGAATATTTGAATTTAGTAGTGGCATCTTCGGGTGCTTTTATTTGTGTTTCACGCCCCCTGGCATCGGTGTATTTAAATGTTGGAATGTTGTTTTGGTCTATTACTTCAGTTCTAAAACATGTATGTCCAAAACCATCATTTCCAAAGCTGTATTTATGTTCTACTGTTGTCCCGTCAAAATCGGTATTTACCAATTTTCTGTCCAACACATCATAGGTTACTGTAGAAACATTTGATGAATTATTGGGGGTATAATCTGTCCAGTTACCCGGGTTTTCGGTTATTGGTTGCGAAACGGTAACGGATCTGCCATAATGGTCGTATTCAATACGTCCTGAAACCACTGCTTTATCTGTCCCATCAACGGTTTCCTTCTTTTTGGACTGTATGGATCGTCCAAGGCCGTCGCTAAAGTTCACGGTAATAAATTCATTATTTGAATTTAGCGGGTCGTAGTGCCTGGTTTTTGCCCACAAATACTGATTTTGGTCGCCAAGATCTGACCAATATTCACATTTTATGGTAAAGGGTTCGCTTGCTTCAATTTCTTTTGGCCCAGTGATGGTATTTATTTTACCATTAGGATAATATGAATAAGCCTTGTCGTTTCCGGATCTGTCCGTTATCAAAACAGGCAAACCAAGCTTATAATCATAATCGGCGGTTGAAAAATTACCCCAAAAATCCGTTATTTTTACAGGGTATGTATGTACCGCATCATCATATTCATAGTGGTATGTCAGCCTTTGGTCATTCACATCTTCTGGATATTTTATGGTAGAAACATTTCCATAATTATCGTAACTTAAATTGGTAATTGCAAACGATGAACCATTATAATTTTTTATTTCAGAAATTCTGCCATTCGAATCATAACCGGCTATTCGTTGTTGCAAAAGATCACCGTTATGATCTAACACATCAAGCCTGTCGGGCAGGTTAAGAAAATTGTTGGCAGGATCATTGTCATAATGTATATCAGCCCGTATGTTATCATCGGGATATTCAACATTGCCCGCATTGGTGTATTGGGTAACGTTCCCATATTCCCCATGCTTGTACGATTTCTTTGTATGAATGTGTGCTGTTGTCCCACCTTCGTAATAATACTCGTCAATTTCATTTATGGCCGGATAATAAGGCCCGAAGCAATCGGCTGTTTCCGGATCAATGACTACCCCCGTGGCAATATCTTTATGTGCCCAGGAATTAACGGTTTCTACATATTTTTCATTTTCCCCGCCAGGGCCATAGGTTGCTTCGTATTTTTTTAATCCTTTAAATATATAACAGTCTGTGTGATATTTTTCAACAAATGAACGGTACGGATCATCATTATTAAAATCATCGTATTGTTCTGTAATAACCGTTTCAAACCCTAAAAACTCTTTTTCGTAACGGTGATATTCCGGGTTTTGATAGTCAAACTTGTAATATGTCATGTCTTCTCCATCACCATCAAAACCATCATACACAGCCAAAGATGACATCACCCATTTTGAATTTGGATTATCAGTACATGGATAATTCATTTCATAATCAACAGCATAAGTGCTTTTTCCCGGTGTTTTAACTTTTTTCAGGATGTTTGTTTTTTTTGGGATCCCATATTTGGCTTTTATATTATTGTTATCAACATAAACGTAATCCATATAGCCATCGCCGTTTAAATCGGTGAGCCGGTACCTATCAGCATTGAGGTTATATGCAACATCTGCGTATCCGGAAAAAGTCAATTTTAAAGGAATTGTTGCAGAAGGGAGTATAGGGATACCATAAGTGGCTGAAATATTAGAGGATATGTTGGAGGAAATATTCTTGTTGATACCTTCATTATTGTACTGACTGTTACCTGTTATATAATAACCAGTTATATTATTAATATAAATGTAAAGAGTGTCGCTATTTTCTATACAAAAATCACTGAGCCCATCGTTATTTACATCCATAATGGAATATTTATCAAAACTGGTATTTAAGCTTCCTCCAAACCCGGTTGAAAAACTAAACTGACCTAAATTCAATTGAGGTAAGCCAATCGAAAGACTTCCTGAAATAGATTGTGTATTAGAAATAGAATTTATTAGAGTTAAGGTTTCTACCGGCAAAAAACCATATCCTGTATTGTATTGTATTTCATTGTCTTCAGCATTAAGTCTGTCGGGCAATCCATCACCATTAAAATCGGCATAAATAAAGTTAATGTCATTTACGCCTGTATTACCTCCGATACCATATGAACCATCAATATTATCCATTAACCCTTTAACCTCCACACCGGGGTTTTTATTTTGTTGTTTTGTGCCCTTTACACCAAAAGACCCACCCATAGCTTCGCCACTACCAATGCTTGTTAATACGGTGTCTCCAAAGTCAAGCACCAAGTCGGACATTCCGCCCTGAGGTGAAGAGTACTGGATTTTTTGTGAGCCAACGATATCAGGAAACCCATCACCGTTTATGTCCATGAAATCCGTTAATCCTTCTGAGCTTGAAAAGGTAAATGTTTCACTAAAATTTACAGGCCCGGCACCACCTGCACCAAACGAAAAGGAATTTGAAATTTGTTTGGATTGTTTGTTTGGTACTAAGCCCGAACCACCGGGAATTGGGTTGTTAAAATCGGGTAATGTAAATTCTTCATTCAAATCAAGCACTGATGTATCATTCATGGTTTCCAATAAATCTGTAGATGACAATCCGCTGCCAATCGTATCGTGTTTTATGTATGCACTATGGTAAAAATCCACCCACATGTCATTTTCCCTGTCTGCTCTCATTACGGCAAATGTTTTTATATTATCCTGTGGTATATTGTTGTTATCAAAAGCGTTTACTACATCATCGTAAGTGGAGTTATTATCAATTCCAAAACCATTAAAACCATCAAAAAAGTCTTCATTGACAGAGGCAGTATCTATAAATAAATCATCCTCATGAACCAAATGCATACAATCCCCATAATCATTATCCGGCAAGTATGAAAATTGTCCCCAGCCACGAAATAAATTGCCAAAAATACAGTCATCATCAGGGTATTTGGTAAAAAATCCAGCGTCAAAAGATTGAGACCCCCCATTAACCACCTTAACTTCTGATTCAATCACATTATCATAAATATCAGGTTCTGTTGCAAAATAATCAAAATACACGGTATCATCATCAGTAACCAAAATATCAAAACTTACAGGGTTCAACAGGGATCCATTATTGTATTCGGCCTCCACACTCCCAAGCAACTGACGTGTTGATTTTGCAGTTAACACAATGGTCCCTGAAAAATAAGCATCCAGATTTAAATGCGGATAAACGGTGTATGTTTCCCCTTCAATTAAATCAACGGGATGGGATTTCCTAATCCTATCCTGATATATTGTCATGTTAAGTGAGGGATAATATAAAACTTCATCATAATAAATATTCCCTTCAACTTCATAATAATCATAATCAATCAATGCATCAAAGTCTATATCACTCCAGTTAATATTGCTCTGACATTCCAGGACAAAAACCAATTGATCTTGTTCGTTTATATTGAAATCAGAAAACTGAAATACCTCATTGTCAATTTGATTACCCGATGGATAACCTGCATTTGCAATAGTATCATTATCTAAAAACTCACCATTTGATTCATCCCATTCTCTGTATATTATACTATAATTTAAACTATCGCTTTGTTCTATGCTGTTTAACTCTGAATTTATTGTTACAACTCCATTAAAAGGTGCGCTAAAAACCTGGTTATCGTGTATTACATTTTCTTCGGCATAATTATATACATAAATGTGATTTTCGTTTGCATCATAAATATCAGGGTAATTATTTTGATTGTCCAGGGGCCCTTTGATTTTAACATCCCAATCAACGTCATCTCTGCCATCAGTTTGATTCGGATGCAATCGGAAGAAAATAACCTCACCCCTGTTTGCATCTCTGTAAAATTCGTGTGAACCAGAGCATACAGTGTCATCACGGCCAATGTTACGACATTCTCCGTAGAAGCTGGGAGGTTCATTAATCTGAAATCCATAATCTACGCTTCCATTTACATAAGGATCAATATTTACCCTTTGTAATGGAAATTCAATTTTATAATCACCATCTTCAGGTACTCTCCACATAATAACGGGGTCACGTCTTTGCTCTATTTCACCTTCGCCCGTATTGGATGTAAAGGATGTTATATCGCCATCATAATACATGTAATAGCATTCATCTTCATCGTAATACTGTGCAGGTCCATTAGCGAGCGGAGTAAAAACAGGATTATCATCATTGTCAATGGTATTCAACAAAACATCTCCATCTTTTACAAAATCAATAAACCCATCGTTGTTTATATCAGAAAAATAAGCTGTGTTCATTGATTTTGTAACAGTATGGTTATAACTTAATGAACCACCCATGGCAAGAATTTCTCCTCCAAATGTATTGGTTTTGCTTTTGCTTTGCCCCATGTTATCCAAAGAAGGAATTTCTACGGCGGTGTTTTCAAAAGAAAATTCATTATTTTCCAATTTTCCTTTATATAAATCAACATGATCATCACTAAGTACCAATTTGTCTGTAAGGCCATCTCCGTTAATATCAATGAACTGTACTTTTTGTGAATTGTTTCCTATAGTGCGATTATAATTTATGCCAAAAGAATTAAACTTACTTGGGTATTTAACCCCAATACCCAGGCATGCAGAACCACCAAAACTTACAGAGGTTCCTTTGCTTCTGCCAATGCTTTGTATTGTCGAATCAGAATACTGTCCATTAAAAACCAAATCCATTTCTTCATTTGTGTTTATGACTTCCGTTCCCACAGTACTGAATTCCACACCTTCTTCCTCATAATAATCAAAACAATGCACCGTTGCACCAAAATGCTGCACCAGGTTTTCACAATCCACCTGCAAATCCTGATATAGAGAGTCTGTTATATCGGCAATAGATTTTAAAATTGTTCTGTCATAAGCTCCATCGGAATAATTCAACTTATATTTTCTGACAAATTGATTATCAAATTTAATATCAATACTTTCCAATTTTTTGCGTGTTACCTCCAGTAACCCATTACGCCCTGAAATACTGTAATCATCCCTGGTTGTTGTATTAAAATCAATGGAATAGGGTCCGTCGGTAGTATTAAAACCGGTGTAGCTTATTTTTTTGGGATATATTTGCTGCCCGCCTTCACCGGGGTAAGGGGGATTGTTAAGTGTAAAAATAGTGTACTCATATTTGATGTAGTTCCCATAAACATCCCTTACTTCAGCCAAAGCCCAATGAGCTATGTTGTCTGTTTCCGGTTGGCGCAGAACACAACTATCATTCACTCCTGTATCACTGTTGAATTTTCCGTATAGGTATCTTGTTCCATGCTTATCAATAACTTCCCACCAGTATTCGTCAGTTGTTGTCCCATGTCTGATAATTTTATAAAACTTTCCTTCAATACGGTAGGCATAATAGGTTTCTGATTGTGGTCCCCTGTCTCTGTAAACAGAATCCAATTGTGGCAATAAAAACCTGTCTGAAATAACAGTCCCATTCAATTCAACAATTTGTTCTCCATTTAATAAATATGCTTCTGTTTCTTTTTGATCAGAAAAACGAGGAACACCCCAACTGTTGTCAATGGTTATTGCAGGTAATGTTAAATTCCATCCAACCCCAAGCCATGTGTTTCCGGCATCACTGCTGTAATTAAGGGCTAAATCCGGTTGCATACCCTGTCTTCCTTTAGGTACCTGTAGTGGAAAACTTAAATTAACCGTTCCTTTATTATTGGCACTTGGTTGTTTCATAATATTGAATCCGGATAACGGATCTGCATACGCTTCATCTTTCATTGATGTTGGCGTAAATGCTTCTGTTTGCGGTAATTCCGGTGTTTTTATTATGGCGTTAATAAAATCTGTAAAATGGTTTGTCTTTGACTGAATTGTATTGTTTTCAATATCCACGTCAACAATATCCAGCATCTCCCATTTTTGAAGTGAATCATTATAATAAAAAGTTCTAATATCTGAAGGACCATATCCAGATGGTATTTTTTGGGAATCATAATCAATAAACACATTAATGTCTTTATTAAAATGCTTACCATGTGGTAAACATCTATAACCTGCATTGTCTGATGTTACATTTACCATAGATGGATCTAAAAGCGGCATATCTATATTTCTTAATCCTGTAATTGAAATGCTTGTTTGTTCAAATACAGAGCCTTTCGGTGCGTCCAGGTAAAAAGCGTTTAATCTTACATCAAAAGATTCAGCAGGTTTAGCTATCTCAGTGGTACTTACAACATTCATTTTATTTAAGTCAACGTAATCTGAATTGGATTCACCATCAATTTTTAATGGTGTTCTTATAATCCTGCCGTCTTTCAATTCAACGTTAACATGCTTGTTATCAATAACATGCTTGTTAATAAAAATGACACCTTCAAACATGCCATTATTGTGACTTAATTCCTGATTATTAGCGTAAACTCTCTCTACATTACAATTCTCAATTCCATAGATAAAACCATTGACATAAGCATATTTTTCATCGTATAATTCATTGATATCATGTGTTATTTGAATGCCTGATTCCTTTTGAGTATGTTTAACTGTAATGCTTACATTTTTAATTTTGTATCTTAAATCATAACCTTCGGGCTTGCTAAATCGAATTCGATTTTCACCTTGCTTAAACCAATCAGGAGACATGAATTCCATTTGTTTTGTCCATTGCTCATTTTTTTTAATGATTTTTCCGCCAGTGGTTAAATTTTCATTGATACTTTTACAAACAGAAATACCTTGGGCGCCGTATAAACTGTATTCAAGCAAAACAATGCAATCGTCAGGCAATTTATTTTCCATAAAAAAATTTATAGTATTATCTGATGGATTATCTACCGGGTTTGATGCATTAGTGCCAATAATTCTAAGATCATTCACAGCAGTTTTATATAAAATACCTTTTTCAGAATTGCTTTTATTGTTTTTCTTTTCATTTAGCTTTTTATCATTGTTTTTGATACTTGTTTGTAGTTTTTTGTTTTCGTCAATATTTCTGTCATTTTCAAAAATATTTCCTTTAGAAAAATTTAAAAACACAATACTACATAATACTGTAACCCCGGCAAGAATTAATAAATAATTTTTCATGACAATTGATTTGGTTTATTTAACGATTATTTTAATTACGTTTTCTTTTTTACCAGAAACACTGAATAATAGATAATAATATCCTTTTGTCTCTATATGTTCGTAAAAATCATACATACTATGACCAGTTAATAAAGTGTTTTTTATTACCTTTGAGGCCTCATCCAATATTGTATATTCTACATTTGCATCTTCATGTAATTCAATGTAAACCTTAAAATCACCTTCATTGGGATTTGGATAGGCATAGAACTTATTGTTATTATTTATACCGTTATCATTATCATTACCATTATCATTA
>CAZTNS010000044.1:8587-12562 GCA_964615585.1 uncultured Bacteroidales bacterium | reverse complement strand
CATTATCATTACCATTATCATTATCATTATCGTTACCATTATTAGGATAAAAAGAATCCTCTTCATTATTGTTTAAGTCATTTCCAGTATCTCCACTTTCCCCATTTTCCTGATAAATGTTCTCATGTTCTTGATCATTATTTTCATTTTCGGAATTATTTTCAGATTGATTAGAACACAATAACTGATTAAATTTTATCCTTTTGAATGTAAATAAATCCTGGCCAGAGCTGTCAACATCCCAGTGTATATCATTAAAATACACATATCCATCAACACTTACACTATCAGGATAATAGACTACCTGCTCATCAAAAGGGGTATTAATATCTGCATTTCTGTCAACTACTAAAAATATAAATGTTGAATCCGAAAATTCAGGATAAAACACTTTTATATTCGTATTGATATTCATTGCTGTTACCCCATTTCTTGTCATTAACCACTTTTTATTTGAAATACATGTATCAATATCAACAGAATCATTTGAATCAAAATCAAAACTTTGCCCATTATCACTCCATATTAAAAAATCATAATTATTAATTTCATAATTATTGCTGTCATTAAAAGCATGTAAATCACCTGCACTAATTGTGAGAATATCCTGCCCTCCATCTGCGGAACTCTGTTTTTGATTAATATACAGGGCAGTATCTTTACCAATACCAGCGATATCATATATAAAATCTGAATCTTCGTTATACTCCCACAATATCTCGTCTTTTGAGTTTAAATAATTCATTCCTTTTAAGCTGATACCGTATTTTATGGATAGATAAGTATAGACTTTAGTAATGTCAACGTAATCCATAGGTGTGTCAAAAAACAATAATTCTGCAAAATTGCCTCTGAATGGTAAAGAATCATTTCCTAAAATACGCACTTTTGAAAACACAGTATCAATGCTTTGATTAGCCCACTTACTACGGAATAAATTAATTTTTGGATTACTAAAAGAAACTGAGTCATTGTACCAAAATTCATTTTTTAGATCTCTCACTTTACATGTGCTTAATTCTAGTTTGGCTAAGGAGTCAAGTTGTGTTTCCCAAATACCATAGTTTTGAATTACAGTATCTGGTTGATATACACAGAACACTGTGATTTCTGAATTTTTATCAAAATCATAATCTATATTTATTGCATTATCTAATGTGTCAACAGATATACATTGATTAAAATTAATGCTTTCGTTTTTATAGCTAAAATAATCTGGTAGTTGGACATCTAAGCTATCTTTACCAACATCTTTCCAAACATTTGTGCTATCGTTAATGTTTTTTGTCCTGATCCATAATGAAGATTGTGGAAAAACGGATTGTGCTAATAGATTATTAATATTCATTAGAATAAACGTAAAAACAAACAATTTGCGTATCATAATAAGTGTGGTTTTGATTACATTTTTTACTTTTTTTGAAAAATCAATTTTCAATAATAAATATATTTATAGTATTTAACAAATTTTTTTTAAGAAAATTTTAAAAAAAGTAAGTTTCTCATGTTATAACTACAAAAAAGTATGTAATGTCATAATAATACACAAAGTAAAAACCACTTGTCAGGTGGTTGACTCATTGAGATTTCTTCACCGGTTAACTTCCCGTTGAATGGCCTACGGCTAACAGCTTCGCTGTTATTCAACGGGGTAAGTTTCCATTACTCGTTTGTAAACCTGAAACTCCGTGCTGTCTTTTTAAAACACGATACATGTTCTTCAAAATATTTAAGGGTACTTCCGGTAAGTTGATATACCGTTGAACCATCCATTAAAACCATAATATACAACAACTCTGACCTGTTGATTTTTGTGTTTTTTCCAATGCCATATATTTCATACCCTTTCATCCCGGCTACGGTAACGGGTTGAGGTTCCATGTCCTGGTTTTCCATAAATTCAAGCGGGTATTTTTGAATGATTTCCTTTAAATAATGCTCTAAGTCTTCACCTTTGGGAACGGTGGATTTATTTATCATAAACGCTGTTTTGGCATCTGTCTGGCTTGGCATTTGTCCGTCTTCGGTAAAGACAAGCGATGTCATCAGGATATTGCCCGGTTTCAATCCGCAAATTTTAGGATCCACCGTAAAATCAAAGGCATCCTGTATGGGTTCATCTTCTTCAGGTTCATAGATGACACTCAGCAACGCCGTTTTCATACGTTTGGCTTCGGCTTTGGCATCATCATCTTTTATCCATGAGGCATTCAGCAGGTAGGTGTTTTCCATGTCACCGATAACAAGCCTGTACCGCAAGTATGTTCTGCCGTAAGACATTTGAACACCACCCTGAAGAAGTGCCTGATAGCCATTAATCCTGTACATGGTTTCATCTGATACGACCATGCCTTTGCGAATATCCTCATTTCTGTCAAACGCCATTAAATTTTTTTGAATGCTACCAGGCGTTTTAATGACCATGATTGACCCTTCTGCCAGTTTGTTTTCAAATCCGGTAAAGCGTTCAGATTTTGTGTAATTTTCAGGGGGATCAATTTTAAGCCCTGTTCCCGGTATTTTCACATATCCGGCATGCTCTTTGTTTTCAATTTTTATGGATTTTTGTGCAAACCCATTAATTTGCAAACATAAAATTATAGCAATATACAAAACTTTTTTCATACCATCACGTTTAAAATGTATTAATAACCGACAATATCTATGCCATATTATTTAAAATATTTTATTCTGCTTTTACTTGTGACAAAGTTAATCAATCCATTGGTTCTGGCACAGGAAAATATTGATGTCTATAAAGACTGTGTTTTTGATGACAGCCTGAAATCGGTAAGAATACACCAAAAAGGATGGGAAATATCTCATCCGTTTTATGAGCTTAACAGCGATAAACAGCTTGTGCTGAGTTTTGATGACCTCTGTGAAGTGCCGCGAGATTTTGATTACCGTGTCATTCATTGTGACCAGGATTGGAAAAAAAGCAACCTCTTTTTCAATGAGTACATTGACGGTTTCGAAAACAATAACATCCGGGATTATGAAATGTCAGTCAACACATTTATACCTTATACCCATTATGAACTTAAGCTTCCCAATGATGATATTGATTTCAGGATTTCCGGGAATTATGCCGTGGTGGTGTATGAAACATCTGAGCCTGAAAATGTTTTGTTTGTAAAACGTTTTTTGGTTGTGGAACATAAAGGTATAATCAATGCAGAAGTCAGGCAGCCTGTGCTCAGCATGTACCGAAGTTTGGGACACGATGTGAAATTCAGCATAGAAACCAACAATATGCAATTCAACAACATTTACGATGATCTTGATGTATGCATTGTGCAGAATTATCAGTGGGAAACGGCACAATCTGATTTCACTCCGGATTTTGTTAACAATGATGAGATTGTGTATCACCGGGATGACCAGGCTGTGTTTAAAGCCATAAATGAGTACAGGCGGTTTTCCATTCGCGAACTGAAATATACCGACAGCGAAGTGGAGGCCATCAATTTTGAGCATCCGGATTATTATGTGCGGCTGGTAAAAGATAAAAACAACCAATTCAGGCAATACCTTGACAGAACGGATTTCAACGGCCGTTATGCAATTTCCAACCGGGAAGGCTGGGAATCGCTTACGGATTCAGATTACGTGTGGGTAAAATTCAGGTTGGAGGCACGAGCTAATCTTTTGCCATCAACTGTGCATGTTTACGGGGAACTCACTCAATGGCAATGCAATGAAAACTCACAAATGACATTTAACGCTGAAAAGATGCAGTATGAAACCACTTTACTGTTGAAGCAGGGGGTGCATAATTACCGGTATGTGCTGAAAAAAGAATCCGGCGAGGTGGAACACATGCGTTTCGAGGGATCGCATTATCAAACGGAAAACGATTACCTGATCATCGCTTATTACCACGATCGCCGCCTTGGTGCCGACCGTATCATCGGGTTTGATATTGTGAATTCGAAGCATCGAAAAGAATAATCTGGATAAGACTGAAATAAA
>CAZTNS010000044.1:0-8487 GCA_964615585.1 uncultured Bacteroidales bacterium | reverse complement strand
ACCTTAAAACTTTAAAAATGAAAATAGCATTTGTAGGCACTTACCCTCCGCGCCAATGCGGAATAGGCACTTTCACAAACAATTTAATTAAATCAATGCTTGTCAATACCGGAAGCAAAAACATAAGTGATCTGGCCAACGTAATAGCCCTTAATGATCCCGGAGAAGAAGAAAATTATGATTATCCTGAAGAAGTGAAGTTTACCATCCGGCAGGAACATCAAAGGGATTATATCAATGCGGCAAGATACATAAACCTGAGTGATGCTCAAGTGTGTATTCTGAACCATGAGTTTGGGATTTTTGGTGGTGATGATGGCGTGTATATCCTTTCGATGCTTTACAGGCTTAAAATTCCGGTGATTGTAGTCTTTCATACTGTCCTGAGTGAGCCTTCTTTTGTGCAGGAAAACATAGTGAGGGAAATCGGAAAACTGGCGCATAAGGTTGTCGTGATGAGTCACAAAGCAAAAAAGATGTTGCAAAAACATTATGATACCCCGGAAGGCAAAATAAAGATCATTGAACATGGTGTCCCTTATTATCCTGGCATTTCACATCAGAAAATCAAAGAAAAATACAATTTCAATGGACGTAAAGTGTTGCTGACGTTTGGCTTACTTAGTCGCAACAAAGGCATCGAAACGGTAATCAACGCCTTGCCTGCCGTGGTTAAAAAGCACCCCGACGTATTATATATTGTCATGGGAAAGACCCATCCCAATGTGTTAAAACATGCAGGTGAAGAGTACCGGAATTATCTTAACCTGCTGGTAAAAAGGCATAATCTTGAAAACAACGTTATTTTCCTGAAAACGTTTTTAAGCGAAGAGGTGCTGTTTGAATACCTCCGTGCATGCGACATTTACATTACCCCATACCTCAATGAAGCTCAAATTACCAGTGGCACCCTTTCTTATGCTGTAGGTGCCGGAGCAGCGGTATTGTCCACACCCTACTGGCATGCAAGCGAGCTCTTGGCTGATGGCAGGGGCAGGCTTTTTGATTTTAATGATTCAAAGCAACTGACTTCTGTTCTGAATGAGATCCTTGATGATCCTGAAAAAATTGAGACATTAAGAAAAAATGCTTTTGAATATGGAAAAACCTTGCACTGGCAGCTTATAGGCAATAAATACTTATCACTTACAGAGGCAATACAACAAACTGTAATGCCACCTGAGAAGGATAAGAAACTTGTTGTCGATACATCCATGTTGCCAAAATTCAGACTCGATCATATCAAAAGGCTTACCGACGATACCGGGATTGTGCAACATGCAAGATATGGGATTCCTAACCTTAAGGAAGGATATTGCCTTGATGACAATGCCAGGGCATTGATAATGGCACTGATGTCTTACAGACAAAACAAAGACCCTCAGGCACTGGATTATATTCAGGTATATCTAAGCTATATACAGTATATGCAAACAGGTAATGGTAAATTCCGGAATTTTTTGAGTTTCAACCGGAATTTTCTTGATGAGGAAGGCAGTGAAGATTCTTTTGGTCGTACAATATGGGCACTGGGATATCTGATTTTCAGGTCGCCAAAACTCGCTTACAGGGAATTTGGTTCCGAAATTTTTTCGAATTCTGTTCAGCAATTTGACAAACTTGCTTCCCTCAGGGGAATTGCCAATACCATAATAGGTATAAGTTATTATTTAAAAAGCTATTCCTCCGACGAAGGCATGGTGCATATAATGAAAACCATGGCAGCCAGGTTGACTGATGCATTTGAAAATCATAGCGATGGTGATTGGCACTGGTTTGATGATATCTTAACCTATGACAATGCTATCTTGCCACTGAGTTTGTTTCACGTGGTAGAAATTACCGGCGATAAATACATCAAAGAGGTGGCCTTAAAAGCCATGAAGTTCCTTGAAAAAGTCACTTTGAGCGAAGGGTATTTATCCATTGTCGGGAGTGAAGGGTGGTATCCAAAAGGTGAAAAACGTGCAAGATTTGATCAGCAATCCATTGATACCATGGCAAGTGTCCGCATGTTCTACCAGGCATATAAAGTTACCAAAGATGTTGCCTGCCTCGAAAAAATGTTTTTGTCGTATTTATGGTATCTCGGTGAAAATGAGTTACGCATCCCCTTGTACGATTACGACACCAGTGGTTGTTGCGACGGACTGAAAAGCAGTGGCGTTAACCGCAATCAGGGTGCCGAAAGTACCCTGGCTTATTTGATATCACACATCACGGTGCTGAATTCAATGGAATATGAATATGAACATCAAAATTAATTTCGAAACATCATGCCTATTATTAAGCGTTATCAACACAATCCAATACTAACAAAAGATGATGTTCCGTATCCTGTGGCAACAGTACACAATGCAGCGGTAGTTAAGCATCAGGATCATTATATTATGATTTTCCGGTCGCATCGCCACAATGGCAGATCTGTTCTGGGAAAAGCAGTATCCCGGGACGGTTTTGATTTTAAGGTTGACCCGAAACCCTTTATGCTGCCTGCGATAACCGGTGTTTTTGCCGAATATGAAGCTTACGGCATAGAAGACCCAAGGATAACCTACAATGAAGGAGAGTATCTGATAACATACAGTGCTTATTCGCAACATGGTGTACGCATTGGCCTAGCGAAAACGACGGATTTCGAAGCAATAGAAAGGGTTGCCCTCATCACGCAGGCTGATTACCGGAATGTGGTTATTTTCCCGGAAAAATTCAATGGCCTGTATGCCAGGCTTGACCGCCCGCATTCAGAAATAAGCCCCTGGTCAATGTGGATCTCCTATTCTCCGGATTTAATATATTGGGGTGAAAGTAAACTGATCATGAAACCCATGCAATACCATTGGGATGAAATGAAAATCGGGCCGGGAGCCCCGCCCGTAAAAACAAAAAAAGGCTGGCTGAACATCTACCACGGTGTGTTTCCAACCATGGATGGCAGCGTGTACCGCCTTGGGGTAGCATTGCACGACCTGAAAGACCCCTCAAAAGTTATAGCTGTAAGCGATGAATGGATACTGCAACCCGAGGAAATATATGAGATCACCGGGTATGTGCATAATGTGGTGTTTACCTGTGGTGCTGTACCTGAAGATGACGGAACACTAAAATTATACTGGGGAGGCGCTGATAAAGTGATGTGTGCAGGGACAGCCAACATTGATGATCTGGTGGAAATGTGTCTCTCAAACCCAAGGAAAGCGATACCGTGAGTATATTAAATCACAATTGCCAAATCACAAAATTCAAACAAAACCTGTCCGGCGGAACCACGTGGAGGCGGCTAAGCCTGACCTTCTGGTCAGGGTGATAACAAAAAGCAAAAGAGTAAGCCTGACCTTCAGGTCAGGTTAGGTTAGTAAGAATAAAAAAACCAGAAAGGGCTTCAGCCCTGCCTGTTACCCTGAGCTGCAGGTCAAAATGGTAACAAAACAAAAAGAGTAAAATGACACCTATAAAACATCATTTATCATGAAAATTGCAATGCTCGCGCCTGTCGCCTGGAGAACACCACCACGAAAATACGGACCCTGGGAACAGGTTACATCAAACATCACCGAAGGGCTGGTAAAAAAAGGCCTGGATGTTACCTTGTTTGCTACAGCAGATTCTGTGACAAAAGGCAAGCTAAAGCATATCTGCCCTAAAGCCTGGGAGGAGGATAAATCTCTGGACCCCAAAGTGCAGGAATGCATGCACATCAGTTTCTTAATGGAAGATGCCCATGAATTTGATATCATCCATAACAACTTTGATTTCCTGCCGCTGACGTATTCCAGGCTTATAAAAACGCCAATGGTAACTACGATACATGGCTTCTCTTCTCCCAGGATCGTTCCGGTATATAAGCGGTTCAATGACACCAATCATTATGTATCAATCAGCCATGCAGATCGAAGCAACGAACTTTCATACATTGCCAATGTTTATAATGGCATAGATGCTGATAATTTCACATTCCGCGAAAGCCATGGTGATTATTTGCTGTATTTTGGACGTATTCATCATGATAAAGGTACACGTGAAGCCATTGACATCGCCTTGAAATCCAACATGAAGCTCATCATTGCAGGCTACATTCAGGATGAAAATTATTACCGGCAGCATGTTGAACCTTTCATTGACGGAAATCAGATTGTTTACGCCGGAAATACCGGCCCGGAACAAAGGGACAAATTGCTCGGAGGGGCTTATGCTCTGCTTCATCCCATCAATTTTAACGAACCGTTTGGACTGAGTGTTGCCGAAAGCATGTTTTGCGGAACGCCGGTTGTTGCATTTAACAGAGGGGCCATGCCGGAGTTAATTGAAGATGGCAAAACCGGATTTTTGGTTAATGATGTGCATCAAGCAGTGTCGGTATTGCCTGTTATCAGCAAAATAAACCGTGCGTATTGCCGGAGCAGGGCAGAATCAAAATTTTCTGTCAGCACAATGACGGATAGCTATTTCGATATCTATAAGCAGATTTTGGCACAAAAATAAAACAGGGTTTAGGGTTTAGGGGTTAGGTGTTAGGTTAAAATCTCTCATAACCTAACACCTAACACCTAACCCCTAACCCCTAAACCCTGTTTTTTAAGTCCTATTCAGACTTCAATTTTTCCAGAAGCTGATTGAGATCAACGGATAAAAACCCGGAACTGGTATCCGATAAGCCGTATGGGATGATAAGTTTGCCATGATGAATAATGGATCCGCATGAATAAACGGCATTGGGGACATAGCCTTCCCTTTCTTCTTCATTTGGGATAAGCAAGGGGTCTTTCAGACGGCCGATTTCCCTTGAAGGATCATTCAAATCCAGCAAACTGGCTCCCAGGCAATACCTCCGCATAGGGCCGACACCATGTGTGATCAGCAACCATCCTTCAGAAGTTTCTATGGGAGCACCGGCATTCCCAATTTGAATATATTCCCAGTAATAACGGGGCTCCTGGATTTTTATGGGTTTTTTCCAAACGTTCAATTTCTCGGAAAAGCCTATATAGCTGTTTATCCCGTCAATTCGTGAAAGCATAACATACTTTCCATTGATTTTTCTCGGAAACAGGGCAAGGTTTTTATTCTGCGCTCCTTCTCCATGCAAAGGTTTTACTTCAAAATGATAGAAGTCCTTTGTTACCATAAGTTTAGGTAAAATCGTATTCCCATCGTAAGCTGTGTATGTGGCATAATAAGATATTTCGCCATCATCGTCTGTAAAGCGAACAAACCTTGCATCTTCAATGCCTTTGCGCTCAGAATACGAAATGGGAAAAATTACCCGTTCTGAAATATGCGTGTCACGGGAAAATTCAATTTTATAATGTGAATCGGCAAGCCACATGATTTGGGAAATCACCTGTTTCTTGGTTGCACTGGTATGATTCGCAGCGATGGTATCCATGACCGCTTTTTGCAAATCCCCATAGGTAAAATTGTCTCCCAGCATATCCATTACCTGTGCGAAAACATCCTCATTCACATGCATTTCCTGTAGTTTCCTGCTGAATGAGCTTTTCTTATATTGTACGCGTTTTATCACTTCTGCTTCATCAACATAAGCCCCTGATGTTTCAAAATCAAGTTTACCATCTTTGCTGATGGTGCCTGTATGAAAGACAATGCTGGAAAGATGGCCTTCGCCGGTAGCCCTGAAACTAACAATGATGCGTTTTGAACCTTCCGGCAAGCATGTTTGATCAGGTGACTCAACTACCGAGGGATTGAAAAAAGCCGCTGCTGTAATGGAATATTCCATCGAAAAATAGGATCCGATGAGCAGTTTTCTGTCCTCTTTTAACTTATCCATTTCCATTGCCGGATTGTTGATAAGGTTTTTTGCCATGTCAAAATGCTCGAGGAATTTTTGGGATATGTTGCGGTGCCGTTTTGAAAATTCCCGTAATGTTTGAGTCAGGATTAGTTCAACTTCAGCGTCATTCATGGCCAACACTTTTTCTACAAGGTCAATGGCCCGTTCGGAACCGTTGTAGTAAAAGCGGATTATTACACGTTTGAAGTCCGGGGAAAACTTGTTAGGAAGGCGTTCGATATGAATTCTCATAAAACTTGTTTCAATTTTTTACGTTTCAAATATACAACACAATTCTTGTAATCATTATAAATGTTGTGATATTAATTATCAACATGAAAAAGTAAAAACTTTGGTGTGTTTATTTAATATGGATACTCGATGTATTGCCTAAAAACTATTCGAAAATTGAGATATATAGGCTTTTGCAAGTAGTCGATAATAAAATATTTATTCCACTGTGTGACATCACCTTATGATATAAAATAGGTATAAAATTGAGTATTCATTATTTTTATATAAAGTAGTCTTCCATTAAAAAAACAGTAGAACCAGACAAGGAATACAATGATGTGGTTTTTTTATCATACTTACTAAGTTAATGATTCTTGTCCATTAAACCTGATTTAGAATCAATTTTTATTTGTCTGCAGCCTGACGCAGGCCGGCATCCTTGCCTGCGGTACCTTGTGCTGTTTTCACACCCGGCAGATTGAGCAGCGTAAAATCCTGTCCGGGGGTGAAAAAACAGCCAAGGTGCCGCTGGCAAGATACAGGCCGGAGGCAGAGAACAGGTCATAAGAAGCTGATATTTTCCCCGCTGCCCTGAAAAAAGAAAAAACCATGTGGAATCAGAAAAAATGCTTATATTGGCATGTTGAAACCAAGTTTATAAGCCTATGAAAAAAATTGTAATTACTGTATTAATTTTATATGTGTTTCAGTTAGCTGCCACTGCACAGGATGATGTTAACGGCGAGATTTTATCGGAAACGGATAACCTGACCGTTGTGCAGGTGTGGGGAACGCATTATGAGCGGGGCTATGCACAGGGGTATTTGCTTGGTGACCAGATGTACGATCTGTTAACCAATTACCTGATACCGCAGTTTGGTTCATACATGTCATACGCTAAAGAAGTGGTGGATGCAGGCCAGCACATTGCCATAGATGACAAGTACATTACAGAAGCGCAAGGTATCATTGACGGGGCTGCTGATGCCGGCATGGATACCACGGGTATAGATTACCGGGATATTCTGGTGGCCAATTCTTTTTTGGATTTGCAGGGATTTTCAAGTTTTAAGCACCTTGATTTCGGAACGGCATGTTCTGCGTTGATGAGTTGGGGAGATGCTACTGCAAATACCGCACTTGCCGGGGAGTCTGTAATATCACGGCATCTTGACTGGACTGTTAACAACTCAATCACGGAAAACCAGGTGATGGTTGCGCATGTGCCCGCGGAAGCAGATGAACAAAACTGGGTGATGATAGGTTTTGCGGGGCAAATAGGTGCTTTGTCGGGGGTTAACACCAATGGTTTGGCAGCGTTTCAAAACATGATGAGTGATTTTTCGGGGCAACAGGCACAGATAAATCAGGCATATCAACCGGTATGGTTTACATTGCGGGATGCCCTTGAAACGGTGGATTATAATGACGACGGGCATCATAACACCAATGACCTCAGGGCTGCCATTGAATCCAATTCACAGGGATACGCTGATGGGTTTCTTATTTCAGGCCTGGCTTCGGCTGCTTCAGCTGTTGACAGCCTGACGGCGCTTGTTTCTGAAATCACACCTACCGATCCGAAAATTGTAAACCGAACCAATGCTTATGATGACAACATCCCGGGCGATAATTTGTATGTGGCAAACAGCCAGATCAAAAGAAACGATGCGCACAATTATTGTTACCGTTATAATGCTGTTGTTAGTGCCATTGATGCCGGCGAAAACATCAGTACAGAGCAAAATTGGGTTATCATGCAGGATAATTCCGGTGTATCCGGCAACATTCAGTTTATGCAGTTTGTCCCTGATCAGCGATACATCAACATCAGTGCATACCGTGATGGATCTGCAGCTTATACACATGATTCTACGCGTTATTACCTGGATGATCTTTTTGATGTAGCTGCTGTGCAAGGCTTGTCACGGCAGTCGCAATATTGTCATATTACACCCAATCCGGTGTATGATGTGGCAAAAATAGAATTTACCGGCAAACCAGATGAAACTTTTCTCTGCCGGGTATTTAATGCATCCGGGCGCTTGGTGGAATCAGAATACGGGCTGCGAACCTCCGGGATAATATTGTCAAAAAGCAGGCTGAAAGAGGGATTACACGTTGTGATCCTGACGGGCAATAAAGGGACAAGACACCAGTGTAAATTTATAGTGGCATATTGATCATTGCATCAACTTAGGGGCTGCTGAAAAACACTAAACACAATATATCAATAATTTACATCATTAGCTATCATTATAAATGCAGGGGTTTTTTTGGTTGAATCCAAAAAGCGTGCATTAATAAATGGCATTATGGGACAATACGTTCATTAATTGTGATTTATTAAGCTAAATTTTACAATCAATATAGTTGTGAAGACACGAATATTGTGTTTTTTAGACTGATGCACACCATATTCATCGTTGACTGCGAATCGAAGTATGCTAATACATCTT
>CAZTNS010000043.1:0-21590 GCA_964615585.1 uncultured Bacteroidales bacterium | reverse complement strand
AGTATCTATCTATATACATATTTTATCAAAATGTAATCATTTTTCAAATATAAATAAATTGCCCTGTATATTAAAAGAATATTGACAACTTTTTTTAATGGTTTTAATAAAAGGTATAAAATTGTTATTGCAAATAATCAAATTTAAAAACAATCCTTATTTTACCAAAGACATATCTACCTGTTTTTTCTGAACATTCACTTTTTCAATTTTAATTTTCACTTCATCACCGAGCATAAAATTCCGGCCTTTATGCTTGCCAACAAGCTGATAATTATCTTCGTCGTAATAATAAAAATCATCATACAAACTTTTCACAGGAATAAGGCCTTCACACCCGTTTTCTTTGATTTCAGCAAACAAGCCCCATTCTTTAACGCCGGAAATAATGGCATCATATTCATTGCCAATACGTTCTTTTAAAAATTCTGCCTGTTTGAATTTAACAGAAGCTCGTTCGGCACTTACCGCTTTTTGTTCCATATCGCTGCTGTGTTCGCACAAGGCTTCATAATGTTGCTGGTCAGCGCTGGGTTTATTATCCAGATAACGGGTCAGCAACCTGTGTACCATCATGTCGGGGTAACGCCTGATGGGAGAAGTAAAATGGGTATAATGGTCAAAGGATAAACCGTAATGGCCAATGTTTTGGGTGGAATACTCAGCCTTGGCCATGGAACGAATAGCCAGGTTTTCAATGACGTGCTGCTCGGCTTTCCCTTTAATGTCTTTCAATAAATGGTTCATCGAAGCAGAAAGCTTACGGGATCCTGATCCTGGTGTTATATCATACCCGAAATTTTTTATGAAGGTGCGGAATGAAGAAATTTTATCCGGATGCGGTTCATCATGTATTCTGTACACAAACGTAAGGTGTTTTTTCTGTTCTTTACCAATAAATTCAGCCACTTTGCGGTTGGCAAGCAGCATAAATTCTTCTATAAGCCAGTTGGCCTCTTTCATGGTTTTGAAATACACCCCTGTTGGTTTTTTGTTGTCATCCAAATGAAATTTTATTTCATCACGTTCAAAATTAAACGCTCCGTGTTTATACCGCTTATCACGTAGAATTTCTGCCAATTTATGAACCTTGAGGATTTCTATTGATAATTTGCCTTTGCCGGATTCAATGATTGACTGGGCACCATCATAAGTAAAACGTTCGTTGCTGTTGATAATGGTCCTTGTGATGCGGTAATCTTTCACTTCAGCATCATCATTCATGTTCAGCACAACCGAATAACACAATTTATCCTCACCCGGCCGCAACGAACACAGTTTGTTTGATAATCGCTCAGGTAGCATTGGGACTACACGGTCAACAAGATATACAGATGTAGCTCTGTCTTCAGCTTCCTCGTTGAGTGTGGTTTTTTCCTTCACATAACAGGTAACATCAGCAATGTGAATACCCACTTCCCACAGCCCGTTTTTTAGCTTTCGTACAGATAATGCATCATCGAAATCTTTGGCATCTTCAGGGTCAATGGTAAATGTTGGAATGTTCCTGAAATCTTCGCGTTGTTTTATTTCCTGGTTTGGGATATCATCTGATATATCGTCTGCTTCTTTCAATGCTTCATCCGAAAAACAATAGGGCAAATTATATTCAGACAGGATGGAATGGATTTCCACATCGTTTTCGCCGGGCATCCCCAATACTTCTGTTACTTCACCTTCCGGGCTTCGTGTGCGCGTAGGCCATTTTGTGATTTTTACGATGGCTTTTTCCCCATCCTGCACTCCATTTAGTTTGTCCGGCGGTATAAAAATGTCAAAAGGAATAAATTTGCCATCCGGAATCAAAAAAGCAAAATTATCCCCTCGTTCTATTATTCCCACAAAACGATCTTTGCGGCGTTCCAATATCTCGGTTACTTCTCCTTCATAAGAAAAATCCCTTCGTTTGGCAAACAACCTGACTTTAACCAAATCCCCCTGCAATGCCGATTTCAAATTTTTCCATGTGACGATTACCTCTCTTTCCACATCGCTTGTAACAATGGTTGCAAAACCCTTCCGCGTGATTTTTACTTTTCCTGTTATATGGCCGGTTTGCATTTTTATCCGGTATTTTCCGGGATGTATTTCTACCAGGCTTTTTTCTTTAGCCATTTCTTCCAGGATCACCATAATGATTTTACGCGTTGGCTTATCATATATCTCCATCAATTTTGATACCTGCTTATAATTTAGGCTTCGTTTAGGGTTGTTATTAAACACATCCAGAATTTGTTTCTTAACCGCCTTTTTGTCAAGCCCGTAGCCTTTCTTCTTTTTTTCATTACTCATAATGGCACAACTTTTGTTTATTCACGATTTAAATATTTATTTGCAACATAAAAAAATTATTGTAATTTTAAACAGATTTTTTAACATTTAAAAACCTTGGTAATGAAAACAACAATTTTAATTAAAAACGTTTTGCTGATCGGATTAGTTTCCACAGCCATGATCTTTACTTCTTGTAAAAGTAAAAAAGACGCAGGTAAGCCTGCCAGTGAAGATGCTGAACTGATGTCAATCCCATGTCAAAGTGAAGGCCGGTCAGACTCCGAGTTTTTCAGAGCGGATGCGAGTGCCACATCACAGGACATGAATTTATCCCGTGAAAAAGCATTAACAGCTTCCAAACAACGGCTTGCTGGTTTCATTGAAACCAAAATCAAATCAGTTACCGACAGGTATGTCAATGAAACTGAATTTGGAGAAAATTCACAGTTTGAATCCAAATTTGAAAACCTGACACGTGAAGTGGTAAAACAAAAGCTTACTGATGTAACTGTAACCTGTGAAGAAACATACAAGGAACAAACCGGTAAATTTACCACCTACCTTGCTCTGGAGGTTAACAAAGATGCCCTGCTCAACGGTATTGAAAACAACCTGTCCCAGGACCAAAAACTACAGGTTGATTACGACAAACAAAAATTTGAAGAAATTTTTAATGAAGAAATGGAAAAAATGGAAGAAGACAGGCCCTAATTTGTCTTATTTCAACAATCGGTCAAGAATAAAAACGTCACCAACAATGGATGACGTTTTTATTTTGTTAAAATCTATGTTAATTCCTGTCTGATTCTTTATCTTTGCAAAAAATTTTATGGTAAAAAACATTGGTCAGTCACATACCGAATCGTTGCTAAAAACAATCAACGAAGCCATCATTGACAAGAAGGGTGAAAACCTTGTAAACATTGATCTGCGCTCACTGGATAATGCTGTATCTGAGTATTTTGTTGTTTGTCATGCCAACTCGGATGTGCAAATTTATGCCATTGCCAATGAAATACTTTTCCGTACCAAACAAAACCTGAACGAAAGGGTTTACAATAAAGAAGGAATGGACAATGCCCATTGGGTGCTTTTGGATTATGTTGATGTTGTGGTTCATATTTTCCAGACTGATTACCGTTCCTTTTATCAACTGGAAGATTTATGGGGAGATGCCCCGATTTCAGAAATATCAGAATAACAAATAACAATAGTGTCCGTTTATTATGTGGTAATCATGCGGAACATCAAATAAGTGATATGTCAAACGAGAAAAGAAAAGGATTTAATATCAATACAAATAAAAAATCTGATCCTAAAAATCAGAATAAGAAACCGGGTACAGGTAAGCCACACTTCAATCCATATTGGATGTTTGGAGCCATTGCTCTCATCCTCATTGCCATGCAGTTTATGAATTTTGGCGGGAGTGCCGAAAAAATCACCCGCCAGCGGTTTGAAAGGGAAATGCTCGCCAACAATGATGTTGAGCGCGTGGTGGTTGTGAACAAGGAGCGTGCTGAAGTTTACCTCACTGAACAGGCTCGAAGTCAGGGCAAATATGATGATGCTCCCAGCGGAGGAATGAGTAGCGGCCCTCAATATTATTTTAACATTGGCGATGTTGAAACTTTTGAAAATCAACTGGCCGAAGCACAAAAAGATAAACCCCAAGAGAAAAAAATCGTTGCAGAATATAAAACGGAACACGACTACCTGGGCAATATCCTTGCATGGGTGGTTCCTTTCGGCCTTTTGATTCTGTTGTGGGTATTTATGATACGCCGGATGAGTGGAGGAGCTGGTGGTGGAAGCCAGATTTTTAATGTCGGCAAATCAAAAGCCCAGCTTTTTGATAAAGAAAAAAACATCAAGGTAGATTTTAAAGATGTTGCCGGCCTCGAAGAAGCCAAAGTAGAGGTTATGGAAATTGTTGATTTTCTGAAAACCCCAAAAAGATATACAGACCTCGGTGGCAAAATTCCAAAAGGAGCTCTGTTGGTTGGCTTGCCCGGAACAGGAAAAACCCTCCTTGCGCGCGCTGTAGCCGGTGAAGCCAATGTGCCTTTTTATTCCATATCAGGCAGTGATTTTGTCGAAATGTTTGTGGGTGTAGGAGCCTCCCGTGTCAGGGATCTTTTTAAACAAGCCAAAGAAAAAGCACCATGCATAGTATTTATTGATGAGATTGATGCCATCGGCCGTGCCAGGGGGCGCAACCCAAACATGGGGTCCAATGATGAACGCGAAAACACACTGAACCAGCTTCTCACAGAAATGGACGGCTTTGATACCAATTCCGGTGTCATCATTCTTGCGGCTACCAACCGTGCAGATATGCTGGATAAAGCCTTGCTTCGTGCCGGCCGTTTTGACAGGCAGATACATGTTGATTTGCCCGACCTTAACGAGCGTGCTGAAATTTTTAAAGTGCATACAAAACCCCTTAAATTGTCAAAAAATGTGGATATTGATATTTTGGCAAAGCAAACCCCTGGATTTTCCGGTGCTGATATTGCCAATGTATGTAATGAGGCAGCCCTGATCGCTGCACGTAACAACAAAAAATCCATTGAAAAGGAAGATTTTCTTGCTGCAGTTGACCGCATCATCGGCGGACTGGAAAGAAAAAATAAAATCATCTCAAAAAAGGAAAAACGCACCATTGCCTTCCACGAAGCAGGTCATGCCACTGTTAGCTGGCTGCTCGAACATGCCAGCCCGCTGCTCAAAGTAACCATCATTCCACGGGGACGTTCCCTTGGAGCAGCCTGGTACCTGCCTGAAGAAAGACAGATTACAACCTCTGAACAAATGCTGGATGAAATGTGTGCAGCCCTGGGTGGAAGAGCTGCAGAAGAAGTAATGTTTAACAGCATTTCAACCGGTGCACTTAATGATCTTGAAAAGGTAACAAAACAATCCATTGCCATGGTAACCTATTTTGGCATGAGCGACAAACTGGGGAACCTGTCTTATTATGATTCATCAGAACAAGCCGGATATAATTTCACAAAACCATACAGCGAAGAAACAGCCAAATTAATTGACACTGAAGTCAGAAACATTGTTGACCAGCAATACGAGAAAGCCAAAAATGTTTTACGAAAAAACCTTAAAGGCTTAAAACAACTTGCTGAAAAACTGCTTGATGAGGAAGTCATCTTCAGTGATGACCTTGAAAAGATTTTTGGTAAAAGAGAAACGCCGGAAGAAGAACAAAAGCTGGTACAAGAAGCAAACAAAAACAAAAGCAACGGGAAGAAATCAACACCTTCCACAACAGACAAAAAAGAGAACAAGGAAAGTGAAAAGAAAACAACCGGAGGAACTAAAGCAAAATCGAAATCGTCGAAATCATCCTCTGAAACAAAAAAAACATCAAAATCAAGCGATAAAAACAAGAAAGACACTTCATCATCATGACACAAGACCAGGAATGGACAGTGGTATTTTCTACCGGCAAAAATCACCTTGCTGCAATGGCTGAACAACACCTTAAAAACGCAGGGATCACGGCTGTGCAAATGAATAAAAAAGACAGTTCATATTTGTTTGGACAGATCGACGTCATGGTAGAAAAAACATACCTAAACAAAGCAACGGAACTGATCAATCAATTTAAAAAAGACCTTGAAATTGAATAATTTGCTTACACGTAGCATCAGCGGGCTTGTTTTTGTTGCCGTGATAATCACCGCTCTGATATCTGCATGGTATGTCTGGGCAATTTTGATGCTTATTGTTGGTTTTTTTGCAAGCATGGAATTTGCCCGGCTGTTGCAAAAGTCAGGCCTTACGGTGTTTCCATTTACAGCTGCTATATGTACCCCTTTTTTCGTGGCTTTTGTGTTCCTTTTCCTGGCGTTTGAACAAACACACCTTATTATATGGGCAGTGCTTGCAGTTCCTTTTCTTTTGGTGATTGTGACAGCGCTACTGAAACCCAAGGGCAGAAAATCAATTTTGCCGGTTTTAATGTCAACGACATACGTAGCCTTTCCCCTTTCCATGACCGCATTGTTGCTGTGGGTGCCTGTGCAAATTCCTTTTATTAAAACAGGGGTTGAGTTTTTCCATCACAATTACCATCCTGAGTTTTTATTATCGGCACTCATCCTTATATGGGTTTTTGACAGCTTTGCCTATTTAACCGGCAGCTTGTTGGGCAAACATAAAATGGCTCCCCGCATTTCACCGAAAAAATCCTGGGAGGGTTTTTTTGGTGGCGTTATTTTTATGTTTCCGGCGGTATGGATATTAAACCGCACATGGGATTTATTAACCAACCCGCAATGGCTGATAATGATCATCATCATTGCAGTTTTTGGCACCATGGGGGACCTGCTTATCAGTCAGCTCAAACGCATGGCAGGAGAAAAAAACAGCGGAACCCTGATCCCCGGCCACGGCGGCATACTCGACCGTGTGGATTCCTTTTTGATGGGAATTCCTTTTCTGACGCTGTTTGTGATGATGCTGATTTTTTAACATCCAACGTAACGGCGGTAGGTTGGATGTTAATAAATGTTATTTTTGTGCCAGAATAAAAAAACAGACCAGATGAAACGTACAAAGATCAAAGAAGTTTTATCATTTCCCGGCGACAATCGTGATGTGCTGGTAATGGGATGGGTGCGCAACAAAAGGGCCAGCAAAAATCTGGGTTTTTTGGCTGTCAATGATGGTTCTATATTGCATCATCTGCAAGCAGTGATAGATTTCGAAAAATTCGATGCGCATATATTAGATGAAGTACACACAGGCGCATCTGTAGCGATAGAAGGCAAACTGGTTGAATCACAAGGCAAGGGACAGGATGTAGAATTACTGGCAGAAAAATTTCACCTTTTAGGTAAAGCAAACCCTGATGAATATCCGTTGCAACCCAAACGGCACAGCCTCGAATTTTTGCGTGAAATTGCACACCTGCGTTTTCGCACCAATTTGTTTGGGGCAGTTACCCGGGTTCGCCATGCCATGATATTTGCTGTACATAAATTTTTTAATGACAAGGGTTTTTATAACATCCACTCACCCATAATAACAGGCTCCGATGCTGAAGGTGCCGGTGAAATGTTCCAGGTAACGACCCTTGATCTGAAAAATCCCCCAAAAACAAAAGACGGCAACATAGATTATTCCAAAGATTTTTTTGGCAAACAAACCAATCTGACTGTCAGCGGGCAGCTTGAAGCAGAGCTGGCAGCCCTTGCCATGAGTGAAGTATATACATTCGGACCAACCTTCAGGGCTGAAAATTCAAATACCGTCAGGCACCTTGCAGAATTCTGGATGATCGAACCGGAAATGGCCTTTTATGATATCCATGATAACATGGACCTGGCCGAGGAAATGCTGAAGTATTTGGTTCAATATGCTCTGGACAACTGCTTTGATGATTTGAAATTTTTGGAGCAACGAAGAACAAACGAAGAAAAACAAAAACCACAGAATGAACGTTCAGCCATGAGTTTACTGGAAAGGTTGGAATTTGTGGTTTCCAGTGATTTTAAACGAATAACGTACACCGAAGCCATTGATATTCTAATCAATTCGAAACCAAACAAAAAGAAAAAATTCCACTATCCGGTTGAAAACTGGGGAACGGATTTACAATCTGAACACGAGCGATACCTGGTCGAAAATCATTTCAAAACCCCCATGATCATCACTGATTACCCCAAAGACATCAAAGCCTTTTACATGAAAAATAATGATGATGGAAAAACAGTAAGGGCTATGGATGTATTGTTTCCACAAATTGGTGAGATCATTGGCGGATCACAACGGGAAGAAGATTATGACAAGCTCACAAAACGCATGAAAGAAATGGACATACCCCGGGAAGAGATGTGGTGGTTTATGGAAACACGTAAGTTTGGCACTGTTCCTCATAGTGGTTATGGACTGGGATTTGAAAGGCTTCTGCTTTTTATTACCGGACTGAATAACATCCGTGATGTGATACCTTTTCCCAGGACGCCTAAGAATGCGGAATTTTAATGCTTTCGTACTACCGTGCTTTAAAAAAGAGACAAAAAAATAATCACCCGAATATTTGAATAAAGCCAAATATTTTTTGTATCTTGTCAGTGAGATTTTAAAATGAAGTTATGTTAAATCAGAGATTGCAACAAAAATTACAGCAAAAGCTTTCTCCGCAGCAAATTCAGATGATCAAATTGCTGGAGTTACCAGGTTTGCAATTGGAACAACGTGTAAAAAAGGAACTTGAAGAAAATCCGGCACTTGAAGAAGGGGCAGATAATAAAGAAAATGAAATCACTGAAGAAAAAGACCATGACAATCAAAATGATGAAGAATTCAGCCTGGATGACTATATTTCTGATGATGACACCCCCGATTATAAGCTGACAGCCAATAATTACAGCAAAGATGATGAAGCCAGAGACATTCCGGTTACTGACGGGCAAAGTTTTCTTGATAACCTGCGTGCCCAACTTTCATTAAAAAACATTGACAACGAAACCTTTATTCAATCCAATTATCTGTTGGGGAGTCTTGATGAAAACGGTTATCTGAGACGCGACCTGGAATCAATAGTTGATGACCTGGCATTTTCACAAAACATTTTTGTTGAAAAAGAAGAGCTTGAAAATGCACTAAAAGTGGTTCAAAGTCTTGATCCTCCCGGAGTGGGTGCCAGAAGCCTGCAGGAATGCCTGTTGATTCAGCTTAGACGTAAAGAAATTCAAACCCCGTTGACAGATCTTTCAATCAAAATCATTGAAACACAATTTGAAGCTTTTACAAAAAAACATTATTCGAAAATTCTAACCCGGTTAAAAATTGATGAAGAACAACTAAAAGATGCCATAGATGTTATCCGGAAACTCAATCCAAAACCCGGAGTTTCAGGACTAGGGAGCCAATCTTTTCAAACCATCATCCCTGATTTTATTGTTAACATAAAAGGCGGTGAAATAGAAATCAGCCTGACATCACGTAATGCGCCGGAGCTTCATGTGAATCAGACCTACTCCGACATGATCAAGGGGTTTAAACAAAGCAAAAAACGCACGAAGCAAGACAAAGAGGCCATGATGTTTGTCAAACAAAAACTGGACAATGCAAAATGGTTCATTGATGCCATCAAACAACGGCAAAACACATTGCTGATGACGATGGAAGCCATTGTCAAACATCAATACCGTTTTTTCCTTCAAGGGGATGAATCCGCTCTCAAGCCTATGATACTGAAAGACATTGCCGACAGCACAGGCCTTGATATATCAACCATTTCAAGGGTTGCCAACAGCAAGTTTGTACAAACCCCTTACGGTAATTACTTGTTGAAATATTTCTTTTCCGAATCCATATTCAAAGAAAACGGTGAGGAAGTTTCCACAAGGGAGGTTAAAAACATCCTGCGTGACCTGATTAAAAACGAAGACAAACAAAAGCCGCTTACCGATGAAAAACTGGCCGATCTGCTCAAACAAAAAGGATACAAAATCGCCAGACGAACAGTAGCCAAATATCGTGAACGGCTTAACATTCCGGTTGGACGATTGAGAAAAGAACTTTGACCATGAAAAGATTTCTCCCCCGTTTTTTTAGCATCGTTTTTCATCCATTGCTTGCTGTTTTTTATTCCGTACTGCTGATCTTTTACAGCGGACATTATCATTGGCTGGTTGATATTGAAATGTTCTTTGCAGTTTTACTCATTTTCTTTGCTTTGACTTTTGTATTACCCGCTATTTTAATTCCTTTTCTTTATTACCAGCAGGTAATTCCCGATCTTTTTTTAAAAGGGCATAAAAGCCGTTTTCCTGTTTACCTGAGCATCACTGTTCTTTATGTAATCAGTTTCTTTCTGATGAACCGCTTTGCATTTCCGGCATTATTGAAAAACATTATGATGGCCGGCACTGTTATCATCAGCGTTATTACCATCATTGGGTGGTTTTATAACATCAGCACCCACACCACTGCCATGGGGACACTTACCGGATTATGCCTGTTTTTGGGCATGCAGATTGAAAACAGTTTTGTAACTGAGCTTATTGTATTTTTTATCATCAGCGGAATAATTGCCAGCTCACGCCTTTTACTGGGCTATCATAAACCCCACGAGGTTTATACCGGGTTTCTTTTGGGTTTTACAGGTATCATTGCCAGTTTGTTTGTATTGAGTTGAGTTGAGGCAGTTTTTACTGATACATTTTAAACAGACACATGAATTTTTATGGCTTTAATGACTGACATATAAATCTTGGGAAAAGAATGAAATATTACACTGATTCTTTGTTACCTTTGCCACAGACAATAATTATATTTCTTTAAACTGTTACTGTCATGAAACTTAATAAAGATAACATCATTAAAACACTCCACGATGTTTTATATCCCGGCAACGCCAAAAGCATTGTCGAAATGAACATGATTGATAAAATCAGCGTGGATGGAAAAGAGGTAAAATTTGATCTCATTTTTGAAAAAGACACCGATCCGTTTATTGCCTCAGTGAAAAAGGCTTGTGTTAAAACCCTTGAAAATGCTTTCGGAAAAGATAAAATTGACATACAAGGGAACATCTCGGTCAAAAGCAAACAAACCACAAAAGAAGCCTCAGTTGATTCCCCATCTGGAAAAAACGGCCTTGGGAAAGTGAAAAACATTGTAGCGGTGGCTTCCGGAAAGGGAGGCGTTGGGAAATCCACAGTCGCTGTGAATTTGGCTGTTGCCATGTCTATGCATGGATATAAAGTTGGCCTGATTGATGCTGATATTTTTGGCCCAAGCATTCCAAAAATGTTCGGGCTTGAAGATGAAAAACCACACGGAAAAAAAGAAGATGGTAAGGAATGGATATTGCCTTTTGAGAAATTTGGTGTAAAAATGTTATCAGTCGGCTTTTTTGTGGACAAGGATTCTGCATTGGTATGGAGAGGTCCCATGGCCTCAAATGCCCTCAAGCAGCTTTTAAATGACACAGACTGGGGTGAACTTGATTACCTTATTTGTGATCTGCCGCCCGGCACAAGTGACATTCACCTGACACTTGTTCAAACCGTTGCCGTTACAGGAGCTGTTATCGTGTCCACACCTCAGGAAGTGGCACTTGCAGATGCACGCAAAGGCATCGGGATGTTCAACACAAAAGGGATTGAAGTACCGGTGCTTGGCCTGATAGAAAACATGTCGTGGTTTACCCCGGAAGAATTGCCGGACAACAAATATTATATCTTCGGAAAAAACGGATGCAAAAAACTGGCTGAGGATGCCAACATTCCGCTCCTGGGACAAATTCCGCTGGTACAAAGCATCCGTGAAGGTGGTGATGAAGGCAAACCTGCCGCAACAAACCTCAACTCAATCACCGGAAAAGCTTTTGAAAGAGCTGCCGTGGAAATGATGGAACAAGTGGATATCAGAAACAAAGAAAAACCTGCTACCAAACGCGTTGAAATAAATCATAAATAATTTTTGTATGGAAAAGATCAAAGAAAAAATCAAAAAATCCCTTGAAGAAGTCAGACCTTACCTTCAGGCAGACGGTGGTGACATCAGCCTTGTGAACATTACAGACGATTATGTCGTGGAGGTTAAGCTGCTGGGGGCCTGCGGGTCATGTCCTTTCAGTGTGCAGACACTGAAACTCGGAGTGGAGGAAAAACTCAAACAGGACGTGCCTGAAGTCAAAGAAGTGGTATCTGTGTAATCCGTTTCTGAAAAACCGGTAATTTTCCCGGTCTTTATCATTTTTTTGCAATGCGTGTGCTTTATATTTCATACGACGGCATGACTGATCCACTTGGCCAGTCTCAGGTTATTCCTTACCTGACCGAACTGAGTAAAAACGGCATTGAATTTCATGTCCTCAGTGCTGAAAAGACAGCTGCATATCAAGCCGGAAAGAAGAGCATTTCCTCACTGCTGGCAAAACACAACATACACTGGCATCCGGTAAAATATACAAAAACCCCACCAGTGATCAGCACAATCAGCGACATACGCAAAATTAAACATGAAGCAGAAAAATTACACAAACACCATCATTTTGAGCTGTGTCATTGCCGGTCTTATATCGCAGCTTTTGCCGGATCGTTGCTAAAAAAAAGGCATGGCATTCCATTTCTTTTTGATATGCGGGGTTTTTATCCCGACGAACGTGTTGACGGGAAACTATGGAACCGCAAGAATCCGGTTTTCAATCTGGTTTATTTGTTTTTCAAACAACGTGAAAAAGATTTTTTCCGCAAAGCAGATCATGTCATCAGTCTAACAGAATCAGGCAAAGAAACCTTGTGTGGATGGGATCATATCCTCCTGAAAGATGATGATGTTACTGTCATCCCCTGTTGTGCCGATACAGATCATTTTAATCAGGCCTGCATAAAAGAAGAACAAATCATCAAGATCAGAAAAGACACAGGCATCACCCCGGATGATTTCGTCTTGTCTTACCTTGGATCCCTTGGGACATGGTATATGACAGATGAAATGCTGGATTTTTATGCTGTATTGCTGAAACATAAACCGGAAGCCAAATTTCTGATCATCACAAAAGATGATCCGGCACCACTTATAAAAAATGCCAGGAACAAAAATATCCCTGTTCACCAAATGGTTTTCAGGGCTGCAGAAAGAACAGAACTTCCGGCATTGATCAGCCTGAGCACCACATCGATTTTTTTTATCAAGCCTGTGTTTTCCAAAAAAGCCTCCTCTCCTACCAAACTGGCGGAATTGCTTTCTATGGGTGTGCCCGTGATATGTAACGGCAACGTCGGGGATATTGACCGCATTTTGGAAAAACACAATGCAGGACTGGTTATTAAGGATTTAAATGGTGCAAACTACAAGGCTGCTGTTGATAAAATGGATGAACTGGTAAAAACAAAACCGGAGAATCTCAGGCAGATTGCGGAAGAATTGTTTTCTTTGAAAAAGGCTTCCCGGTTATACTACAAGGTATATAACAAACTGATCCAATGAAAAAGAAAAAATTGCTCTGTATCGTTCAACACAGGTATGGCCGAAGCCCAGGGCAGCGCTTTCGTATTGAGCAGTTTTTATCACACTTAAAAACCAATGGATGGGAAGTTACTTACAGCTATATTATTTCAGAAAAGGATGATGGGATTTTTTATGCTCCGGGGCATTATTTTGGGAAATTCCGCATCATGATCAAGGCTTTTTTTCATCGGCTGAAAGATGTGAAGAAAGCCAAAACCAGTGATGTTGTTTTTATTTACAGAGAAGCCCATATGCTTGGGACCACATATTTTGAAAAACAACTTGCAAAGCACAAAACACCAGTGGTATTTGATTTTGATGACAGCATCTGGATCAAAGATACTTCCTTTGGCAATAAAAACCTGGCATGGATCAAAAATCCCGGGAAAACCCAAAATATCTGCCGGTATGCTGATTATGTCATAGTTGGAAACCAATACCTGGCAAACTACGCGAAACAATTTAATCCGCATGTCCATATTTTCCCAACGGTGATCAATACTGATTATCACAAACCTAAACCCATTACATTCGAAAAACAAAAGATTTGTATTGGATGGACTGGTACTCAGCCTACATTAAAGCATTTTGAAACCATCGTACCGGTGCTTGAAAAATTGTATAAAAGTTATTCTGATAAAATATGTTTCCGTCTCATTGTAAATTTTCCATACCACTGCGATGCCATTCCCCTCGAAGTGATTCAATGGAATAAAACCACTGAAATTAAGGAATTGCTTGAATTTGACATTGGTATTATGCCCTTGCCGGATAATCAGTGGACATGTGGCAAATGTGGATTTAAAGGCTTACAATACATGGCACTTGAAATTCCCACCATCATGTCCCCGGTAGGTGTTAACACGGAGATTATCCAGGATGGAAAAAACGGGTATCTTGCTGACAATGATGAACAATGGTTTAAAAAACTATCTGCCCTGATTGAATCCCCGGAGTTACGCCACAAATTGGGCAAAGCCGGCAGACAAACCGTTATTGAGAAGTATTCAAAACATGCATGGCAAGACAGATACCTGCAATTTTTCAATAAAATGGTTTTTAAATAATGGCTTCTATGTGCGTTTATTTTTTCCTGTTCAGCAAAATATGTACACACTGATTTAATAATATATTTTTCTTTATAACCATGTTTTCCCTGAGTTTTTATTTATTTTGCAAATCCCTGATACTAAATAAAAGAATATGATGCAGTTCAGATCATCACCATTTTCAAACTTACCACCGGTTGTCAAAAACCTGTTGCTGATAAACATTGGGATGTTTTTGTTGCTGGTGTTGGTACAGTTGATTTACAAGGAAGACCTGAATATTTATTTGGGATTATACCAACCACAATCCGATGCGTTTAAACCATATCAACTGGTTACGCACATGTTCATGCATGGTGGGTTGGCGCATATTTTTTTCAATATGTTTGCCCTTTTTATGTTTGGCCGGGTGCTGGAACAAGTCTGGGGCGGCAAAAGGTTTCTGATATATTACCTGGTAACCGGCTTTGGTGCAGCGTTGTTACATATGCTGGTAGGGTATCTTCAGGCTCAAAACCTGTTGAGTGAATTGCCCCCCGGCACATTGTCAAAAATACAGACAGAAGGCCTGGAAGCTTTGCGGACAGGGAAAAATTATGTAAACCCTGAAATGGCCAGGTTAAATGCTGTCATCAATACACCAACCGTGGGAGCATCCGGTGCTGTTTTTGGTTTATTGCTGGCTTTTGGAATGCTTTTCCCCAACGCCCGCCTCATGCTGTTATTTCCACCCATTCCCATTCGTGCCAAATATTTTGTGATTGGTTATGGTGCATTGGAATTGTACCTTGGCTTAACTCAACAGGGAAGCAATGTGGCCCATTTTGCTCACCTCGGAGGCATGCTCTTTGGCATTGCGCTGATATATTTATGGAAAAAAAATCAGTTTAATCAAAATCGCTGGGACGGATGAAATTCTGGGAATGGATAAAATCCAATTTTGAGCGAGGGTCCGTTTTAACACGGTTGATATACATTAATCTCGGCTTATTTGTTGTCGTAAGGGTGTTGATGGGTGTTATCGTCCTTGCCGGCGGGAATGCCGATGTCATTCTCAACTGGCTGGCTATGCCTGCAGAAATGACAAAACTCATCACACGGCCATGGACGGTTGTAACGTACATGTTTTTGCATTACAGTTTCTTGCATATATTGTTTAATCTCTTTGCTTTATATTGGTTCGGGCGCATATTTGCCAAATTTCTAACCGCAAATAACCTGTTGTCCGTATATGTACTTGGCGGGCTTGCAGGGGCTGCCGTTTATTTTGCTGCTTATAATCTGTTTCCGTTCTTAACCCCTGAAAAAGCAAGTGCCATGGTGCTGGGAGCCAGCGCTGCCATATATGCTATATTGGTGGCTGTGGCATTTATCGTTCCCAATTATACGATTTACATCCCTTTTATTTCTCAGGTAAAAATAAAATGGCTGGCCATTGCATTCATTGTGCTGGATTTAATCAGCCTGCCTGCAGGGCAAAACATGGGTGGGCACATTGCTCATCTGGGTGGTGCGCTCTTTGGTTACACATACGCCGTTCAGCACAGGCAAGGCAATGATATAACCAAATGGTTTGAAAAAATCCTGTTGTCTTTTGTATCTGTGTTTAAACAAAAAACCAAAATGCATGTATCATATAAAAGCCCATCCGGACGAAAACGGCCGGAAACTGATATGGAATACAATGCCAGAAAAAAAGCAGAACAGGATGAAATCAACCGTATTTTGGATAAAGTCAGTACTTCAGGTTATGGCAGCCTGACAAAACGGGAAAAAGAAATATTGTTCAAAAGCAGCAACAAACGATGAAGTTTATAAATACCATTATCTGGATACTCAACTGGGGTGTGGCTGTATTATTGTTAGGCAGTTATTTCTCAAGGTATGTTGACCCCGGCATGACAACGGTGTTTGCTTTCCTGGGCCTTGCCTATCCTGTGTTGCTGGTGATAAATTTTCTTTTCATTATCTGGTGGATTGCAGTGAAATATAAACGCATGGTAATGAGTGTAGTAGTGGTTGCCATCGGGGTGGGATACATAGGGAACGTTTGGAATCCTTCAGGAAAAAAACTGCCGGAAAACAAACATGGAAAAACCATCAAAGTAATGTCCTATAATGTTCAGTTGTTTGGGCTCTACGACTGGAAAAACAACAAAGAAACCAGGGATTCAATATTTTATTTTCTGGAAAAAGAACAACCAGACATTGTTTGTTTTCAGGAGTATTTTTTATCACCAACCGGACATTTTCCCACCAGGTCGAAACTGGTAAAGGTTCTTGGAACAAAGAATTTTCATGAAGGAATAGCCATTGATGCACAACAAAAGCAAAAATTCGGCATGGCCAGTTATTTGAAATATCCCATTACAGGCAAGGGGGAAAAGCAGTTTCCGG
This sequence comes from uncultured Bacteroidales bacterium, assembly GCA_964615585.1. GTDB lineage: Bacteria > Bacteroidota > Bacteroidia > Bacteroidales > ML635J-15 > JAQIBY01. The sequence continues at coordinate 4,881 of CAZTNS010000043.1, read as the reverse complement.
ATTCGAGAAACATGTTCATTTTCACTGATTTTATATGGGAGGGAGATACAGTACGATTATATAATGTACATCTGCAATCCATATATTTTGATGATCAGAATTATCAGGATGTGGATGCCAATTTTTTAACGGATATTGACAAAGAAAGGCTGCTGGGATATAACAGCATCAGGCGAAAAATAAGCTTTGCGTTTAAACAGAGGGCCAAACAGGCTGAAGTATTGGGCAAGCATATTGAAAACTCCCCTTATCCGGTTATTGTATGCGGGGATTTTAACGATACTCCTATCAGCTATGCTTATCACAAGGTAGGAAAATCCCTCAATGATGGTTTTAAAAAAGCAGGCAAAGGATTTGGCCTGAGTTATGAAAGAAAATTTATGAGAGTCAGGATTGATCATATACTATACAGTAAACACTTTAATGCCTACGAATTTAATGTCCATAGAAGTGGATATTCTGATCATTATCCTGTATCTTGCTACCTGAATAAACGGTAATGGTATGAAGTTTTTCCGCTTAATTATTTTTATCTGCATTATTTTTACTTTGTCCGGCTGTACAACAATTGAACAGTCAAGGTTTGAATTTCCGTTGATTAAAGAAGGTGATAAATTAATCATTTATGATAATTATGCACTTATATACAATGTGAATCATAAGCTTGCAAGATGGGCAGCTTATTCCCTGACATCGGATGAAATAAACGATGTTGTTGACAGAAAAAGCCATTATAAAACTGATACACTTTTGTCATACCCCACAGCAACGTCTAATGATTATAAAGGAAGCGGATACGACAGGGGACATCTCGTTCCGGCAAGGGATATGCTGTTCGATAATAATGCCAGTATTGAAGTAAATTATATAACGAATATTACGCCACAGACCCCTGGTTTTAACAGGGGTATCTGGCGTAGCCTGGAAAACGACGTAAGAAAATGGGCTAACATGTACGATTCCGTTATGGTCGTGTCCGGCCCCATTATTGAGAAAAATTTGCCCAAAATCGGAAAAGAGAATAAAATATCCATACCCGAAAAATATTTTAAAGCTTTACTTGTCCATAACGATACAGTTACCGAAACCATAGCGTTTGTTATTCCAAATTATAAGAAAAAAGAAAGATTTAAGGAAACTGTATTTGATTATGCCCTTACTATTGACAGTCTTGAAGTGCTTACAGAACTTGATTTATGGCCAATGCTCCCCAAAAGAATTGAAAGCCGGGTTGAATCAGAATATAATCCTGTATTTTGGCAAAAAGAACCTGTAAATTGATAAATTTGAAACCACACATATAATTAATATGGCTTTATTTGATGGATGTTAATATATTATACGCTTTTTTATTGACTCTCTTTGCAGGATTATCCACAGGGATAGGGAGTTTTATTGCTGTTTTTACAAAAAACAACAACCATAAATTCTTGTCCGTTTCGCTTGGTTTTTCAGCAGGGGTAATGATATACATTTCCTTTGTTGAGATATTACCTGAAGCCAATCATATGCTTGAACCATGTTTTCAAGCAAAAGAGGGGTTGTGGGTAACCCTGATTGCATTTTTTGGCGGGATGTTGTTAATAACCATCATAGACAAGCTGGTTCCTGAATACGAAAATCCTCACGAACCGCCTGATCCCGGAGCCATGGACAAAATTCCGAAAGACACAGAAAAGCTGAGGAAGCTGGGCGTATTGTCTGCCATTGCCATTGCCATACATAATTTTCCGGAAGGCATCGCTACTTTTATGTCAGCATTACAGGGAATGGAAATCGGTTTGCCAATTGCTGTTGCCGTAGCTATTCATAACATTCCCGAAGGCATTGCTGTTGCTGTGCCTATTTTTTATGCCACCGGAAGCAGGAAAAAAGCCTTTAAATGGTCTTTTTTGTCAGGCCTTGCCGAACCCCTCGGTGCTGCCATTGCTTTTTTGGTTTTAATGCCTTTTCTCAGTGGATTGTTAATGGGCATTGTTTTTGCTTCTGTTGCCGGTATCATGATATTTATTTCCCTTGATGAATTGTTGCCTGCAGCTGAAACATACGGCGAACATCATCTGGCAATTTATGGTGTGCTTGCAGGTATGGCTGTCATGGCTGTTACGCTTGTTTTATTGTGATGAGAAAACAATTAACCATATTGTGTTTTTTTGCGATTGCTATTTGCTTCGTCAGTTGCAGCGATGCTCCGGAAAATTTGCCTGATTCATATCGGGTAACAAAACTTGAATTGTCTGCAAGTGGTCAGATTAAAGACATGATATTTCCTGATGACAGCCTGTGGCTCGTTTGCGGGGGAACAAAAAACACACTTGGTTATATTTACACCTCACATGACCAGGGAAATTCATGGCACCAATGTCATGATGCGCAGCATGTTTCGATAAATACATTGTTTTTTAGTGATGAAGCAGGCTTTTGGGCCGGTGGCGACAGCATACGGCTGTGGCGCAGCGAGGACGGCCTTTCATGGTATGATAATCCCAGGGCCCCCTGTTACTGGGATAATTGTGAAAACCCCTATTATGACCTTCATGTGTGGAATAAACATCATGTGTTTGCTGTGGGTGGTGAATATTTTCAAAGGGGGATCACGAGTGAATCAGGAACAGGTGTAAGCTATTGGATACAACTGTACTGGCGCAACCAGTGGAACGACATGCATGTGGATGGCTATGATGTGATTATCGCCGGGTATGGCATGATAATACAAAGCACTGATACGGTGGAAACATTTGACGACATGAATGTGGCAGGCGAAAATTTTACAGCTTTATCAAAAAACCAGAAAAATGAATTGCACATGCTTGCAGAACAAGGAAAAATATATCGTTTGAAAAACAACACATGGAAATTAACCGGTGAAGTGAAAGGCAGGTATCGTGACATGGCTTTTTATCATAATTACGGAGTGGTTGTGGGAGATGATGCATGCCTGGCCATATCAAAAGACAACGGAAGCTCATGGACACAATATAATTTTGTGTGTGACCGGCATTTATCCTGTGTTAAATCAACGGGTAGTGGTTTCTTGATTGGTAGCCGGAGCGGTAATTTGTATTTACTTGAAGTGGAAAATTGACAGCTTACAAATAATCTTCGTCTGCTGCTTTGTCAACAAATATTTCTACTGCCCTGTTATACACACCTTGTACCCAGGCAATGGCCATGCCATAATTTGTGACAGGTACCCCTGCTTTTATTGCCGGTTGTATTCTGTTGATGAGCTGCCTGCGTGTGATGACACATCCGCCGCACTGAATCACCAATGCATAGTCCGTAATGTCATGAGGCAATTTGTCGAGGCCGGCCACCACATCAAAACTCAGGTTTTTACCGGTGAAATCTGAAATCCACCTTGGTATTTTCACCCTTCCGATGTCATCGCAAGATACCTGATGGGTGCATGATTCAAGCAACAATACCTTGTCACCGTTCTGCAATTCTGATATTTTAGGTGTGCCTCTGAGGTAGGCCGAAAAATCGCCTTTATACCTGGCCAGCACAATCGAAAAACCGGTTAAGGGAACATCTTTAGGAATCATGGCATCGGCTTTCAAAAATATTTGACTGTCGGTAATGGCCAGCGCCGGTTTGATGCCTGCTTTTTTTAGAAATACATCCACTTCACGTTCTTTCATAACCACGGCGATGGCATCGTTGTCAATGATGTCACGGATGGCTTGGACCTGAGGTAAAATCATACGTCCTTCGGGGGCTTCAATATCTATGGGTGTGATCAACAACACAATATCGCCATAATTGATTACATCGCCAATAAAGGCAGGCCGGCTCAAGGCTGATTCCGGAATTTCCTGGCGGATTTTTTGGATCAGTTTTTCATTCAGTAAACCAGGATTAAGGCTGTTATAATCAATAACCGGCCTTTTGTATTTTTTCTCAAGGTCATGTTTGAATGATGGTGATGCAATTTCTTTGTCTGATTTGTTATGAACAAGCAAATATGGAATATCCAACCTGGTAAATTCAGCAATGATCTTTTCTTCGGGCTTTCCGAAAGTGTTTTTACACAACACAAGTATAGCCAGGTCAATCAGTTTAAGCGATTCATAGCTTTTGCGGATGCGCAGACTACCAAGATCCCCGATATCATCAATGCCGGCGGTATCAATGAATATAACAGGCCCGAAACCGGTAATTTCAATGGTTTTTTTTACCAGGTCGGTGGTTGTTCCTGCAACATCACTCACAATGGATACCTCCTGGCCTGCCAGGCTATTTATAAGGGAACTCTTGCCATAGTTGCGCCTGCCATATATGCCAATATGTACTTTATTCTCTCTTCCCTGGGCCATAATTCACATATAAAAGAAAAAGATATACAAATAAGCTGCTGATTTGTTCTTGAAAATATTATCAAAACCTCCCTATAAATTTACTTTATAAGGTTCTAAACCAGTCCTGAAAATAATGTCCAACCAGTGGTATCTCTTTCATTTCTCCCTGTATAGCAGTAATCAGGCTGATAAGCCAGAAAACAAACACAGCAATTGATAACAACCAACCGATGATGGGAATCCAGGCCAAGATCAATCCGGCAAGGAAAAGCCCCAGCAACTGGCGAATATAAAAGCTGGCAAATTCGTTTTTTTCATTGCTGTTAATTACCAACGCAATGATCCAACCGATCAGTGTGATGTGTGCAATGATAGCTGTGGTTTTTCCATCCATCGCTTATAAAATTTTTGAATTAAACATACACAAAAGAAACCAAATCTTTAGCAAAAACCAAATCTTTGAAAGAAAGATTTTATTATATCTGTAATTATAACAACACCTTTCAATAACTTCATCCGGGGCTCATATCAACAAGCAAAACCTAAGTTTCATTTAAGGGGCCTTCTAATAATTCTTTTC
>CAZTNS010000042.1:0-21854 GCA_964615585.1 uncultured Bacteroidales bacterium | reverse complement strand
ACAGTCTGCAGCAGATTCAAATCTGTACACCAGGCGTCCATTTGTGAAAATATTTTCAGAACAAAATAAGCCTGCTCCGATGGGAACAGGCTTATTTCCTGTTTTGTGCATTGGGTCACCCAAATCCCAAGTTTTTAAAGCATAAAACATTGATTATCTAAAAGTTTTTTTGGTGTGTATAGGTGCTGCACAAAACTGACGGCGAATACAACGACAACGGCGAAAAACCGGCGCTGCAACGCATTGATCCTGATACCAAAACCGTGGAAACAAACATGGTGTTCGAAGCAGGTGACATGCCTGCAACCATCCGGTTAAACAACGAAGGAGACAGCCTGTACATCATCAACAAACACATTTATAAAATGGGCATTGAAGCACAAACGGCCGGCGCTCCAATCATAGATGGAACTGACCACCATTTTTACAACCTGAAGAAGTCTTCGTTTGATGGTTTTTTGTACGTTACAGATGCTAAAAATTACCTTGACCCGGGCATGCTTTATATTTTCAACCAGAATTACAGCTTGATTGACAGTTTGACGACAGGTATCATTCCAGCAGAACTAAACCATTAGAACCTTATATCTCTTAAACCATTCTAACTAAAACGTGTTATGTAAAATCACATTACCTCAAGGTTTGCTTAACGAGGGGATGAATTGTATGACATCTGTAGGGGGCCACTTACGGATCTACGCCAATAGAAAAAAAAACTTAAATTTCGGAATATTGAGAATTTTTATTATTTTTAGGCATCATAAAAAGAATCCAACGTGAAAAAATTTACAATTGACGATCAGGCTATTATAGAAGAAATCATTCGAAAGGCTTCGGTTTGCACTCTGTCTATGTGTGTTGGGAACAAACCATATGCCGTACCTATGAATTTTGGATATGATGATGGCATCATATTTCTTCACAGTACTCAAAAAGGAAAAAAAACAGACATCCTGGAGCAAAACAACAATGTGTGTATTTCATTTTATGTTGATGAAAAACTCAATATCCGGCATGAACAGGTTGCGTGTTCATATTCTATGAAATTTCGGTCTGTTCTTGCCTTTGGGAAACTGGAAAACATCACTGATCATGGAGAAAAAGTAAAAGGTATGAATGAAGTGATGAAACAATATACCGGTCGCAGTTTTTCATACAAAACACCGGCAATTAAAGGGGTTCGAGTTATGAAAGTTCATGTGGACAGATTTACAGCTTTTAACAGGGGATATAATGACAATAAATGATCAATACAGCCCAAGGTATTGGGATAAAAAGGCTTTTCGCTATGATAAAAGGGCTATGAATAAAAAGAGTCCCTCCTATTTATCATGCTTTGAACATATAAGAAAAGCCGTAGAAGATCGTGCCCGGGTGGTAGATCTTGGATGTGGTACAGGCATATTAAGTTATGCACTGCTGGACATGGTTAGTTCTGTTGTGGGGGTAGATATCTCATCCGGCATGTTAAGCATGGCCAGGGGCAAACAGACAAAAGATAAATACAATAAGACTGAATTCTTGAAAGGTGACATGCATGGTACCGCTTTACAGAATAACATTGCTGACAATGTTCTATTATGTAATGTACTTCAGTTTACACGAACCCCGGATATTCTTCTGCTTGAAGCTAAGCGACTAGCGCGTCCAAACGGACTTGTAATCACGGCCACAACATGCTATGGAACTGTTAGAAGTATAAGAGGTTTATTCATGAGTTTAGGCATGTTTATGGCGCGAACATTTAAAACAGTGCCGTACACAAGGTTTTATACATTTAAAAAATTGCGCAGCGAACTTGAAAACAGCGGTATGGTGATAATTGCTGAAAAAAAAATGAAACACATGGGAAAAGTTGGTCTATTTGCGGTATTAAAAACCTGATTTCATTGTGATGAAGCGATTAAATAAGCTGCACATTTTGTTTCTGTGTGTGGTGGTGATGATTTTGTCCGGGCCACTAAACGCACAGGAGTACCCCCAACCAGACAGCATGGTGGTTGATCTACCCTCCATAGTTGTAAAAAACACCCGGGCTGATATTGACATTGTTCTGTACAAAAACGGCAAACTGTTGCATGAATACAATTCCACATTTCCTGCAAACATCAACGGGGAAATGACAAGCCTTAATTTCACAAATGGCAGTGCTACTTTTTCCAAAACTTTCACAAAACAAGAAAACATCAGCGTCAGCTTATGTGGCCAGGATGTTGAACACAGCGTAAACCCTGTCCCTCTGTGGTTAAGTATTCTTCCACCACTGATAGCCATTTTATTTGCTTTGTTATTTAAAGAAGTGTTTTCAGCTTTGATTTTAGGCATTTTTAGTGGCACACTGATCATCAGTTTGTATCAGTTTACCGGTTTTTTTAAAGCTCTTTTTCAGGCTTTTCTTCGTCTTATTGACACCTATGTTATTAAAGCAATCAATACACCTGACCACATTGCCATTATTGTGTTTTCCATGTTGATTGGCGGAATGGTGGGCATTATAAGAAAAAACGGTGGCATGCGCGGTATAGTTAAACTGCTTTCCCGCCGGGCAAATTCATCTCGTTCAGGCCAGATGGTAACATGGTTTATGGGATTTGCCGTTTTCTTTGATGATTATGCAAATACCCTTATCATTGGAAATACCATGCGCAATGTCATTGACAAACTCAGAATATCACGAGAAAAATTGGCCTACATTGTTGATAGTACAGCTGCTCCCATTGCTTCCATTGCTTTTATTACAACCTGGATAGGTGCAGAACTGAGCTATATTCAAAATGGAATTGATACCATCGGACTTGATACCAACCCTTACGGTGTGTTTTTTGCATCCCTGAAATATGCTTTTTATCCGGTTATGGCTTTGATATTTGTGTTGTTTGTCATTATTACACGCCGGGAATTTGGGCCCATGTACAATGTGGAATTGAAAGTGAGGACAAAAGCACAAACTTTAAAGAATGAAGAAGCCTGTGAAAGTACTGAAAGCCCTGCATTTAATGCACTTATACCTGTGCTTGTGATCATTTTTGGCACAATGGGGGGCTTGTTATACAGCGGTTGGGATCAGACTTTATGGAGCAATCCGGATGCAGGCTTCGGAGCTAAATTATCACTAACCATAGGACAGGCTGATTCATTCAAAGCCTTGTTGTGGTCTTCTTTTGCTGCTGTCATTGTAGCTGTCATACTCACTGTGTCGCAAAAGTTGATAAAACTGAGAAAAACCATTGAAGCTATGGTTGAGGGGTTTCAAACCATGCTCAATGCTATCCTGATACTCACTTTTGCCTGGGCATTGGCACTGATCACTGAAGATTTACATACCGCTGATTTTATTAGCAGAATGATGGATAATTTATCAGTATCTCCTTATTTTATTCCGGCTATGAGTTTTCTGATTTCTTCCCTTATCGCTTTTAGTACCGGATCAAGCTGGGGAACCATGGCCATCATGTACCCACTGATATTGCCTTCAAGCTGGATGATATTTATGAACTACGGATTGGACCATGATACCAGCATGATGCTTTTTAACAACCTGGTTTCCACTGTCATTGCTGGATCTGTCCTGGGAGATCATTGCTCTCCAATCTCAGATACAACAATACTGTCCTCACTGGCTGCCGGAAGTGACCACATTCAGCATGTGCGCACCCAAATGCCCTATGCCCTTACAGTTGGTGCTGTTGCAGTGTTGATCGGAACCCTTCCTTCAGCATTCGGTGTGCCGGTTTGGATATCATATGTGACAGGACTTGCCGTGCTGTTCTTGATAATTCGTGTTTTCGGAAAAAAATTGCCGGTAACCAAACTTTAAATTCAGGTTTTTGTTTTACCTTTGATACATGATGCTAGAACTAATAACCATATCAGTTGTTTTAATCGGGTTCTCTGTTTTGGGCCTTGGTTTGCAGGTGTTTTTTAGTAAAAAGAAAAAATTCCCTGCAACACACATTGGTGCCAACAAAAACATGAGAAAACTTGGTATCAGGTGTGCCTCTGCAGAAGAAGGCGGAGCATGTGGTGGAATGAGAAAACAAATAAAGACAAACAAAAAGTGACATAATAACCAATGCATTGAATACAACCTGGTATAAGGTGTTACAAAAAAGGATTATGAACACACTGCATTACTGTTTCACAGCAATAACCGTGGTTTTCTTTTCCTGGTGCCGGTTGCCATCCAGATCAAAATAATCAAACAACACAATGTAAATGCCAGAGCCGGGGTGCATGCCATCATCGTTTAGGCCATCCCAAACAAACCGCCCTTCCCTTGCAAGCAGCTCATTATCCAAAAGTTTACGTACGGGATGCCCTTTGGCATTGAATATAGAAATACTTAACACATAACCCGGTTTATCCATGTTGTAACTGATCGTGAGGACATCATCGTAACCATCGTTATCAGGCGAAAACGATTCAGGGCTCAGTTCAAACATGCTTTCTGCCGTTTCGCTGCTGCTGTATTGTGAATTTTGATACGTCGGGGTACCAAAACCCACTGCTTCTGCAGCAGAATGCCAGTTATTTTCATCTGATGCGGGTTGATCATAATCAATCCGTTCGAGGGCAACGCCTTTCACTGACCGCAACAATTTAAAGTGCATGTCTTCATTGTAAACCACCTCATCAATGATTTCTTTATTTGGAATGCAAAGCACCACATCGCCTTCAGAATTGGTGTATGATGGCAAATCCTCCACCTGCAACAATTGCTCCGGGTATTTACAGTAATAATGCTTATCCACGGCATCAATATCTTCACTCAGCACCACATAATCGCCGGGGAACAATAAAAACCCGAGACCTGTGATCACTTCAAGGTTATCTACCCTCAGGGAATCATCACGGGAAGCCATGCGCAGATCATACAAGTCAATGAATTTATCGGAACGGTTGTACAATTCAATATAATCTTCGGCTCCGTCCGGAGGATTAAACAAAATTTCATTGATCACCACATCGCCTTGTTCAACAGAATCAGCCAGGGCAAATTCTTTTTCCACCGTGCTAGTTATTTCATTACCCACACAATCCTCAACCGTGTCGGTAACCTGCAGGGTATATACTGTACCGTGTTCAAACGCCTCGTCAAAAGCCACCAAAACAGCATTCATTCTGCCATCAACCCGGGCAGCATAAACAGCGGTACCCACTCCCCGGTCCACTTCAAATTCACTGGCATCAGGGACAAAAGAAGGATGCATTGTTTCATCAAAAAGAATCAGCAATGTATCGGGCTCCTGTACGATCACACGGCTAATGTCCGGAACATCGCTATCCGGATTGTTGGAAATCACTGAATTTTCTTCTCCCGGCGTTCCTCCTGTTTCAGACACCGAAGCCCTCCAGTTATCATTTTCACCACAAGGGTTATCCGTATCAATCATTTCCAGCGACCATCCGCCATCATCTTTTGTAGGATCACCATACCATTCAGATGAATAATTCACAAAATGGATCAGATTCCCCTCTTTGCTGACAAGTTGTAACTCTCCGCTGGAGTTTGGCAATAAAGGGAAATTGTCGGCAGCAACTACATTGGGAACATCATCAAATGCGGAAATATTATCTGATTTTGTCAGGCAAATGTAGCTGTCAACAGGAACTTCGGCAGCAGGTAGATTGTATTCACTGTTTCCTAACACCAGTTTCCAATCGGCAAGATTAATGGGGTAAGGTGACTGATTGTATAGCTCCACGTATTCGGCTTCAGGCAAAAACACAGGTGGTGACGGGTCAGCCATGATTTCTGTTATCAACACATCAAAACAGGATGCTTCATAATTGATGAACGTGATTTCCGTATCTTCCATGACGTTTCCACAATTATCGGCAATGTTGCTGATGGTTAGTGTGTAAAGGGTGTTTTCCTCAAGCCCTGACAGGTATTGTAAATGCACAACGCGGGGATCGTCTTCATTTATGGTCACAAAATAGGGCTCCCCGAAATCCGGTGCTAAATAATAATTGGCCGGATTTAAGCTTGTGGCGGTATCGGCAGCTTCAGAAAATGTTAGTTTTATCTCATTTGCAGAAGGCAATTCCCATGAAACCAATTCGGGGGCAAAGGTATCCTGGTTTTGTCCAAATATGCTATTGGTTGCTCCCGGTGTGCCACCGTCGGAATGTGTGCTGGCAGCCCAGTTGTACATGCCACTGCAGGTATTCCAGGGGTCAATCCGCTCGATTGACCAGCCGCCGTTGTCTTTGTCGGGGTCCTGATACCATTCATCGGTATATGAAACTTCATCAACCACATTTGAACTGTCATCCAGTATTTTTACCGTTGCTCCGGCATTAAGCAAAACAGAAACACCCATTCCGTCTGGTGCTGTAACCAAACCATACGACACAAAAAGCGCTGAATCCGAAGACGAGCAGATTATCATTTCTTCATCTGCAGGAAGGGTAACGGCTCCGAAATTGTAAGTGCTGCTGTTGATTTCGAGTTGAAACCCATCAAGGTTCACAGCAACATCCAGTGTGTTGTAAATCTCCAGGTATTCGGATTCCGGCAAACCTACCACAGGCGTAGGGTCAGCCATGATTTCATTGATAACAATGTCGTATTGTTCAATAAGCACATAGCTGAACTCTATATCCCCGCCTGTAATGGCGTTGCCGTAAAGGTCTTCACAATTCTGATATGACAAATTGTATGAAGTGTAATTTTCAAACGCCGTAGGGAACTCCAACCATACTTTTGTGGTATCGCCACCATCAAAAGACGCATTCGAAGGATTTCCAATCCCGTTATCCACCTCATAGTTTGACGTGTTTAATGTGGTGGTGGATTCCATGGGTTCGGAAAATGTTATTAGCAGTTCATTATCAGATAACACACTGATATTTGTGAGTTCAGGACTTTCATCATCCTGTAAAATAATATCGGTTTCTTCCATAACATTTCCGCATACGTCAGCAATATTACTGATAGATAAAGTGTACTGAGAATTATCCATTTCTCCTGTGTCATAATGTAATTCTACAATGGTTTCACTTGTTTCTGAAAGGGTTACTTCATCAGGATTCCCCATATCAGGGGTAATAACATAATTAGCCGGGTTAAGGCTGGTAATTGTATCACAATATTCTGAAAATTCAACATGTACACTTGTTGGTAACAACAAAACCGTTGATGTTACTTCAGGTGGAACGGTATCCTGATTTTGCCCGAAAATACTATTGGTTGCTCCCGGCGTACCTCCATCAGGATGTATGCTGGCAGCCCAGTTGTACATGCCACTGCAGGTATTCCACGGGTCGATACGCTCAATTGACCAGCCGCCATCGTCTTTGTCGGGGTCCTGATACCATTCATCGGTATAACTTACCTCATCAATAACATCCCCCTCATCATCCAGTAATTGTACCATGGCACCAGCATTGGGAAGAATATATCCGGTCAGTCCGTCAATGGGAGTAACAATACCATATTCTGCAAACAACAATGAATCAGATTCACGGGAAATAATCATCTGTTCATCAGCAGGAATGCTTATATCCGGAAAATCGTATGAACTACTTCCAATGATTAGTTGCCACCCACCCAAATCAATTGGAAAGTCTATGGTGTTGTATATTTCCAAATATTCCTCTTCTGGAAGACCTACCGATGGTGTCGGATCAGCCATAATCTCATTAATGACTACATCAAATTCTCCGGGAACAACATAAGCAAAATTGATGTCCGCATTGACAATAACATTCCCAAAAAGGTCTTCACAATTCTGATATGATAAATTGTATGAAGTATTATTTTCGAACGCAGCAGTGAACTCCAACCATACTTTTGTAGCATCACCAGCATCAAAAGAAGCATTCGAAGGATTTCCAATCCCGTTATCCACCGCATAGTTTGACGTGTTTAATGTGGTGGTGGATTCCATGGGTTCAGAATATGTTATTAGCAGTTCATTATCAGATAACACACTGATATTTGTGAGTTCAGGACTTTCGTCATCCTGTAAAATGATATCGGTTTCTTCCATGATGTTGCCAAAATAATCAGCAACATTGCTGACAGATAAAGTATACTGGCTGTTATCCATTTCACCCGTTGCATAATGCAATACTGCAATATTTGCACTTGTTTCTGAAAGCGTTACTTCATCAGGATTCCCCATATCTGGAGTAATATCATAGTTAGCTGGATTAAGGCTGGTAATTGTATCACAATACTCTGAAAATTCAATTTGAACACTTGCCGGGGTTAACAAATCTGCTGATATTACCTCAGGTGAAATGGTATCCACATACACGTTAAAATCATCGAAAAACATTTTATCCCAGCGTGTAGATGAAAAAACACAATGCACGCCACTGTATTGGGATGTATCATAAGCATCATCAAAACAGCTTCCTTCATAATAATAATTGATACCACCGAGTGTGTCTGAAAACAAACTCCAATTTCCTGCATCGTCTCTGATAACTTTGATCCTGACTTCAACAGAGCTCATATCCAAACGCTTATCAACGCCATCAATGATTTTGGTTTTCCCTGAACCATCCTGCCGGTACAAGCTAACTTCATCATCTGTATTCCCCACCATCACATAATACCCATTAATATCCTGATCAAGGGTATCCTGATCTGCGGCCAAATAAATATTGGCATAATTGGCTGATGACGGGTTGAAATCGAATTTTACCAGGAATTCCCAACTGGCGTTATTAATGGCCTGAGATTGGGTCACCAGGCAGGCGGATCCACTTTCGGTTGTGTCATACAACTGAAGCTCATTGGCAGCACTGACTTGAAATTTGGATGTTTCTCCCGTCCACTCCGGGTTGCTGGTAAAATCACCATCGGAAAAATCATCGGTAAATTGTGCAAAAGCTGCAAACGTGGAAAATGCAGCTATGATAAAACAGTATATTCTTTTCATAATTAACCAAAGTTAACAAATTTATACTCTCTTCTTAAATTTAACGGCCTCTCATGATGATACGATAGCACGACAAGCGATAAAATTCAATTTTCCTTTTCTTTGCGTCATTGCGTCTCTGCGGTAACAGGTGATAACAAATCCACCTGAATAATTACTATCAAATATTTTCCGAAAATTACAAAAAACCTGTTAATTGTCAGTTACAGATGTTAATTCTTTTCCATAAAATATTTTATCCGGCTTATTTACAATCACTTGGAGTAGGTGCATGGCGTTATGCAGAGGGCATATCATTGCGACAGGAAATAAAATTTTTGGTGTATTCCCCGAGAAATTATGTATTTTTATCCAAAATATTCAGGCTTATTGAACATCAATTGAACAACAAAAACAATAATTTACAAGCTATGAAAATTGCAGTTGTCGGCGCTACCGGTGTCGTGGGACAAAAAATGCTTCAGGTACTCGAAGAACGTGGTTTTGACAACCACAGGTTAATTCCTGTTGCATCTGAACGCTCAGCGGGGAAAACAATAACACGATGCGGAAGAAAATTATCAGTCAAAACTGTGGATGAAGCTTTATCGGAAAGGCCTGATTTAGCCATTTTTTCTGCAGGGGGCAATTTTTCCAAAGAAAACGCAAAACGATTTACAAGCCTGGGTTGCAAAGTCATAGACAATTCTTCAGCCTGGCGCATGGATGAGGATGTTAAACTCATTGTTCCCGAAATAAACGGAAATATACTTACAGAAAAGGACAAACTAATCGCCAATCCCAACTGCAGCACCATTCAATTGGTTCAAGTATTGTGGCCGTTGCACCGGTCTTACAGACTAAAACGGGTCATCGTTTCGACATACCAATCTGTCACGGGAAGCGGTTTACAGGGAATTGACCAACTGGATACCGAACGGAAAGGGCATAAAAGCAAACATCCTGCATATCCGCATCACATCGACCTTAATTGTTTGCCACACGGCGGAGATTTTGACAGCAGCGGCTACACATCCGAAGAAAGAAAACTCATCAACGAAAGCCGGAAAATACTGGGGTTTCCGGATTTACGAATAACCGGAACCGTGGTTAGGGTCCCTGTAAAAGGCGGACACAGCGAATCTGTCAACATCAGTTTTGAAAAACATCCGGATACACAGGAAGTAAGAGACCTTCTCGCATCAACACCAGGGATTATTGTTCAGGATAACCCTGCAAAAAACCTGTACCCCATGCCTGTCAATGCTGAAGACAAAGATGAAACCTTTGTCGGGCGCATCCGGGAAGATGAATCATTTCCCAACAGCCTGAACCTGTGGATCGTTTCTGACAACCTCCGCAAAGGAGCAGCTACCAATTCCATACAGATCGCTGAATATCTTATCAACCAAGGGTATGTATAAATGGGCCGGCGTATTTCAAAACGTAAAAAGCAACAGAGGCGACAAGTCTTAGTGCTTGTTGCCATCCTGATCATCGCGGCCTGGTTTTTTATTTCCCACCCTGCTGTTAAATCACGGATAAAACTATTGTTTTACCGTGGAACAGAAAACCAGGTTACATACCGCGAAAGTAAAGATCACCTCAAAGCGTATCAACTTTTCGGGCTGGATGTATCCGAATATCAAGACGTCATTGTTTGGAATAAACTCACTAAACATAATCGGGTAGATTTTGTATTTATCAGGGCTACAGCAGGGAAGAATTATAAAGACAAACAATTTGATTACAATTGGCACAAAACAAAAAAACACGGCATTGTTCACGGCGCTTATCATTATTACCGTCCCAATGAAAACAGCCTTCAACAAGCCGAAAATTTCATTCATTGCGTTGACCTTGAAACAGGGGATTTGCCACCTGTGTTGGACATTGAGGATTATTCAAACCTACAGTCTCTGCATAAACTTAAAATCGGACTGTTGAGGTGGCTAGAGGCCGTTGAAAAACATTATGGCGTTAAGCCCATTATTTACACCTATTTCAAATACTATCTTCTGCACTTTCTAAACGATCCCCGATTTAATGAATATTCATTCTGGCTTGGACGATACGGCAACTATAAATCACCTGAAAGACCAGGCAAAAATTGGATATTCTGGCAATTCACCCAGACAGGACGAATTACAGGAATTAATGATAATGTGGACATTAATGTGTTTTATTCAGATGAACAAATGTTAAAATCAATTTTACTTGACTGATTTCTTAAAATAAAAATCATCTTCTAAATGAAGATTTACAGACTTCTTAAAAAAATTTATTACGCCTGTGCTAAATGATTAGTTATCAGCACTTAAAAATAAAACTACACATTTTACTTTTCATTACTTTAGTGGGATTTAGTGTTTTGGTGCTTTATGGCATATTTTTCTCGCCACCAAAGCACAAAATCTCAAAATTCCACTAAATATTGTATAATTTTACAATAACAGATTTATTGTTTTTAAGAAGTCTTGATTTATGGAATCGGATATAATTTCTCATCTGAACAACAAGAAATAGCTAATTAAAGAAACAGGATTACAACGAATAATACAATATGAATAGACATTTAACGTTTTATAAACACATTAGATTACTGTAAAAACAAAATATTTTTTGCAAAACAGTAAGAAATACATTAATTTTACACCTTTAAAATTTTGACACCATGGAAATAAAAAAATCAAAGAAAGCAAACCTTGAAAACAAGAAAGTCCTGTTTCTTGAAATCGGGCTTGTTCTTGTATTGGGTATAGTACTTCTTGCGTTTGAATGGGGCACACCTGAATTAAGCAAAAATCAATTGGGTGATATCAACATGGAAGACATGATGGAAGAAGAAATCATCAATACCTTCCAGGAAGAAGAACCACCCCCACCACCAGAAGAAAAGCAAGAACCCGAACCCGAACAGGTTATCGAAGAACTCACTGTGGTTGAAGATGACGAGGAAGAATCTGATATTGATATTGATTCCGAATCCGATGAAAACACCCAAGTGGATATTGATATGAGTTCTTTTGATGATGAGGAGGAGGAAGAGGTAGAACCCATCGATTTTGCAATTGTTGAAGATAAACCTGAATTTCCAGGGGGAGACAAAGCCCTGATGACTTTTTTGGCTGAACATACCAAATATCCCGAAATTGCCAAAGAAAACGGAATTCAGGGTAAAGTTTTTGTTCAATTTGTCATTGATCAGACCGGGAATGTTACAAGTGTAAGCGTCGTTCGCGGTGTTGACCCATACCTCGATAAAGAAGCAAAAAGGGTGGTCAGTAAGTTACCCGACTGGAAACCGGGACAACAAAGAGGTAAACCCGTGCCGGTAACTTACATTGTTCCCATCAATTTTAAATTGTATTAATAAATACATTGTAACCAAGATATAACCCCGGTTCATTAATCGGGGTTTTTTGTGTATGGATCAGGAAAACAGGAAACAGAAAGTAAAGAACAAAGCGGTACTTGTCGGCGTAATACAATCAGGACAAACAAAAGATCAGGCAAAAGAATATCTCGATGAATTGGCTTTACTGGCACACACTGCCGGAGCAAAACCTGTGAAATCATTTCTGCAGAGGCAATATAAACCAAATCCCCGCTCTTACATTGGCAAAGGAAAACTGGCAGAGATTCATGCCTTCATAAAACAGAACAAATCCATTAACCTCGTGTTGTTTGACGATGACTTGTCACCCACCCAACTTAGGAACATTGAAAAGGAACTAAAAGTGCAAATCATGGACAGAACCAACCTGATCCTTGATATTTTTGCCACACGCGCACGAACAGCTCACGCCAAAACACAGGTGGAACTAGCCCAATACCAGTATCTGATGCCACGCCTCAAGGGCATGTGGACACACCTGGAAAGGCAACGTGGCGGGATTGGGTTACGTGGCCCCGGTGAACGTGAAATCGAAACCGACCGCCGTATTGTCCGTGATAAAATTGCGCTGCTCAGAAAACAGCTTGAAAAAATTGACAAACAAAAAGCAACTCAGCGAAAAAACAGGGGAAAACTTATCCGTGTGTCGCTGGTAGGATACACAAACGCAGGAAAATCCACACTCATGAACAGGCTGAGCAAATCCAGTGTTTTTGCTGAAGACAAACTGTTTGCCACCCTCGACACAACCGTTCGCAAGGTGGTGATAAACAACCTGCCCTTTTTGCTATCAGACACCGTCGGATTCATCAGGAAACTGCCCACTCACCTGGTTGAATCTTTTAAATCCACATTGGACGAAACACGCGAATCCGATTTGCTTATCCATGTGGTGGATGTTTCGCATCCTGGATTTGAAGAACAAATTGAAGTGGTAAAAAATACCCTTCAGGAAATCGGTGCCGGCAAAATTCCTGTTTTGCTTGTGTTTAACAAAATTGATGCGTTTAAATACACCCCGAAAGACGAAGATGACCTGACCCCCGTAGAAAAACATAATTTTAGCCTTGATGATTTCAAATCCATGTACGTAGCTGGAGAAAACCTCCCTTGCGTGTTTATCTCAGCTAAAACAGGGGAAAATATGGACGAGTTTAAAGACAACCTGTTTAAAATTGTTAAAGACCTGCACTTTGAACGCTATCCATACAGCCGGATATAAACACAACAATATAACAAATAGGCTCTGCTGAAAAAGCACTAAATGGTGACCGGGTAGAGCGATTCGTTACCTCCCCGCTCCCCCACAGACCCGTACGAGCGGATTTCCCGCATACGGTTCCTCTTAAAACAGTTCCGCTCCGATAGCCATCAGAGCTTTCTGTATTTCTTACGTTGACATCTTTCATACATCTGGGGCATTAAATGTTTCCAAATTGCAAGCCCGTTTTAAGATATCCCCCTTCCCTACTTTATGGCTTTTCAGCAATTGCTGAATTTCCCATAGTTCTACCGGTACCATGAAAATACTAAGACTGCCTTCATCCTTCTCCTTCCCTTCGGTTTCCCCCGGTCTGGATACCATTTATGGTATTGCCTTTTCTTATTTGCCTTATCAGGTGGCAATACATACCTGACTGGCTTGGACATTTACGGTTCGGACTGACAATATTGTCCGCTTTTTCGTATGGAGGTGAGAGGCTCTCCCAAGCTCCCGTAAAGACCTTCTATGCATTTGCCATGCTCTTCGACCCCGGCCCTTTATAGCTCCCTTACCATAACGGGTACTATGCTTCTATTCCCACAGACAGAAATATAAAAACCCATACAATAACAATATTTTCGAGGCTCTATCACATGGCTTTTGCATTACCTGTCCAGGCTTCGTGCCTGCATCTCTGCTGACTACGCAACACTCGGTTCCGGTTGCTGGTTAGGCTTTCTCTGATAGGATTGGTTACCTACAGGTTTCATATGCTCATAATTTATTTTCAACGGTCATAACCTGTCCCGATGACCTTCCGGGAGAGAACCTCCATTTTTTTCACAGCCGTTGTTCAATCGCATTCCGGAAAATAATCATCAGTGTGTGTGTTAATGCTTTTCTCATGGAGGTTTCTAATGAAAAGCGTCAAAAAACACTGTCTGCTTTTTGGCTGCACTCTGCATAATTTTAACCGCTGTCCAGAGTTTTTCATGAAAGAAAACAAGAGGTTATCAGGTTTTTTTGCAACAAATTAAACTATAACTGATTTTTATTATTTTTCCATTTTCAAATACTTACAAACGAATGTTAAACGCCAGTAAATGGTTTTTAACCGAATACAGATAATATGGAGCGTTATGTTTGTCCCGAAATTGAATGTTGAACTAAAACTTTAAAATTATGAGACATACAAAAAACAACATCACACTCATTGGCAGATTAGGCACTGACCCGGTAGTAAGACGTTTTGAAAACGGACAACGCCTCGCAAAAATGCAATTGGCCACACACGAGACAAAACGTCAATTGAATGGGCGCAATGAAAAGCTGACACGCTGGCATCAACTTGTTGCATGGGGCAATACAGCTGATATAATAAAGCAAATGCTAAGAAAAGGGCGGCATATTGCCATTGAAGGCAAACTTAACCAACGTTCATGGAAAGGCAAAGATGGTCAGCAACGAATATCGAGTGAAGTCATTGTAAAAAATTTCACTTTGTTGAATTAACAATTCCATTTGATATTTGCAAAAGGGGATGGTCATTCAAACCGACCATTCCCTTTTTTTTTGTTTAAACAACGTGATTCAATACAAAAATCAGTATCTTCGTGATTCAAAAACAATAACTATGCTATCATCCATCAGATGGGACGTTGATCCCGTGATAATTGAAATCGGCAATTTCGGGTTACGCTATTATTCATTGTTTTTTGCCCTGGCCTTTATATTATCATATATCATTGTTAAATACATGTTCAACAAGGAAAACATCCCTGTTAAGGAACTTGACAATTTGTTAATATATGTACTTATCGGGGGACTGGCAGGTGCCAGGATTGGGCACTGCCTGTTCTATGACTGGGCATATTTTTCACAACACCCGCTAGAGATTTTCCTGCCGGTACAGTTTCAACCGGAATTCCGCTTCATCGGTTTTAGAGGATTAGCAAGTCATGGGGGTGCCATAGGAATACTCATAGCTTTGATATTTTTTGTGCACAAATCAACAATGAAGAATTATTTGTATGTGCTTGACCGCGTAGCCATTCCAACAGCACTTGCAGGCGCCTTTATCAGACTGGGCAACCTGATGAATTCAGAAATTTACGGACATGAAACAGATCTCCCATGGGGATTTATTTTTGTCAGAAACGGAGATACACTTGCATCTCACCCAACACAAATATATGAAGCCCTTGCCTATATTATAACTTTCGTGGTGTTGATGTGGTTGTACAAACAACGCTGGCAAAAACAGCAACACGGTTTTTTTCTTGGTTTGTTTCTTATCATGATCTTTATGGCACGTTTCTTCATTGAATTTGTTAAAGAAGTACAGGTAGGTTTTGAGCAAAACATGCTATTGAATATGGGGCAAATTCTTAGCATTCCTTTTATTCTGGCAGGCATAGCCTTGTTGGTTTACAGCACGCGAAGGAAAAACAATCAGGTTATATCCGAAGAAAAAGGATAAAAAAATACCGGCTATTTTTACAATAAACCGGTATCAATACAGTCTAATTAAGCATCACAGGTTTTCAATCATGCTGTTTAGACTATTAACAGCTTCCTCTGATGGTTTTTCCATGGGCAGTAATGCCTCCAGACCTTTAAAATCATCAAAAACCGGAAACAAAACATCTTTTACCCTTAAACTGTCATTTTCATAAATAAAAAAATAGGTAGAAGTTCCATTCATGCGCGTTCAAATTTAAATTCAACATAATTTCAAATAAACTTTATAATCAAACAACGTTTTATATCCCCTGCTTATTTTATGAGGCAGAAAAAAATGTCTGATTACACCATAAATCAATATAAAACTCAGATCGTCATCTCATAAATTCATCATGAATTCATTGTCAGGTGCAAATAAAACAAGGAACAAATCATAAGATTTCATGTATATCCCCGGGCTAGTAGATTCCCGGTTTCCGGCAACATTCAAAACATGAGGGTTCTGTTTTTTCAGCCAACTCCATATCCGTTTCGTATTAATAACCTCATCAACATCAATAACAAAAAACCGTTTATTCATCTGTTTGCAAATATGCTTTGTAAAAGATGTACCTGTACCCCAAGTTTTACTTTGTATCACAATCAGTGTGGCATCCGAATCCTTGACATTCATCCTGGTCCTTTGCTGATATATGGTAGAGGAAGTTTCTTTCAAGTCGTATATTCCCGCAATTTTTCCATCTTCAGCAATCCTATCCTTAGGACACCGGCCACCATGAGAAATACCCAAATGTATAGCAGAATCCAAAGCCGCCCTGTCCACACCTGTTTGTCCTCCTGAAATTATTTTTGACAACATTATAATATTTTTTTCGTTACTTTCACACAAACAAAAATACAACAAGTTGATCTGACAAAAAATAATTTGTGAGACAACAAGGATATATCTCATCAAAACATTACATTTGAACTATGAAAAACAACACAAAAATCTTAGCCTGATCTGTGAAAAAGCCATTTGCATATCTACTAATTATTCTGCTGTGCAGTGTTTTTGAGATTTCCAGGGCTCAGTTCTACAATGGACATCAAATGAGTTTTGGTAAAAACAGGGCACAATATGAGGATTTTGACTGGTTTTTCATGCGATATGAAAAATTTGACACTTACTTTTACACTGGAGGGAAGGAATTGGCTGAAACTACCTCAGAGATGGCCTATGAAGAAATTGAAAACATGACTTCACGCCTGGATTATCAGTTCAATCAACGCCTTATTTTTGTTGTATATCATAATTTGTCTGATTTCAGGCAAAGTAACATTGGCCTGCAGACACTCAACAATCAATACAACATCGGGGGAGCCACTACCATTGTGGATAACATTGTATTTTTATATGTGGAAGGCAACCGGCAAAAGTTACAGGAACAACTTCGCTCATCCATCACAGAAGTCATGGTTAATCATATATTATTTGGTTCTGACTGGAAAAACAAAGCAGCAAACAATACACTCATGAGTTTTCCGGACTGGTATTACAAAGGGCTTATATCTTATCTATCTAAACGATGGGATGAAAAGACGGAAAATCACATCAAAGACGGCATCATGAATGACCGTTATGAAAAAATCAATCACCTCACCGGTGAAGAAGCCATATATGCAGGCCATTCAATATGGTATTATATCTCCAACACATACGGAGAGCAGGTTATTCCCACCATCCTGTACCTGACCCGTGTATCTAAAAACATCGAAAACGGTTTTTTATATGTACTCGGGACAAATCTAAAATCCCTTTCCTACAGTTGGAACATGTATTTTTATGACTTATTTAAGGAACAAATGAGGTCATCGGAAGATCCTGAAGGAAAGCAACTTTTAAAACGTTCAAGAAAAGGTCATAAATATCAGCAGGCAACAATTAGCCCGAATGGCAATAAACTGGCATACTGCAGTAACGTTATGGGCAAAATGAAAATTTTCATCAAAAACATACCCACCGGAAAAAAGAATAAAATTTACCGTCAGGGCCATAAACTCGATCAAATCACAGATTATACTTACCCCTGTTTGAAATGGCATCCCACAGGGGAACTGCTGTGTTTCATTACCGAAAAAAAAGGGAAAATTTTTTACATGGCATACAACCTGAACACAAAAGAGATCAAGGAAATTGAACTCAGGGGATTTAATAAAGTCAATGATTTTGATTTTTCTGACAATGGAATGGAAATTGTTTTTAGTGGCTTTAAGAACGGGCAGAGTGACATTTTCATTTTCAACCTGAATGCCAATACGTATGAAAATATCACATATGATCAGGCAGACGACTATCACCCGGTGTTCATTAACAAATCCAAAGACATTCTGTTCTTATCCAACCGGAATGTGGATTCCCTGGGTGACACCAAAGAACATCAGATCCCTGTACAGGAAAACCGGGACATTTTCCTGTACAATACTGAAAAACCTGAAGATCAACTTACTCAACTCACAAAAACCCCCCTTATTGATGAAAAAGAAGCCTATATCACCGAGGATAATTATTACATCTACCTTAGTAATAAAACAGGGGTATATAACCGCTATGCTGCCAAATATGACTCAGTTATCAGTTATATTGATACCGTAACCCACTACAGGTATTTTATGCGCTCACATCCAATGACCAACAACAAAATGAACATCCTGGAACATGATCTGTCAGAGGAAAGCGGAAAATTGTCAGAAATCTATTACAAAAAGAAAGCCTATAATATTTTTACAAAAGACCTTGATCCTGCAAAAAAAGCTGATCCTGATAGTACATATTTCAGGAAATCATACATAAAAGATTTTAAATCAGAAGCCCAAAAACAAAAAGAAAAGAAAGAAACAACGGAACCTGAGAAGCAGAAAGACAGCCTGATTAACATTGATGCATACGAATTTGAGCCTGACATACTTAAAGAATCTGAAAAAGAAGGGGACTTTGATGAAGAAGGCAATCTAAAAGAGAAGCCGCATAATAAGTACTCCATCAATTTTTATACATCAAGGATCATTAATCAAATTGATTTTGGATTTCTCAATGCCAGTTATCAAAAATTTACAGGAAACGCATTTTATTTTAATCCTGGTTTCAATATTCTGCTGAACGTTGAAGCCATGGATTTGTTTGAAGATTATCGCATTACCGGGGGGTTCAGGTTTGCCGGCAATTTTGACAGCAACGAATACCTGATCAGTTTTGAAGACCTGAACTCACGGTTGAACAAGCAGTATATTTTTCACCGGCAGACCATGCGTAACCTTAATAACAACAATTTATACAAAAGTTATCTGAACCAGGGCATGTATGTTCTCCGTTATCCTTTTAATCAGGTATCATCAATACAGAGTACAGTGAGCTTTAGACAAGACAAGCAAGCATACCTCACCACTGATTTTCAGAATCTGCTTCGGGATAACGAATTTGACTACTGGGCCGGTCTTAAGCTGGAGTATATTTTCGATAACACCCGCAATCTGATGATCAATATCAATGAAGGTACACGTTTAAAAATATTCGGAGAATATTATAAACAGATAGATAAGAAAGAATCTGATCTTTTTGTTTTCGGTTGTGATTTCAGACATTATATTCCAATCCACCGCAACATGATCATTGCCACTCGTTTTGCTGCTTCAAGCTCTTTAGGATCAGCCCTGCTGATATATTACCTTGGCGGGATTGACAACTGGATCAACCTCAGTACAGAAAACCCTATGTTTGATCAGGGGACACGCATTGACCCGGAAGCCAATTATGTGTATCAGGCTGTAGCAACCAATATGCGCGGTTTCTCACAAAATGTCCGAAACGGAAACAGTTTTGCACTCATCAATACTGAATTGCGCTGGCCTATAGTTAGTTATTTCATCAACCGGCCTGTCAATTCAGATTTTTTAAACAGTTTCCAGGTCATCGGATTTTTCGATATCGGGACAGCATGGTCAGGGGCGAATCCACTTGACAGCCACAATGCCTATGAAAATGATATTTATGAAAATGGCCCTGTCACTGTCATCATTAACAAAGATTCCTCACCACTTGTGGCCGGATATGGTATAGGCCTGAGAACTCGTCTTCTTGGATATTTCGTACGGCTTGATTATGCACGTGGTATTGAAGATAATACCTTATTGCCTCCCATGTTATACCTTTCATTAAACCTGGATTTTTGATGAATACACCTCAACAGATACTTGACAACGCTAAGAAGCTGAAAAGCTGGCTGGTTTCACACCGGCGGCACCTGCATCAGCATCCGGAACTTAGCTTTAAAGAATTTGAAACAAAAAAATACCTGCGTCATGTACTGAAAGACATGGGTTTACCAGTTTCAGACATTACTAAAACCGGCCTTGCCACCACTTGTCATGGAGCAAAAGTTGGACCTTATATAGCTTTGCGCTCAGACATGGATGCCCTTCCTCTGCAGGAAAACACAAATCTCAGTTTTACATCCGCCAACCATAAGGTTATGCATGCTTGTGGCCACGATGTACACATGACATGTTTGCTTGGGGCTTTGCGTATTCTCAACGAGTTGCGGTCTGAATTTGCCGGCAATGTGCTTGGCATTTTTCAACCGGGAGAAGAAGTGCTACCCGGCGGGGCCATTAAAGTCATCGAAAGCGGCATATTTGAAAAATACAAACCTAAACTCATCATCGGTCAGCATGTGATGCCCGGTCAACCTACGGGAACACTGGGTTTCAAACCGGGACACTATATGGCTTCAACCGATGAACTATACATTACATTGAAAGGCAACGGAGGGCATATCGCTGTGCCTCAACTGACCAAGGATATAATCAGTGCTGCAGCAGAAATTGTTTTATCCCTGAAAAAACAAATCACAAAAGAAGCCGGTGACATTCCCGTAATCATTGGCTTTGGAAAAATAGAAGCAGAGGGAAGCACAAACCTCATGCCCACAGAAGCAAAACTGACAGGTACATTTCGCACCATGGATGAAAAATTCAGAAAACATGTAAAAAACCTCATCCATTCCATCGCCAATCAAATTGCTGAACGATACAGCGCAAAGGCTGAAATCACGATCATCAACGGATATCCCTCGCTCACCAACCATACACTCTACACAAAAGAAGCCATGCAATTTGCAGGGGAACTGGTAGGCAACCAAAACATCATTAAGCTTGATAAACGTATGACTGGTGAAGATTTTGCCCATTATTCACGCATTATGCCGGCAATTTTTTACAGGCTGGGTATTGCCGGAAACCATACCGGGATAAACAACATACACCGCCCCGATTTTGATGTTGATGAAAATGCACTTATTTACGGAAGTGCCTCAATGGCCTGGCTGGCACTGAAATTTTTAAACCGTCTGTAAGCAGGGAAACGAGGTAACAAAGATACAAAGATACGACAGGGAGATGGGGAGATGGAGTGATGATATAATAAAAAAAATATTCAAAACGTAAACATAAACAAATTTCAGAACGAGTCAGTCTTCGTTGCACTACACCGCCGGGCACCCCTGTCATGTATAAGTTTTTGGATCCATCTCCGTAAAAACTCCACCGGAGAAGTTTTTGAACTTCATATGTGCTATATTTGCAAAGACAAATGTAAGTTACATTTTTGAAGTTCCCTTATTTTCCCAGGGGAGAGCATTGCATTAAATCCAAAGTTCAAAAAACAAAATCCAAAATAAATCCAAAGCTCCAAATCCAAAATAGTTGATACCACAAAAGTAACTTTTTGCACCTGTTGATTTGTTAATCAAAATATTATTGAGCTCTTCGGGTTTAATCGTCATATATTTTTTTACTATTTCGGTTTGTTGCTGTGATTTGACTTTTTTTAGAAATAAGCAATCCCATGTCAACAAAATTTTTGCAGATTTTTGAAATT
>CAZTNS010000041.1:0-22087 GCA_964615585.1 uncultured Bacteroidales bacterium | reverse complement strand
ATCTATAGTACAGTAATGTGTGTTACGGTTTGTTTCGTTCGTTGTCGAATTATTGGTTGTCTCTCTATCTCTCAATCTCTCCATCACACCATCTCTCTATCTCTCAATCTCTCCATCACACCATCTCTCTATCTCTCTATCTCACAATCTCTCCATCCCTCCATCTCAAAACACACAGCTTCGCCACTGGAAGTCACATGCAAAAGTGCTTTCAATCTGCAATTCAGGAACATACAGCGGTGCGTCTATGACACTTGCTTTTCCTTTTTCGAAGCGATTTTTCCCACCTGAGAGGCAGGCAGGTTAATCACAAAACTGGTATTGATGGCATTCAATTCCATCACCAGCCTGAATCGCCCTTTTATTTCTGTTAAACAGCCTGTAAGGCCTTTAAATTTACCTCTTTTCACCCGGACGTAATCACCTGGATAAAACTCCTTAACGGACACTTGGTGTACATTATCTCCACTCCACTCCCGTGCAATGATTTTCAGGTTATTGATTTCTTGTTCATGTACAATGCCGGGATATCCAAACTCTTTTAGCACACCTGTTACCAGGGGAATCTTATAAATATCATTCAAGCATTTTGCATTTACCTTAATAAATACAATCCCGTTCAGCAAAGGCAATTCGACATTTTTCTTTCTGTCGCTCCATTGCCGCACTGTTGAATATAGAGGTAAAAAAGATTCAATGCCTTGTTTTTTCAGAAAAGTATGTAGTTTTTTTTCACACCTGTGGCGTGTATATACTACCATCCAATGCTTTTTTAATTGCTTCGACTTTATGGTTTTTATGCCACAATTTTCCATAACACATGTGTTTAAACACGTATATTTAAAATCGCATTTATGTTACAGGTCAAAAGTATAAATTTTATGCTAAGAAAAAACAAAGAATATCGACATTGACGATTTATAAAATAACTTCCGTTGAATCAGTAATCAAGGTTAAATTCAGCATGCGGTTAAAGCTCTGATAATACCACAAAAGACACCTGTTTACATGTATGCAAAACTATGGGCATAGCCAACAGGAGGTAAAAGTCAAAGACGGAGACCATGGCGAGCCAGGGCGAACACTATCCCGCTGCTCATAATTAATACATCAATACAATTTTTGTACACATATGGTTTGAATTTGGTATGATTTGTTACAAAAAATGTCAGAATTTTGATTTTACCCTTCCAGCGTCGTAGAGATTTCTGAATTGTTTGAGCAATTTAAGCCATGTTCCGGTTTCGACATCAATGGCATAGGATCCGGGAAAGATTTTTTCCATGCGCACCAAGGTTAGAAAGGCTTTGCGAAGAAAACAAACATCAGCTTCCCTCAAATCACAGGGGCGACTAATGGTGCGGTTCAATTCCTGCATCCACCCCGAAAATGCTTCGCAGCGTGATTGCTCATCGCCGGGATGATCGGTGATTGAATGGATCAGGTGTTCATAACTATCCACCATGTTTGAGTCATGGAGCTGTTGAATAAAATCATTGAACTGTTTAGTGTATTCAAAACAATGATCATCCACATAAGTGATGTAATCTTCTTCCTTGATGTTGATAAAAAAGGCAATGTAATCTATGAGTTTTTCCGGGTTCTTAATCACCGGCGTATTATTATGTTGATTTTGTTTTTCCACAATCTTTTTCCCTGTACTTTTGATTACAACAAAACAATCTGCAAAAAGTTTGTTTGAAAATGGGTTTTTTAAAAAACGGGTTCTTTGAATGATTTTTCGTGGATTATTCGCTGAAATGGAAATCGCGGGAGGTGTGCATGCTGTAATCACCATTATGATCTGCGGTGATGAACATGGCTTCCATGTTTTCGATGCTGTTTGCAATAGCAAGGGCTTCTTCCGGTGTTTTCATTACCATAAAAGCCGTTGCCCAGGCATCTGCGATCATGCATTGCGGATGGATAACGGTAGCCGATAAAATCTCAGAATTTGCCGGGTACCCTGTTGCCGGATCAATGGAATGCCCGTACTTTTTTCCGTTATGGACTTTGTAATTGCGGTAATCTCCCGATGTGGCAACGGCCATATCATCCAATGAAATTTTTCCTTCTATTTCCCTGTCTTTCGCCATACTGTCCACAATGGGTTTATCAATGCCGACAAGCCATGTTTTTCCTTTTTGGGACTTGCCCTGAGCCCTGATCTCTCCTCCTATATCAACCAGGTAATTGGTTATCCCTTTTGATTCAAGGTATTGTGCCACATAATCTACCGACATTCCTTTGGCAATGGCATTGCCAATGATTTCCACGCGCTCATCCACTTTAACCACGGTGTTGTTTTCAAGGGAAATGTTTTCCATCCCCACGAATTCCATCAGGCTGTCAATTTGTGCGGAATCGGGAGCGTGACCGGATTTGTACCCAAAACCCCAGGCATTTGCGAGGGGGGCAATGCTGATATCGAAACGGCCATCAGATTGTTTCCATATTTTTTTGGCAGCCATAAACATAGCGTTGAACAACGAATCTGTTTTAACGTCTTCGCTGCGGTTGATTTTTGAAATGAGGCTTGTGCTATCGTAATTGTTCAGGCTTTGATTGAAACGTTTCAGCAGGGAATCAATTTGTGGGGCATAATCTTTGTCAGCTTCATACATAACCCTGAAATAGGTGCCCTGAATTTGTCCCTGGTATTTGTAATAGTTATTTTTGGGGTTGTTGCATGAAAACAATACAATCGCCATCCATGCAAGAAACAACAGTTTTGTAATGTTACAATGTTTCATGTGATTACTCCTGTTCCCGTTAAATTTATCCTCCGAAATCATCGAAAGCTATCATTTCTTCGGGCACACCATACTCATCCAGCATTTTCAATACGGCATCGTTCATCAATGGCGGGCCACACAGGTAATATTCAAGTTCTTCGGGTTCTTCGAGTTTGGATAAATATTCTTTTTCAACCACAGTGTGAATAAAACCGGTATAACCATTCCAGTTATCTTCCGGCAAGGGGTCGGACAATGCCACAAAGAATTTAAAATTGGGAAATTCTTTTTCCAGTTGTCTGAATTCTTCTTCGTAAAACATTTCACGTTTAGACCGTGCCCCGTACCAGAATGTAATTTTACGGTCGGATTTAAGGGTTTTGAGCAGGTGGAAAATGTGTGAACGTAAAGGAGCCATGCCAGCGCCTCCACCTATGTACATCATTTCACGTTCGGTTTCTTTGATGAAAAATTCACCATAAGGGCCTGAAATGGTTACTTTATCGCCGGGCTGGCGAGAAAATATGTAAGATGAACAAACACCGGGGTTCACATTTTTAAACTTGTTCTTTTTAGCATCCCATGGTGGGGTGGCAATCCTGATGTTCAGTTTTACAATGTTTCCTTCGGCGGGATGATTGGCCATTGAATAGGCTCTGAATGTGGGTTCATGGTTTCGCATTTTCAAATCCCACAGGTTCAGTTTATCCCAGTCTTCCCTGTATTCTTCCTCCACATCAATGTCTTTTCCGTAATCCACTTCTATTTTAGGTACATCAATCTGTACATATCCGCCCGGGCGAAAATCCATGTGTTCACCTTCAGGCAATTTCACCACAAACTCTTTGATAAAAGTGGCCACATTTCGATTTGAAATGACTTCGCATTCCCACTTTTTGATGTCAAGAAATTCAGGTGGCAAGCCAATTTTCAAGTCGTTACGCACTTTTACCTGGCATGCCAGCCGCCAATAGTTGTTTTGTTCTTTGCGGCTGAAAAACCCGGTTTCCGTTATCAAAATATCCCCGGCCCCTTCAAATACCTGGCATATACAGGTTCCGCATGTCCCTTGTCCTCCACATGCTGATGGCAGATAAAGCTTGTGCTGAGCCAATGTATCCAGTAAATTTGACCCGGGGCTGGCTTTGATTTCTGTTTCATCGTTGATGGTGATCTTTACTTCCCCCTGAGGTGTGAGTTTTTTCTTTGCATACAGCAAAACAATCACTAAAACCAGTATAACAACCAGGAACACCACAACGCCTGCAATAACAACAATTATCTGATTGGTCAATAATATCATAATTCAGTTTGTTTTTTGAGATTACAACTCAATTCCCATAAAGCCCATAAAAGCAATACCCATCAGGCCGGTAATGATAAATGTAATGCCTAGGCCTCTCAATGGAGCCGGCACGTTGGAATATTTTATTTTTTCACGTATTGCAGCGATGCCCACGATAGCGAGAAACCATCCCACACCTGAACCTAAGCCGTATGTGGTTGCTTCGGCAATGGTGTTGTATGCCCGTTCGGCCATAAACAGAGAGCCACCCAATATGGCGCAGTTGACAGCAATCAGTGGTAAAAATATACCGAGGTTGGCATACAGTGTAGGCGAAAATTTTTCAATTACCATTTCCACCAGTTGTACCATAGAGGCAATCACGGCAATGAAAATGATAAACCTTAAGAACCCGAGGTTTACATCTGCAAGTTCGGGGCTTATCCATGCCAGTGCGCCATCAACCAAAAAGTAATTTTGTATCAGGTAGTTGATTGGCACGGTGATGCCCAACACAAATATCACAGCAATTCCAAGCCCTACAGAGGTTTTAACTGTTTTTGAAACAGCCAGGTAAGAACACATGCCCAGGAAATAGGCAAACACCATGTTCTCAACAAAAATCGATTTGACAAATATGTTAAATAAATGTTCCATGGCGATTATTTTTCTTCGATGAGTTCACGATTTCTATAACGTTGTATCCATATAATAATTCCAACAATGATCAATGCCATTGGGGGCAGAATAAACAGGCCGTTGTTTTCATAACCTATGCCGTAAACCCCTTCGGGAACCACCTGATATCCCCAGATGGTACCTGAGCCAAACAGTTCACGGAAAAAGCCGACAATTACAAGGATTACACCGTAACCTGCAGCATTCCCCAGTCCGTCGAGCAGGGATGGCCATGGTTTGTTTTTCAATGCAAAAGCTTCAAGCCTTCCCATGATGATGCAATTGGTGATGATGAGCCCGACAAAAACCGAAAGTTGTTTACTTACATCAAACATATATGCTTTGAGTACCTGGTCAACGATGACAACCAGTGAAGCAATGACCATAAGTTGCAAAATAATCCGTATCCTTACCGGGATGGTTTTCCTCAGCAGAGATACGATAAGGTTGCTGAATCCCATCACAAAAACAACACTCAACGCCATTATGACAGAGGGTTTAAGCTGTACGGTGATGGCCAGCGCCGAACAAATCCCCAGCACCTGAACTGTGATCGGATTGTTCTTGTTCAACGGCTCTTTAAGCAGTTGCATGTTTGTTGCGGAAAATAAGGGGTCTTTCATTTTGCTCATGGTTTATTCTCCTATGGATTTTGATGTTTGTTTATCGAAATAACTCATGTATGGTTTTATGCAATCACTCAGCATATCTCTCAGGCCGTGGCTTGTAATTGTGCCTCCTGTAATGGCGTCCACGGCATTGATGTCATCTTCGGGAGCGCCCCCTTTCACAACATCCACCGACACAAACTCATTGCGTTGATTCAATATTTGTTTTCCCCTGAACTGGTTTTCAAAGTTTGATGTATTGATTTCTGCACCTAGCCCGGGGGTTTCGGCATCATGGGAAAAACTGGCTCCAAAAATGGTATTATAGTCATCATTCAGTGCGATATATCCCCAGATGGGGCCCCATAATCCTTTTCCCCTCAGAGGAATGATGTACTTTGATTCGCCCTTTTCGGTTTTCCCTATGAAAAGCGGTAAATTTCGTTGATCCGGGTTCTTTGCCAGTTCTTTTTTCATATCAACATTGAAAGCTTTGACGCTGTCGATGGTTTCTCCTTCATTGTTCAGCACCAGGCTGTTTGTGATGTATTTTTCAAAATCGGCCACAGCGTCTTCAGATGTTGTTTCAACACACATTGCAGCAAGGATATCCTGCATCTTTTGCACTTTAACATTTCTGTCCTGCAAAGGCTGCAGCTGTGTAGAAATAACCGACAACACCACCGCTACAATCACGATCATGATGATGGCAAAAAGAAAAATGTATGTGTTACTGTTTTTGTCCATAATCAGGCAGTTTTAAGTCTTTTCTTCCGTTTTTTAATATTGGCCTGCACCACGTAATGGTCAATCAGGGGTGCAAACACATTCATCAGCAAAATAGCCAGCATGGTTCCTTCGGGGTAGGCCGGATTTACCACACGGATAAGGATGGCAAGCAAACCAATCAAAAAACCGTAAACCCACTTTCCCCGGTTAGTTTGTGCTGCTGTCACAGGGTCAGTAGCCATAAACACCATGCCGAACATAAATGATCCTATCAGCAGGTGTTCCCAGAAGGGTATCTCCATAAACGGATTGCCACCCACAAGGTTGAAAATAATCCCCATTGACAAGCCGCCCAACAACATCGACAGCATAATGCGCCAACTGCCTAACCCGGTAAACAGCAATATCACAGCCCCAAGGAGGATGGCAATTTTAGATGTTTCACCAACGCTGCCAGGGATGGTTCCGGTAATCATATCCACAATATCAATGCTGCTACCATTACCCATAGAAAAATCAATTTTTCCTGTTGTGGCCTGTGCCAGTGGTGTTGCCCCGCTGTAGGCATCCAGAGTTTGGCCGTCCACCATGCCACCAATCCACACTTTATCACCTGACATCCAGGCAGGATAAGCAAAAAACAGGAAAGCACGTGCTGTCAGTGCCGGATTTAAGATGTTCATCCCTGTACCTCCAAATACTTCTTTGCCAATAATAACAGCAAAAGCAGTTGCCACGGCCACCATCCACAACGGGACATCGGGCGGCATGACAAGCGGAATCAACATTCCTGTTACTAAAAACCCTTCATTTACCTCGTGTTTTCTTATCTGGGCAAACATAAATTCAATGGCAAGGCCTACCACATACGATACCACGACAATGGGAAATACTTTCAGAAACCCATACCATACTGACGGCCAGAATTCAGGGGTTTCTCCCAGGGCAAGAAAATGCTGGTATCCGGTGTTCCAGATTCCAAACAAAAGAGCAGGAATAAGGGCTACCACTACAATTATCATGCTACGTTTCATGTCGTTGGCATCGCGGATATGTGCCCCTGTTTTTGTGGTTTTATTTGGGACAAACAGGAAAGTTTCAAATGCATCAAAGGTAGAATGCAGCTTGTAGAACTTTCCTCCTTTCTCAAAATGCGGTTTTATCTTATCTACAACTTTTCTGAGTTTACTCATTGTTGTTGGTTTTTCATGATTAACTCAATTCTTTTCTTAACATATCCAGAGATTCCCTCAATATTTGCTGAACTTCGGTTTTGGATGTACATACATACTCACACAAAGCCAGGTCTTCTTCAATCACTTCATAAATCCCCAGTTCTTCCATCTTATCGATGTCATCTGTCATACAGGCTTTAATGAGGTGTACGGGATAAATATTAAACGGACACACTTTTTCATATTCCCCGGTCATGACGTACGCACGATGCCCTCCATGATAATTTGTGTCGATCCGGTATTTTTTCCCTGGAATCATCCATGAAAAGTAGTTTCGTGACGCAGTGTATTTATTGAATCCCGGTTTGGCCCATCCAAACATCTCGTAATAATTGCCTTCCGGAATCACCGTGATCATATCATCATTATACCCCAGAAAAGCGTGGTCATCAAGTTTTCTTCCAGTCAACACATCCCCGCTGATTACCCGCACATTATCCTGAATTTGGTTTTGCTCAATGACATGATTCAATGAAGCGCCGGGTAAAACCTTTGAATAAAAACCTTCTCTTAACTCTGAACCGGCAAAAACAATTTTCCGCCACGGGTTGAATGTTTTTTCCCTGAAAAACCTGCCTATTACAGCCAAATCCTGAGGTTTAATTGTCCAGATTATTTCATTTTTATTGATTGGCCTGATTTTATTGATTTGCGTCCCCACATTTCCGGCAGGATGCGGGCCTTTGAAATAATGAAATTCGGCATGCGGAATACCTTTGTATAAATTGTCATTGGAATTAACAGACAATCCGAAATGGATATTTTTTCCAGTGAGTTTATGGATTACCTCTGCCCCGGTTTTAAGGTCATTGACCTGGTCTTTCATGATAAAATCCACGTCCGGAGCCAGTGGTGCAGTATTGAAAAGGGAAACAAAAACAGCATCAGGGCTATCAGCAGGGCCGGGAATAACACCAAAGGGGCGTTGCAAAATCAGAGGCCAAAGTCCTGCCTGCAGCAACAGTTTTTTAATATCATCTTCCAGGACATCGTTAAGATCCGGTACATCAATTTTTTCACTGGTATTTTGCCCATCACTTTTGATGATGACCTCAAGGATTTTTCGCTTTTCCCCCCTGATTATATCGACCACTTCACCACTGACAGGTGAGCAAAATTTTACATCGGGATGAAATTTATTATAAAACACGACGGAACCAGCTTTTACATGCATCCCGGGTTTGGCCACAACTTTTGGCCTGAGGCCGTGAAAATCTGTGGGTTTCAATGCATATAAGGATGGTTTTTCCGTTTCCTTTTCCGTAAGTTTTGCTTGCCCCTTAATAGGAATATCAAGTCCTCTGCTGATCTTTACAGGTTTTGACATTTTTATGGGTTTTTCAATTTATGATGAAACAAAACTAATAAATAATTTGATTATCATTCATGCTTCAAATGATATTTCAATGTGCTCTATAATATGTTTGTTTCCGTTTTATGATTTTTTATATCGACTACAGGGAAATTATTATAACAGCCATGTTTTCTGAATTTTTAATTCAGCCTTATTAATCCATTAAATATCTGAAAATTATACTCGCACAAAAATGGATTTACATTGTGCATTTTCAAATTTTCCCATGTATTTTAATATTGATTTCATGTGTAATCCAGTCAATAAAAGTTTTCAGGTATTGTGATAACAATCATTTTCACATGTAATGTTTCTCATATTGAAAAATGACAATAGCCACGGTTTTGGCATGATTTTATGCAACATTTGGCAAAAACTCATGCCAAAACCGCTACACTGATCCTTATAAACCTGGCATGAGCTTTCCATTAATCACGCAAACACCCTTAAAAACTTATGTCATCGTTTATCAAAAAAAGCTTAGCTTTGCCGGAAAGCTGATCATTTCATGGAAATTGTGTACAGAGGCGCAGATTACGTTGTTGTTGACAAACCGGCAGGCCTGGCTGTTAATAAAAACTCCCACATGCCTTTGGATGCCGACTATGTAAACAAGATCGCCGGAAAGAAATTAAGCAAGGATATTTTTAACCCTCACAGGCTTGACGCCAAAACTTCGGGATTATTGATATTGTGTTTTAATAAAGAAACAACAGCTCGTTTTAATTCCATGTTTGCGGAACATGCCATAAAAAAATCCTATGCAGCTATTGTCAAAGGAGATGTTCCTGAGAAAGGGGTTATTGAAACGCCGGTTTATGACCGCAAGAAAAAAAAGAAACTTCCCGCTGTTACCCGTTTTGAACGATTACAAACAGTCAATACCGGAGATACGGATAAAACCGGAGAAGACTTATACCTGAATTTACTCAGGATTCAACCTGAAACAGGACGCTGGCATCAAATAAGGCAACACTTATCATCATTGAAATACGATATCATCGGAGACACACAGCATGGAGACTGGGACCTCAACAAAAGCATTACAACATCTTTTGGGTTCAGGAGAATGTTTTTACACGCCTCAGAACTTTCTTTTCCTGATCCGGGATCAGGAAAAGAAGTCAGGGTTGCTTCTCCCTTACCTGGGGAATTTGATCTTTTGCTTAGAGAATGACAACATAATGATGTTTCCTGATCCGGTAAATACTTACCTAAACTTACTTGCATATCAATAATTAAGTTTTATATTTGTTACCAGTTAAATGATAATGTAAATCTAAAATTTTATTGAATTATGAAACAACTAATGACAATCATCATCATATTCATATTAACCGTTGGGTTTACTTCTTGTGGCGGCGGCTCAGGCGCTGACGTTTCTGAGGAAATGCAAGGGTTTATGACAAAAATTGAAAACACAAGTTCCATTGTTGATGCGGCTAACGCATACGGCTATGAAGCTAAAGACATGCCTCTTGATCTTTATAAACTTGAAGAGCCCAGTGTAAAATCCACCACTGAAAAAGAAGGAAAGACCATTTACACTATGAACGTAAAACACGGGATGATTGACAGCGATGTAAAAGTGATTTGGAAAGACAACAAGGTGGTTGATATTAAAGAAGTTGAATGAATCACAGCATTTAAAACAACCATAAAACCCGTTCCGCAGGGAACGGTTTTTTTATTATTATACCCTGCACAACGCAAAATTTATTTATTTTTACAACATGATAAAGACCAAACGCATATTGGTTATTGTGTTGTTTGCAGTTTTGATCCTGCCATGTACAGCACAAACACTTATCCACCCGAAAGGCAGCTTTCTTGGTTTTCATCCCCTGGACACAAAAAACCGCCACTTGTATGAAAATGCGCTTGACGCAAATGCTCAATGGGTTGTGGAACCAAACGTCATGGTATCCGTTGAAACCTACCTTCGGGGCACCCAATTATCATGGCGTTTTATGCCGGGTTTTTATGTGGATGCCGCCGCTCAACCGGCTTTATTTTTTCACGCAGGCATCAAATACCGTTTCCTGCAAATATTCAGGTCTTCATTTGATATAGCTGTTGGGCCAACTTATAATTTCAGGCAGGATTGGCATAAGTACTATAACTATGTGGAGGAAGGCAATTTTAACCTCAATGGGAACTGGGAAAATAAATTTTATGTGCTCGGAGAGCTGGAATACAAATTCTTTCTCACGGAACACTGGGACATCACTGCTTCGATATTGTATGGCCATGAATGGGAAACGTTTACATTTACATTTGGCATACGATACTGGCTTACAACTGTGATCAAACATCCCATCAACTGCAGTTCATGTCCCTTTGATGATCTGCCCGGGGAAAGAGGGCGCCGTTAAACAGATTTTATTAGTTTTGCATGGTACAGATGAACCATTTTCCTGTTATGACTGTAACTAGAATTTTTGATTTAATTGAACAATACGCCACAAAATACAGCGACGTTGAAGATGCCTTAGCTTATAAAAACAAAGGAAACTGGATAAAATTTTCCGCAACAGATTATGTCAATTATTCAAGGTTCTTTGCTCTGGGGCTTCTGAAAATGGGCTATAATAAAGGGGATAAAATAGCAAGCATCGCCACCAACCTGCCCCACTGGAACATTTTGGATATGGGCATGGCAATGATCGGTGTTGTGCATGTCCCTATTTATCCCACCATGAGCAAAGAACAGCAAAAATTCATCCTTGATCACAGCGATTCAAAAATTGTCATCGTATCCGACAAAATGTTATTTAAGCGGATCAATGCTGTTGTCAGCGAAATTGAAACCCTGGATAAAGTTTATACCTTAAATGATATTGAGAATGTAAGCAACTGGGTGGAGATAATTCAACTCGGCAGGGAATCTGAGAAAGAACTCAACGAAAAACTCGAGCAGGTCAAAGCAAGCATTGATCCTGATGATTTGTTTACCCTTATTTACACATCAGGGACAACGGGGGATCCTAAAGGCGTGATGCTTTCGCATAAAAATATTTTAAGCAACGCACTGGCAACTGCAAAGATTTTACCATTACATAAAGGGCACAGGGTGCTGGGAGTATTGCCATTATGTCATGTGTATGAACGCATGATGAATTACAATTTTCAGTCAAAGGGCATCAGCATTTATTACGCTGAAAACCTTGGTACCATTGTCACCAATTTGCAGGAAGTCAAGCCCCATGGATTCAATACGGTACCGCGGTTACTGGAAAAGTTTTACGACAGGATAATCGCCAAAGGCAAAGACCTTTCGTGGCCATTGAAACCCATATTTTTCCGGGCTGTACGCCTGGGCGAAAAATACGATGAAGCCGACAACAATTCATTATGGTACAAAATGCGGCTTACTGTTGCCCGTGCCCTGGTTTTCAAAAAGTGGCAGTCTGTTTTTGGCGGGAATATCATTTGTGTGGTATCCGGCGGTGCTTCATTGCAAAAACGGCTGGCTAAACTTTTCTGGGCTGCCGGCATCTATGTTATTGAAGGCTATGGCATGACCGAAACATCTCCCGTAATTGCCGTAAACCATTACCGTGGTAAATTATGCCGCATTGGTACTGTAGGGACTGTCCTTGAAGGTACAGAAATGCAAATCAGCGATGAAGGTGAAATACTGGCTCGGGGGCCCCATGTCATGCATGGATATTACAAAGACCCCGAAAGCACCAAACGGGTTATTGATGAAAACGGTTGGATGCACACCGGCGACGTCGGGCACCTGATAGACAATACATTCCTTCAGATTACCGACAGAAAAAAAGAAATATTCAAAACCTCTTCCGGCAAATACATTGCACCTCAAATCATTGAAAACAAATTCAAAGCCTCACCGCTTATTGAACAGATCATGATTATAGGGGAAAATGAAAAATTCGCTTCAGCTTTGATTTCTCCCAATTTTAACTACCTTCATTTTTATGCCAATAAACACAAAATACACTACCGTGACAATGCCGAGCTTATTCAAAAAAAGCAAATCATTCAACGGGTGCAGAAAGAAATCAATGAAGTAAACACACAACTCGGCGACCATGAAAAAATCAAACGCTTCAGGCTGGTGTGTGAAGAATGGTCTCCCCAAACCGGTGAACTATCCCCTACCCTTAAACTCAAACGAAAAGTTATTTTGAATAAATACAGCAGTTTGGTTAATGAGATCTACGGCCATCCGTTGCAAAAAACAACCAAAGAAAAACCAAGCACGACTGCCGGCAAATTTACAAACGGCCTGGCAAAATTAATACCCAAATCACGTCCGCACTTTGGCACTGACAATAAAAATGAAGAATAAAAATAACAAACAATTTATTATGAAACGAACATGAATTTTAACATTTTAAAATACACACACAGCCTGTCCCGCCAAAGCTGAAAAAATGATTAAAATTCATCGTGAGTTCCATCTGACCGTTGAAAATTAAAATATAAACAGATGAAAGCATTCAAAGCATACGACATCAGAGGCATTTACAAACAGGATATTGATGAAAGCCTGGCCTATAAAAT
Source organism: uncultured Bacteroidales bacterium (assembly GCA_964615585.1). GTDB lineage: Bacteria > Bacteroidota > Bacteroidia > Bacteroidales > ML635J-15 > JAQIBY01. The sequence continues at coordinate 8,930 of CAZTNS010000041.1, read as the reverse complement.
TGGTTATTTTCTGCCACGTGTTTTAAACGCTGACAAGGTTTTGATCGGGAGTGACATGCGTGACAGTTCCCCAAGCCTTTTTGATGCCCTTGCCGAGGGCATTATGGATGCAGGAGCTAACGTTTTCGATGCCGGCTTAACCACCACGCCAATGATTTATTGGGGTACAGCCAAATACGGCTTTCCGGCATCCATCCAAATTACAGCCTCCCACAATCCGGCAGAATACAACGGATTTAAAGTTTCAGGACCGGAAGCAGCTCCTGTAGGATATGATACCGGCCTCAAAGACATTGAAAAGCTCATTGTCAACAACGAAGACATCATCCCTGCTGAGAAGCCTGGTTTTTACAGGGCGCTTGACTACCGGGACACTTACCTGAACTTCCTCAGACAATACAAACCCGACATCAGTGACCTGAACATTGTCATAGACGCAAGCCATGGCATGGGCGGTCCTTTTATCAAAGACCTGCTTAAAAAACGCCCTACATATATTTACGAAAAGCCGGACGGCACGTTTCCCAATCACGATGGCAATCCACTCAAGCCGGAAAACTTGCGAGACCTGAAAAAACTGGTAAAATCCAAACACGCTGATATCGGTATTATCTTCGACGGCGATGCCGACAGGGTGATGTTTGTGGATGAAAATGCGGAATTTATATCGCCTGACCTCATGATCGCTTTTATTGGTGAATTTTTTGAAGACAGGTTGAAACCGGGAACACGACTAATTCAGGATATCCGCACATCCAAATCCGTAGCCGAATACCTCAGCAAATATGACATTGACATGCATACATGGCGTGTGGGACGTGCTTATGCCGCCAGCAAACTAAAGGAAATTGACGGGTTGTATGGTGGCGAACTTGCCGGCCATTATTATTTTAAGGATTTTTATTATTCCGATTCCGGCCTGCTGGCATGCCTGATTGTGCTGCAAGTGCTCAAAAATCTAAAAAATAAAGGCATATCCCTGTCAGAACGCATTTCTGAAATATCAAAATATTACAGCTCCGGAGAGATCAACTTTAAGATCAACCAGAAAAAAGAAGCCATGGAAGCTGTCAAAGCATATTTCATGAACCAGAAAGAACCCGCTTCTTTTCTGGATTTCGACGGCTACAGATTGAATTACCCGGACTGGTGGTTCAACATCCGGCCATCAAACACAGAACCTTATCTGAGGCTTATTGCCGAAGCAAGCAACAAAGATATGCTGAACGAAAAGGTGGATACAATAAAATCCATTGTGGAAAAATTTGATTAGCAACAAAACCTTGGATTTTGCAGGGTTTACTCATTTTTAAGGCCGGCAAAATAACCTGACAGGGCAAACCGCATCTCAGAATACGAATACTTGTTGTCCAGTTTTTGTCGGATATCTGATAGCTTTGGACTTCCTGTATCGTGATACGCTTTAACCACCTCATCAATACAGGTTTTACTGACAAACTCCGTGGCCGGAAGCAGCCCTTTACTGACACACTGACTGAGATGCCCTTCTACTGTGGACAATGCCAAACCACGTTCTGATGCGACCTCTTCCGGGGTTTTACCGCCTTTATACAAATTTAAACTTACCTCTGCACTGGGTGACTGGTTTTTTGCATTCCTGGTTTTGCTTTTCTTTTCTTTCTTTGGTGTTTCTTTTTTGATTTTTGACATGTTATACTCAGTGTACAACCTGTTTTGATCGGCCTTTATTTTCTTTACATCCGGTTCTATGCCATCAATGAGGCCATCCAGCATAATTCCGGCTTTAACCATGCTTTTCATCTTGCCAAAAAACAAACCTTCAATGTCTTTAAGCTCATTTCTGAACTGTTTTGTTCCTTTTACATCCTCCATATCCTCCTGTATTTGATGATAAACATGACAATGCTTTTCTAACATAGGATAAAAATACCCTTTAGCCGCACTGATCCTTTTTTTCAAAAAAATCAAATCATCCTTTCGGCGATGATATGTCAGTTTCTTTACCTGATTCTGAAAACGCATGGCTGTTACCTGAATTTGTTTCACTTCATTCAAGGTATTTTCAACCAGGCCTTTATGCTTTTGTTTTTTGGATCGTTCTTCTTTCTTGTCATAGGTTCTAAGGTGTTGATTCAATTGATAAATGATGTTTCCAAAATCGAAAACATTCAGTAAAAACCGTTGCGTATAGTCAAAGGCCTTATGCTTCAAGGTTTCCTTCAGGTTTTCTTTTTCATGGGTTTGCCTGACAAAATCTGACAATGCTTTATCGGCTTTTAAACTGTGGTCCGGCATGGGTTTCGCCAGAATCAGTCCATCAAGGCTTGTTAACCGTGAAAGGGCAACGTAAGCCTGCCCGGGAGCAAAGGTTCTTGACAAATCTATGATGGCTTTCTCAAACGTCAATCCCTGACTTTTGTGTATGGTAATAGCCCAAGCCAGCCTGATTGGATATTGTTCAAAACTTCCGATGATTTTTTCTTCAATTTCCTGGGTTGATTTGTCGAGTTTATACCGCTTGTTTTCCCATGTATAAGGCTCAAGCATTACAGAATCGCTGCCATCAGGAAATTCAACCACAATTTCATCCATGCATAAGGATGCAATTTTACCGATTTTACCATTGAAATAACGCTGCTCCCCGGAATAATCATTCTTTACGAACATGATCTGAGCGCCTTTTTTAAGTTTTAGTTGCGCCTCAACGGGATAATTGCGTTCGGGAAAATCACCTTCCACTTCAGCATCGTACCGCCACATTTTACCGGAAAGTTGATTCAGTTTTTTGGTGTTCAGCTCATCGGCCTGCCGGTTATGTGTTGTCAGATACACAGCACCGTCACGTTGTTCTTCAGTCAGATCAGGATTGTGATATGTATTGAGCAGATTGATATCCTCGCTGTTAAGCAGGTTATCCCGCACCTTATTTAACAAAGCAATAAATTTAGCATCGTGTTGCCTGTAAATCTTTTCCAGTTCAATATAGACCGGTTTGTTTTTTTCAAAGACCCTGGCATCAAAGAAGTACATGCTTTTGTAATAGGGGCTGAGGTAATCCCAGTCGCGGTGTTTTACAACGGGAGGAAGCTGTTGCATATCGCCTATCAACAAGAGTTGAACGCCGCCAAAAGGGATGTTTCTGCGGCGGCGCACGGTGCGCAATACCATATCAATGGCATCAGCCATATCGGCCCTGAGCATGCTTACTTCATCAATGATCAGCAACTCCATTTGTTGCAACAACTGACGCTTTGGTTTACTCAATCGCTGGTGTTTCATGACAGTAGAAGGGGTATTTATTTCAACATCCAGCTCCCCCGGATTAATCTCACGGTTGGAAGGAATAAAAATCCCCAGTGGCAATTGAAACAAACTGTGCAACGTAACACCCCCGGCATTGATAGCCGCAATGCCTGTAGGTGCAGCAACAACCGCATTTTTATGCGTATCGTTGACGATGCGCTTCAGGAAAGTGGTTTTTCCTGTCCCTGCCCTGCCTGTGAGAAAAATATGCTGATCTGTACTGTTTACAAAACCGGCGGCGATGCCGGCTGCATTGTAATCTCTCTTGTCTTTTTCCGACTTACTGCTTGTTTTATTCATAAATCATATTGATCGAATGATGAGCAAACAAAAACCTCGTGGTATGTGTATATATCAATGCACGGTATAATGGTTTGTAAATTTACAAAACCTGTGTGAATAAAGCAAAATCAGGCGAATATCCGTCCATTCGCATGGTGTTATAATATTTTGTGAAACAGTAGAAAATACACTAAATTTGTTTATGTTTTCTGTGTTTATAAATCAACGTAAAACTATGAAATACTGTAAAATATTGTGCATTGCCCCAATCATGCTCATTCTGGCAGGGTGTCAGGCACAGACAACCTCTGAAGATGTAAACATTCGTAAAGCCCAATTTGCAGATAAATTTTATCCTGTCGATAAAACGGAACTGACAAATCAGATCAAAGCATTTTTCAATAAGGATAATCCCCACAAAAAGGGGACTGTAAGGGGACTTGTTGTACCGCATGCAGGCTATGTTTTCTCTGGTTCTGTAGCGGCTACGGCTTATCAGCAAATTGACAAAAACAGAAACATCCAAAATGTTTTTATTCTGGCTCCGGCACATCGCGTTCGTGTTGAAAATGCCTCTGTTTTTACCGGGGATGCTTACCAGACACCATTAGGCAACGTGGATGTAAACACGGAAATTGCAAAAAAACTGACTGAGTCATCGTTGTTTTCATACAAGAAAGATGCACATATACAGGAACACAGCATTGAAGTACAGCTACCATTTTTACAATACCATCTGGAAAACGATTTTAAGATTGTTCCCATTTTAATAAACACAAACAACCGGTCGCAATTAAACAACATTGCAGATGCGCTGGAACGGTATTACACAAAAGACAACCTGTTTGTTATCAGTACAGACTTTTCCCACTACCCCCCGCACGAGGAGGCTTGCGATGTGGACAGCCTCACGGCCAAAGCAATAACCACAGGAAACGCTGATAACCTCTATAATCAGGTGAGTAAAAATGCAGGTTCAGGCATAAAAAACCTGCAAACCAGCCTTTGTGGTTATAGCCCCATGATGGTCATGCTGTACCTTGTTGAATCCAAAGGACATGCAGTGGAGCTGCTGGAGTATAAAAATTCATCACAAAGCCAATACGGAGATAAAAACAGGGTTGTTGGTTACTGGGCTATGCAAATCACAGATAACAATAACAGTGGCAACCACAGCAACCCCACAAACGATACCGGAGGGTACAATTTAAACCACAATGAGAAGAAAACCTTGCTTGAACTTGCTCGTTATACCCTCGAAGAACGATTGAAAAACGATTTGTTGCCGGAAATAAACCCTGACACTTTTCCTGCTAACCTTCAAAGGAAGCTCGGTTGTTTTGTCACACTGAATAAAAATGACAAGCTGCGCGGTTGCATCGGGAATTTCAAAAGCAATGATCCGCTGGTAAACACCGTACAGCAAATGGCCGTGTCGGCAGCACTTTATGACAATCGCTTTTCCGCGGTAACTTTTGAGGAACTTGATGATATCGACATAGAAATATCTATCTTAACGCCTTTGAAACCCATTGAATCCATTGATAAATTTGAACTCAGAAAACACGGGATTTACATAAAAAAAGGCAGGAACAGCGGCACATACCTTCCACAGGTAGCTGAAGGCCGGGATTGGACAAAAGAAGAGTTCATCAGCCATTGTTCACAGTATAAGGCCGGCATTGGCGCTGAAGGCTGGAAAAATGCGGACTTATTTACATACGAAGCCATTGTATTTACTGAATCTGAAATTTTAAATAATCATGAAGAATAAATATGCAATCATAACAGGAGGATTCCTTATAATCATTGGAATTATACTGGGGTTTCTTTTATTACCTGACAGAACCTCTGAGAACAACAAGGTTCAACAACCACCAACTGGTAGCAGCAAATCAGAAGCCTCTCTATCTCCTGCACCTAAAAAAGGCATCACACGGGAGATGGTGGAAGAACACAATCTATCTATGAAAGAAGCCATGCATTACGACAAATTTGGCAACTCAGGTGAAGTGGTGTGCCGCCTGTGTCCGCACAAATGTTTTCTTGAAGAAGGTGAAGTTGGGGATTGCAGGGTACGTGCCAATGTAGAAGGCAAACTACGGTCGCTTGTTTATGCACGTCCCATTACGATGCACATTGACCCCATCGAAAAAAAGCCCTTTTTTCATTTTCACCCCAAAGAAAAAACACTTTCGATTGCAACTGCAGGCTGTAATTTAAAATGCAGGAATTGCCAAAACTGGCAAATCAGCCAGTTGTCACCCTTCGAAATGGAAGATATCAGGGTGGTACCTCCTGCAGATTTGGTGCGTCTAGCGAAAAAAAACGGAGCAGAAATCATTTCATACACCTACAATGACCCGATAATATTTTATGAATACATGCTGGAAACAGCAAAACTCGCACAAAAAAACGGCATAAAAAACACCATGGTCACTGCAGGCTATATCAATAAAGAACCAATGCGGGAACTGGCAAAATATATGGATGCAGCAACCGTTGACATCAAAGGGCCGGATAATGAATTTTACAGGGAGTTCAATACAGGAGAACTTGATCCGGTGCTTGATGCCATCAAAGTGATGCACGAAGAAGGGATGTGGCTGGAAATCAGTTACCTTGTGATACCTGGCGAAAACGATACCAAAGCAGACTTTAAAGATTTTGCCAACTGGGTAATTAACAACACAGGGGATGACACCCCCGTACATTTTTTAAGGTTCTTCCCGCATTACAAGATGAAATCAAAACCTGCTACCGGCGTTGAAACCTTGCAATTTGCCCGGAAAACCGCTCAGGAAACAGGATTAAAACATGTGTATCTTGGTAATGTACGAAACACTGATGCGGAAGACAGTTTTTGTCCGCATTGCGGCAAAAAGATCATTGACCGCAGCGGCTATTTGATCAACTCTTTTCACGTTACCCCCGAAGGCAATTGTGAATATTGCGAAAAACCAATCAATGGCATATGGAAATAAACAGGATTACCAAAAACAGGAACCTGAATGCGCTGTTTTTTCTCATTAGCTTCATTGCCTTGCTAACACAGGTGATCTTTATGCGACAAACCCTGCTTCTTTTTGAAGAATCAGAGTATGTTATCAGCATATTTCTCTTTTTCTGGCTGGCAGGAAATGGCCTTGGTGTTTATTACGGAAAACATCAAAATACTTCAGCTAAAAATATGGGGGCTGCTATCTATGCTTACGGCGTGATTGTTATGGTGTTTTATTACGGGTTGCATTTTATCAGACCTTTGCTTCTGTCGGTAAAAACCACCGAATCACTTATCATCGGCATCATTCTGACCGCACTGTGTATATTTGTACCAAGTTTCTACAACGGATGGTTATTTTCGCAATTTGTCATATTCAAAAAAGGTTCACAACCGGTACTTCGTCTATACAAGATAGAAGCAGCCGCTTTTTTTCTTGCCGGTGCTGCCTCTAGCTTTGTGGTGTATGTTTTCTCCGATTTTTACCTCATGGCTGCTGTGCTGCTTACCCTGTTTGTCCTGTTGTTGTGCTACAAACCTAACCTAAAACACATCCTGCTGACGGTGCTTCTTCCTGTGTTGCTGGTGCTTTACCCCTGGATACAAAAACACACCTGGGAAACCTTGTTTCCGTCGTATCATTATGAAACCACCATTCAGACGCCCTCCGGTCAAATGGATGTTTTGGTATCGAAAAAGCACGGCGAAAAAATGCGATTGTTTCAGGGATCACCTGTAAACACGGCTAAACCACCGGCTGCCGCTGAAGAAGCATTTTTTCCTGCCTTATCACAGGTACAGAACATAAGCCCTGACATTTTGATTGCCGGAGATAACACCTTGCCTTTACTGGATGCCCTTAGTTTCATCCAAAAATACACGGCCACTCTCCTGATCAGTGATCCGGTGTATTTTGAAGAGTTGCGCAAAGGTTTTCCCGATCACGTAAAAGAGATGTTCCGGCAAGACAAAATCAACATTGTGCATGCTTCCATGCAAAACCATCTGCTCAACAACACAGGATCATACGATCTGATTTATTTCAGTGAACAAAAACCATCGTTGATGGAAAACGCACTGTTGTATTTCCCAATGAATGTAAAAATCATGAAACAAGGGTTAAAACAGGAGGGAGTGCTTAGCCTTATGTTCAGCAGTGAGTCTGCTTATGCAGGCCGCGTGAACCGTGTGCTTAAAGGCAGCGTTAATAACTGCATGGACAGTGTTTTTAATTATGCAGGCATTTTTGCGCTTGACAATTACACAATACTGCTTGGCTCTGAAACCAAACTGATCACCTCATTCAGTAACCTGGAAAACAACCTGCAAAAACATGGAGTAACATCTATGTACTTTAATCAATTCAATGTTGGTACACGCTTGAGTAATGCAAAGCAAATCGGTGTGGATGCGATGAAAAACTACGATCACCGGTTGTCTTTCAATAAACCTGTGATATACCTGGCAGGGCTATTGACCATGGTGGAAGGGTATTCTGTCAACACCGCTTCTTCTGTTATGCACACAGCCGGTAAAATATTCGATAACCTGCTGATGTGGCAGATCATCACCGTAATCATAACGGGATTATTATTTTCCCTTTACATACGCAGAGAACCATATGGAGGTATTGTTTTTCATGCTGGCTTCACAGGGATAGCAGCGCAGATGATGTTCATTTATTTGTATCAATTGCATTTTGGTAACATATATTTGCTTATCGGTATGCTGGTAGCCTTGTTTATGGTTGGCCTCGTTGCCGGCCTCATGATAAACCCGCGGTCAATAACAAGATCATGGCCTTTTGTGATCTTGCTTATTGTCATTGCCTTGCTGGTGGCTATGTTTTTATTCAGGGCCCGTATCATTGCGTTTATTGGAATGTTCCTGGCAGGGGCATACACAGGCACCACCTTTGCATTTAATTCGGCAGCTTCCGAACATTCGGGCACAGGATCAGGTATTGGTCTTTATGTAAACGACCTTATTGGAGGGCTTTTCGGCAACCTCATCATTCCCCTGCTGTTTATCCCATTTCTCGGGTTTTACATGCCGCTTGGTTTGTTTATCATTACCGGCCTGATCACGTTGTGGTTTCAGAAAAAAACTGTTTCATCCTAAAAAAACACGGGTACAAAATAAAATATGGTTCTACTGCAAACTTAGTGGGTAATGGTAATGATTGAATTATTACTGTTGAGTAAAAATTAAGAATTAGAAAAAATAAACGCTCGTCAATAAAAATTATACTGTCAGGGCTAAAGCCCATTCCATCTTTCCTATTCTTATCACCCCGACCTGAAGGACGGGGGTTAAGCGTGTACTCAATTAGAGCCGATTAACTCCGGCATTTATGTCGGGG
>CAZTNS010000040.1:0-22399 GCA_964615585.1 uncultured Bacteroidales bacterium | reverse complement strand
ATTAATCTAAGGCTTAAAAGATTTGTAAATAAATTTTATAATTTTTAACCTTTGCAACCTTGCCCGGCGAAAGACGCCTCTCCGTCTTTGCGGTGAGTTGTTACATTTATTATTATTGATGATGAAAGGTGGTTTTTTGGTTTGTAGCCAAAAATTTTCTACATTCATCACATCAAAAACAATCAGAAAATGAAAAGAAATAAACTTTGTTGGGTGATATTGATTCTGATAAGCGCTGGCTTGTATGTCAATACCATTCCCCATGAATTTGCCCTCGACGATAAAATGGTAATACAAAACAATGCCTACACACAAAAAGGCATCGAAGGTATTGGGGACATTCTCTCTCACGATATGATGGCGGGCATGTTTGGTGAAGATGCATCCATTGTTCAAGGCGGCAGGTACCGGCCGTTGAGCATGGTAAGTTTTGCCATCGGGCAATCGGTTTTTAATGGCAATCCGCATGTGATGCATTTTTTCAATGTGCTTTTTTATGTGTTGTCGGTGTTATTATTGTATAAGGTGATGCTGAAAATATTTCCACCGGAAAAAGAAAAAAACCCCTTGTTGTCGCTGGCTTTTATTGCCACTTTGATATACGCTGCTCATCCCATACATACAGAAATTGTAGCCAACATCAAAGGACGCGATGAGATATTTGCTTTCCTGGGAGCCTTTGCAGCATTGTGGTTTGCCATTCGCTATGCCGAAACCCGTAAACTTATGTTTCTGTTTTGGATCTTTCTGGTGTTTTTCCTGGGGATGATGTCAAAAGAAATTGCATTTACGTTTTTGTTTGTTATTCCCTTCAGCCTGTGGTTTTTCAAACTGGCAAAAAAACGCGACATCTGGGTGTCGCTGTTACCTGTACTTGGAGCCGCTGCATTGTATCTTATTGTAAGGGTATCTGTTTTGGGCCAGTTGATGGGAGAACCGTCCGGTCAATTGATGAACAATCCGTTTCTTGAAGCTGAAAACGGCGAAAAATACGCCACCATTTTTTATACCCTCGGATTGTACCTCAAACTGCTTATCATCCCGCATCCGTTGACGTGGGATTATTACCCTTACCACATTCAGTTGATTGACTGGAGCAACTGGAAAGCAATTTTGCCTTTGATAATATATACTTCATTGGGAGTCCTGGCTATTATAGGTCTGAAAAAGCGCCGCCTGTATGCATGGGCTATTTTGTTCTTTTTCGCTACCCTTTCCATGACATCCAACCTGGTAATAAACATCGGGGCGTTTATGAGTGAGCGTTTTATGTTTTTCCCTTCCGTTGCTTTTGCGGTGATGCTGGGGTTCTACCTGTTAAAACTGGTGGAATTGAAAAATGGAAAAAAGCTGTTTACGTATGCCATAATTATCATCATCGGCTTATATTCCGTGAAAGCCGTGAACCGTAATATGGTGTGGAAAAACAGTTTAACTTTGTTTGGGCACGATGTGCAGATTTCAGAAAATTCTGCCAAAGGAAATTCTTCTTATGGCAGTGAATTGTATGCCAAAGCTGAAAAATTGCAGGATACAACCAGGCGCAATGAGATGATGAAAGAAGCCATTCCTTACCTAAAAAAAGCCATGGAAATTCATCCAAAATACACAGAACCGCTTATCCGAATGGCCAATATCCGTTATGTCGTTTTTAACGATGTAAAAGGCATGGTAGATTATTACATCCGCGTGCTTAAAATTGCCCCTGAAAATCAGGATGCATGGGGTAACATTTATGGTGTATTGACACATAACATTGATAATCCTGTGTTTGAAATCAACACCTGGAAACGCATTACCGACATCAACCCCAATCATCCGGAAGCCTGGAGAGCTATGGGCGATTTGTACTTAAACAAACGGTACAAACCCGATTCTGCCATCATGATGTTTGAAAAAGCGGAAAAACTGACCCCGGATGACCCTGAATTACTAAGAAAAATGGGTTTTGCCTATGGTACCATGAACAGGCCGGTAAAAGCACGCCGCTATTTTGAACGCTTACTGGATATCAAGCCAAACGATGCCGAAGCGTTGAAATTCATTGGTATTTCGTACGGTATTGAAGGCAAGGATGAAAAAGCCGTGGAATACCTGCAACGTTCATTAAGCATCAACCCGCAGGATCAACAAGCCAAACGAAATCTGGAAATTGCCAAACGGAGTTTGTAGCATCAGAATTGATCAATACATTTCTCTGATACGGTCGGCTGTATTTAATCCTGATATCGTCTTTTCCGATGTAGCGGATGGTAATCACCGGTGCAATACAGGATTAACCCCAAAGTGGATTTTTACATCATACTTTATCCACATAGGCATAGCCAAGATCATTGACAGCATCAGCCACTGCTTTGATATCTATACCGGTGCCGGTTAATTGAGCCGTTCCTGCGCTCAGATCTACCTGGACATCGTCAATTCCATTGAGGGCTTTCAGGTGTTTTTCTACAGTCGTTTTACAATGGTTGCAAGTCATCCCATCTATTTTTATACGTATTGTTTCCATGTTTTTCTCCTTGTTTTTTGTTTGTTTTTCTGTTGGTTTTGCTTTTACAAAATAACGTCTCAAAAGCGCATTGAGCAGCAGCAGTACCAGGATGCCAGCAGAAGTATATTTAAACCACAAAGAAATAAAATGACCACTGTGCTGTGCATGTTCAAGCGCTTGCACAAACCATTCGCGGGGAAAAAATTGGTTTATTATCCAGCCGAATAATAACGCAGACCCAATAATGGAACCCATATAAGCAAACAATGTTTTCCTGCCAAAGACTTTTCCAAGTACTGTTATGCTTGCAATGTTGGTGGCTGGCCCGGCCATTAGAAATACAAGTGCCGCCCCCGGTGATATGCCTTTTAGCATCAGCACGGCTACGATGGGGACAGACCCGGTGGCGCATACGTAAAGAGGAATGGCTGCAGCTAAGAGAATCAACATCCCGATGAAATCATTGCCAATGTATTGCTCAAAAAAACCATCGGGAATGATGACTGATATCAGTGCTGCCAGCAGCAAACCTATGGCAAGCCATCTGGCGATGTCTGCCATAAATTCAACAAATCCATACCAAAACACGCTTTTGAATTTGCCCCTGCCCTGCCATTCTGTAACATGATGTCTGGAATTTTGGCTGTTGTCAAATTGTTGTTTGTCCACTTTGCCGGTAATCCAGCCGCCTATGATACCCGAGAACAAGGCAACAATTGGCCGTACAATAGCAAAGGGCAATCCTATGAGGGAATGAGTAACTAAAATAGAATCTACACCCGTTTGGGGGGTAGAAATCAAAAATGAAATGCTGGAACTCTTGGATGCACCGTTTTTGTACAACGAAACACCTGTGGGAATCACCCCACATGAACACAATGGAAGTGGAATCCCAAGAATAGAAGCATTGGTTACGTGACGGAGTTTTGTTCCGCCAAAATACTTCATCATTTTTGATGCCGGAAAATACACATGCAACATCCCAGCAAATAGAAAGCCCAGTAACAAATATGGCGCCATTTCTGCCGTGAGGTACAACAATTCATTGAAGTATTCGGTAATGTATTTCATTATCATAGCTCAGGCGTTTCACTGTTTAACAAGAACAACGCGAAAAAGTTGATTGATTTGCCGGCAAAAAAGGTATGAAATGGAATGATATATATCATAAGCAACATCAAGAACGAATAACATAACATCAAATTATGGTATATTTCAACCAGATAATGCCCTGAATGCTTTTTGGTGTGTTCCTGAGTAATGCAGTATAAATGGGAACATTGAATTTATGTCCGGCAGGTACAATATAATATACTGACCCACACACTTACCTGATACGATCAGCCGCTTTTACCCTGGCTTCGTCTTTCCCGATGTTGCGGATGGCAAGATAGAGGAATATAATACTTACCACAGGCAGGATAATGGCCACGTTAAAATCTTTTTCGGCATTCAGTTTCTTGGCTGCATCAAACATATAGAAAACAATTAAGCCTATCAGGCCGATGTTCAGAAAAATATTGATGCCACACAGGCGCATTTGTAATATCCTGCGTTTATAGAGAAAAATGATAAGCAGGCTCAGCCCTGTAGAAATCCCAAGTAAAGTAGTCAAAGGAAGGGTTTTGTAACTGTTTTCCAAAAGCTCATCATTAGCGATACCATTGTGAAAGAAATCGACCACAAGATTTTCTTCAAGTATAAGATGACCAAGCGGAATGAAAAACATTACCACGCCGACAATAACGGCGCCAAGCAAATACAGTGTCTGAATACGTTGAATCATAAGGCTACAATTTTTGGCAAAATTACGTGAATATTTTTAATTTTCCACACACCGGTTTTTAATTAAATGACAAAATATTAAATCGGGAGATACTTTTTTTTTCTGTATAAAGTTGTACATTTGTTACAAATCATAAGCATAATGGAACAACAAAAAAATAACGTGGAAGCAGTTCAGGAACTCAACAGAAAATATAAGTTACTGACAGACGAAATTAGAAAGAAAGTATTTGGCCAGGATCAGGTGATAGAAGAAATGTTGATTGGAATATTTTCGCGCGGGCACTGTTTACTTGTAGGTGTACCGGGACTGGCAAAAACATTGCTTGTCAATACCATTGCACAAGCATTGGGATTAAAGAACAAGCGCATTCAGTTCACTCCTGACCTGATGCCATCGGATATCATAGGAACAGAAATTCTCAATGAAAAAAGGGAATTTCGTTTTGTAAAAGGGCCTTTATTTGCCAATTTTATTCTCGCTGACGAGATCAACAGGACACCGCCAAAAACACAATCTGCATTGCTTGAGGCCATGCAGGAACGTGCAGTAACTGCTGCAGGAACCAATTATAAGCTTGATGCTCCGTTTTTTGTTCTTGCTACACAAAACCCCATAGAACAGGAAGGTACATATCCACTTCCCGAAGCTCAACTTGACAGGTTCATGTTCAATATTTATGTTGACTATCCTGAATTTGATGATGAAATTACCATTGTTAAAAACACAACTTTTGATACTGAAGTGGAAGTTAATCCTGTTATGTCAGCAGAAGAGATCATTGGTTTTCAAAACCTCATCCGTAAAGTTCCTGTTAATGATCATGTGTTGAAATATGCAGTAGAACTGGCTGTTAAAACAAGGCCTGGAATGTCACAACAGCATCCGATGACTGAAAAATATATACAGTGGGGTGCAGGGCCCAGGGCTTCACAGTATCTTGTGATTGGCGCAAAAGCACATGCAGTGCTTCACGGTAAATATTCTCCGGACATTGAAGATGTGAAAGCTGTGGCAAAAATCATATTGAGGCACAGAATCATCAAGAATTATAAAGCTGAGGCCGATCGACTTACAGTTGAAAAAATCATTGATGCTTATCTTCAGGACTGATGACCATTCCTTTTCTGAAACATACACTTGGTTTTGTTTTGTTACTAACAGTTACCTTTTCTTTTGCTCAGGAAGAAAAAAAAATACAGATTATATCTGCAAATATGGCCAATTTTGACAATTCAATGGGAATCAATGCAAGAAGGCTGATTGGCAATGTGGGGTTTAAACATGGTGATGCTTATATGTATTGTGACAGTGCATGGTTTTATGCTTCCACCAATTCGATGGATGCCTTTGGAAGTGTTATGGTAGAACAGGGAGATTCTTTGTTTATGTCAGGAAAATTCATGGCCTATGACGGAAATTCCAGGCTGGCAAAAGTAAGAGATTCTGTGGTGCTGATACATAAAGAATCCAAACTTCTTACTGATTCATTGAATTTTGACAGGATGAAAAATATCGGGTATTTTTTTGAAGGGGGAGAAGTTTTTCACGAAAATATCTCCATGACAAGCCGGCGTGGGTATTATCATCCCAATGCCAAAGATTATTATGCCGTTGATTCTGTTCACCTTGTGCATCCTGATTATACCATCTTTGCAGATAGTTTAAAGTATAATACAGAAAATGAAATAACAGATTTTATTGGTCCGACAAGCATCATTACTGATTCATCGCGCATCGAATGCATCACCGGATGGTACGATACCAAAAAAGATTTATCAGCTTTTGGAAAGAATACCGTTGTGTATCAACAATCACAAACATTATGGGCAGATTCCATTTTTTATAACAGCAAAACCGGCGATGGAAAAGCATGGAGTAATGTATATTTGCTTGATACCTTGGAAAATTTTGCAGGTAGTGGCAACTACGCCGAATACAACGACATTGAAGACCGTTCTATGATGACAGATTCAGCGCTTGTGATGTATTACGAAGATGCAGACACGACCTATATTCACGGCGATACCGTTTTTCTTTATACAGATTCACTCGACAAACGGATCATACAAACTTACTATAAAGTCCAGATGTTTAAATTTGATATGCAGGGAAGGTGCGATTCATTGATTTATACTGAAAGTGATTCAATGATCAGAATGTACCATGACCCCATATTGTGGTCAGAAGAAAGCCAAATAACCGCAGATACCATTGAGTTGTTCCTTAAAAACAAAAAAGCCGATAGCATCAACATGTTACGTAATGCACTCATTGTCATGCAGGAAGACAGCATCAGGTATTCACAGATTGCCGGTACTAATATGTATGTCAGAATAATTGACAATGAGTTGTCTGATATTTTTATCCCTGAAAATGCACGGACAATTTATTATGTCAGAGATGACGGGACTGATGAAATTATTGGCGTCAATAAAGAAGTCAGCTCCGAAATGACTATCTTTCGAAGCGATGGAAAAATTGAACGAATTTCATATGTGGGGAAACCTGATGGGTCCCTTCTGCCTGAAGAAGATACAAATCCTGCTCAAATGAGACTTGATAAATTTCAATGGTTGGAAAAATTAAGGCCGATGTCTGTATATGAATTGTTTCATTGGTAGGGTTTAACAACCCACCATGTATTAAATGTATGGTATAAATTATAATATTAACTATTTGTTTAGAGAAAATGTTTTTTTTTGTTGATTTTATTGTATAATTTTGCTTTGTATTTAAAAATGAATTATTACTTATAACATAAAATAATGACAAAGATGACTAAATTAAGTGAAGCTTTAAACATTGGAAAAGTGTTGGAATTGAAATTAGAAAGTGTTGGAATTAGAAGCCTGGAAGATTTAAAAGAAGTGGGTGCTGAAGATGCTTTTGCAAAAGTAAAACAAATTGATAAAAATGCCGGTCGAAGTATTCTGTTTGCAATTGATGGGGCTGTACAAGGTGTCAAATGGCATGAAATTCCCGAAGAGCGCAAAGAAAAACTCAGGACTTTTTTCAACGAAGTGGAACAGGGAAATTAAGAGTTGTTTGGCACAACAGATGGGTTTTAATGATTAGCGGGTTATTTCCCCTTAAATGGGATAATTACATTTACAAGAGGGGGTATCGTTGAGGTGGTTTTTTCATGCAAAAATGAGTGATATCACAAAGACAAAAGTTGTGTATAGTATAGTGTTTTGCAGGATAAGATGATAATTATGTCTGCTGAGCCTGTCTAAAAGAGAAAACTTTCAAAACCTGATAAAACTCATTGGACATTAATTCAATTATGTTCATTTTTAACATGTTAAAGATGAAACATGATTGTTATGTACAAAATAAAGAAACATCCCATTCTTGATATTCCTGAAGCTGAAAAATGCAGCTTTACCTATGAAGAAAATATTATCCAAGCCCAAAAAGGGTTTACCATTGCTGCCGCATTGCATCAGGCAGGGTTTCCCGTGCATTCAAAATCTGTAAAAAACAGAAATCGCTCGCTGGAATGTGGCATCGGCAAATGCGGTGCCTGCGAAATGCTTGTAGATGGAAAAGTGAAACGGATTTGCATTACTAAGGTGGATAACGTTAAAGAAGTCACGCAAATTCCAAAAGATTTTCAACCCCGGGCAGAACCCACAGAAACCGAGCCTTACAAAACTTACCGCACCCGGGTAGCTATCATTGGTGCAGGACCGGCAGGTTTAGCTGCCCGTGAAGTATTGAATGAACATGGAGTTGATAACATTGTCATTGATAACAACGAGAAAATCGGCGGGCAGTTTTTAATGCAAACTCACCAGTTTTTCTTTTTCGAAAAAGAAAAACAATACGGTGGTATGCGCGGCTTTGATATAGCAGAAACCCTGGCCGGTGATGATAAATCCGGAATTTTTCTCAATTCTGTTGTGTGGGATATCCTCGAAGGTAAGCGCATTGCAGTAAAAAACATAAAAACAGAAGAAATCTTCTTTATCCTTACCGACCAATTAATTATTGCTACCGGGGCAGTGCCTTTCTTACCCGGGTTTGAAAATGATGACGTGCCAGGTGTTTATACGGCTGCGGTCGTTCAGAAAATGATGAACACTGAATTTACCCTGCTTGGGAAAAATGTGCTTACCATTGGTGCCGGAAACATTGGATACCTTACATCTTATCAGCTTATGCAGGCCGGAGCCAATGTCAGGGCAATTATTGAAGCCATGCCGCACGAAGGTGGTTTTCCCGTTCAGGCCAACCGCGTAAAACGGCTTGCAATACCCATAATGACAGGTTATACCTTGTTAAAAGCAATTCCCAACAAGGATAATTCAGGCATCATTGGTGCTGTCATTGCAAAAGCGGAAAATTTTAAACCTGTTCCCGGCACCGAAAAAGAGATTTACGGGATTGATGCCATCAATGTATGTACCGGCCTGATCCCGGATGACCAGCTAAAAGAAAAAGGAGAAGAAATATTTGGACGTGATATTCAGACTGCCGGAGATGCCTTACGTATAGGAGAGGGTACAAGTGCCGTTTTACGCGGAAAACAGGTGGCTTACGAAACACTCAATAATTTGAAAATCAGGTATGAATACAACCATTTTCTACAAACATCAAAAGAATATTTTGATTCACAACAAGAACCCGTTCGTGTGTTGGATGAGCCTTATAAACCATCAAAAGAACGGGCTTGGGACAGGCCATTTGTGTTGATAGACTGTCTCCATGGATTTGCCTGTAACCCCTGTGCTTTTGCATGCCCGTTTGGAGCCATTACCAAATCTTCCACCAGCACGGCTCCTCAGATTGATTATGATAAGTGTACAGGATGCATGAAATGTGTCAATCTGTGTCCGGGGCTTGCTATTTTTGGTTACAACCTGAAAAAAGATTGGCTGTTTTTACCCATTGAATATGAAGCTGAAGCTGGAAAAGATGTGTTTATTGTTAATAATCAGGGAGAGAAAATTGGCGAAGGTATTATTGAGAAAATATTGGAAAAACCCAATAAAACCAATGTTGCCCGTGTGAAAACGATTGACATGCATGGTGAAGATTTGATGAACGCCAGGGGTTTTATTGTGAAGAATAATTATCCGGAGCCGCTGGATTTGACAACAGGCAAAGACAAATCTTACGCTGAAACTTTTGTTTGCCATTGTGAAGATGTGAAGCTAAAAGAAGTACTTGATGTCATTGGTGACAGAAAATTTATTTCTATTGATGAGGTTAAACACAACACACGCCTTGGTATGGGGCCTTGTCGTGGAAGCAGGTGTATAAAACGTCTGCGCCAGATGATCGGGCCCTATGGTGTTGAGATCACAGGGGAATCTACACCCAGGGCTCCCATGTCCAATCAACTTGTCATGGCAGAGATGTATCCACGGGAAGAAGCTGAAAAGATCATCCCGGTAAGGAAAGAGGGAAAACCGAAAAAAGTCAAAGTGAAATGTTTGATTGCCGGAGGAGGAATGGCAGGTTCCGGCTTATTCCGTTATATGGCAGAAGCCGGACTAGAACCGGTTCTAATCAATAAGGGCAGGGGCTCATCCTGGCGAAATATTGCCGGCGGAAGGCCTGCCTTTTCACTGCCCGCTTTGGCTGATATTGCCATCAACAACAAGAAAATTTTTGAAGAACTGCAAAAAACAGCCAACATTGATTACCGTGATATCAATTACGTCAGTTTTGCTCACGATGATGCCACCTATAGATCACTGGATGCTTCCCGTGACTGGAGCGATGCAATTATGATTGAACCCAAAGATTTCTCAAGGTATATTTCTCCCCGTTTTAACCCCAATCTTAAAAAATACAAGTCTGCCCTTGTAACCAATGATTGCTGGCAGGCAACACCGGGAAAAACACTGGATATTATACGTTCACTGGGTGTCAAAGCAGGGGGAACCATACAGGAAGACTGCAACCTGATTGATTTACACAAACAGGGCAGTAACATCATTGCATTGGTGCAGCTACACGATGGAACATATATGGAATATGAAACAGAACATTTTGTCAATGCGCTTGGGGATGAAGCAGAGAAATATGCTGAAAAACTTGGTATTTATACAGGTGTTTATCCCGTCAGGCATCAGGCTTTTATTACACGACGGCTGCCTTTTATGGGGGTTGAAAACAAGCCCCTTCCAATGATGATCGACCGGCAGAACTACAAAGGGTTTTCTGCTGTGTATGGCCAGCAACTTGGTGAAACCGGACAGCTGATCGGATGTGCATCCCCGGCTGTTGACCCTCAGGAAAGCGATAAAAACCTGAAAATAAACTCTAAAGCCTTTATGAACATTGTCTCTGAAGTATTCATTGACTGGATTCCGGAATTATCAAGTGCCGGATTTCAGGCCGTATGGGGTGGGTATTATGTTGAACCCAGGTATATTGTGGATCCGGGTAAAGGCTTGTTTATTGGCTTACGAGGGCATGGTTTCATGCTCAGCCAATACCTGGCCAAATTGTATGTGGATAAACTGACCGGAAAAACAGTACCGGATTATTTTGACAAATTGCGCATTGAGAATGAAGGCCTGTCTGAAGCAGCCTTTAAGTAGGGCTCTGCTGAAAAACATTAAACAAAATAGCTTCGACAATTTTGTAAACTTTATTTTTTAACAGCTCCTATGGTGCACCTCAGACTTTTTCAGCAAACCCTGAGTAAAATGACTTGAGACCCTGTCCGGATTGAATATTTTTTAACCGGTTTGTTAATAAGTTCACTGCATTTCTTTCAGGCATGCAAACAACAATAGAGCCTACTTTTATGTTTAAATTTTGCAGGCATGTAAGAAATCTGAAATCACGTTTTTTATTTTCACTACCTTTGCGGCAAAATATCTATCATGGAACACAAATCCGGATTTGTTAATATCATCGGAAATCCCAACGTCGGAAAATCCACCATCATGAATAATATGGTAGGAGAAAAAATTTCCATCATTACATCCAAATCACAAACAACCAGGCACCGGATTCTTGGTATTGTCAATGGTGAAGATTTTCAGATTGTATATTCTGATACCCCCGGTATTATCAAACCGGCCTACAGGCTTCAGGAAAATATGATGAGGTTTGTCAGTACGGCTTTTGAGGATGCTGATGTCATTATGTATGTTACTGATGTGGTTGAATCTCCAATGAAAAACAAGCATTATATTGAGAAGTTGAAAACTTCGGATACCCCGGTGATTATACTTATCAATAAAATTGATTTGAGTACACAGGAGGCTGTTATGGCTATGATTGAAAGCTGGGAGAATGAGGTGCCCGATGCTACTGTGATCCCTATGTCGGCATTGAAAGCTCATAATCTTGGTCGCTTGTTGGATGAAATTCTTGTCCGCCTGCCTGAAAATCCTGCTTTCTTCCCGAAAGATCAATTGACTGATAGAACTGAGCGTTTCATTATATCTGAAATTGTCAGGGAAAAAATCTTAATAAAATACCGTCAGGAAATACCATATTCTGTAGAAGTTGTGGTAGATTCATTCAAGGAAGATGAAAAAATTATACGTATTGAAGCCACCATCTTTGTCGCCAGGGATTCCCAAAAAGGGATAATCATTGGTCGCAAAGGGGCCTCACTTAAAAAGGTTGGGCAAATGGCCAGGAAAGATGCCGAAGAATTTTTCGGAAAACAAGTATATCTGGGATTGTTTGTGAAGGTGAAAAAAGACTGGCGCAATGATGACCGTATTTTGAGGCAATTTGGTTATCAATAATTAGATGTAAAAAATAATAACTTCGTAGGTTGAAATTTGGAGTAAATAATCAGTAATAAAGGGTTCATTTAAAAACATTAATAAATGTTGATAATAGTTAAAATCGATTACTTATGAGTCACCAACCCGAAATGAGAGGTTATAGGAGCTAGGGGTTAGGTGTTAGGTGCTAGGTGTTAGGAGGGAAGCTTTTCCTAACACCTAGCACCTAACACCTAACACCTATTAATATTAACCGTTATTAACCAAATTTAACAGATTAGTTACAAATTGTATAATACGTAAAATTAAAATACTATGAGCGCTTCAATCGTAGCAATAATCGGCCGGCCAAATGTTGGCAAATCTACTCTGTTTAACAGGCTTATAGAACAACGCAGGGCCATTGTGGATGACTTGAGCGGCGTTACCAGAGACAGAATCTATGGTGAATGTGTGTGGAACGGACAGGCTTTTTCTGTGATTGATACAGGAGGATATGTCGAAAATCCTGACAACGTTTTTGAAGAAGAAATCAAAAAGCAAATTGCAATTGCTATGGCAGAAGCAGATGTGCTCGTGTTTTTGCTGGATGTTGAAACCGGTATTACCGATCTGGATGACAAGGTGGCCAATATGCTGAGAAAATCCGGCAAGCAGGTTATCCCGGTGGTAAACAAAGTTGATAATACCATGCGTCACGACGATGTTTATGAGTTTTATAATCTCGGACTGGGCGATCCCATTCCAATATCTTCCATCAATGGCAGCGGCACAGGAGAATTGCTTGATAAAGTGACAGAACTATTGCCTGAACAAGGAAAGAAGGAAAAATCTAACGATGAGATACCACACTTTGCCATCATTGGCAGGCCTAACGTTGGAAAATCTTCACTTGTGAACACCCTCATAGGGGAAGAACGCAATTTGGTAACCGATATTCCGGGAACAACCCGTGATGCGGTGAATACAAAATACAATAAATATGGATATGACTTTGTGCTGATTGATACTGCCGGATTAAGGCGCAAAGATAAGGTGCATGAAGACCTGGAATTTTATTCGGTGATGAGGGCAGTTAGAACCATTGAAAATTCAGATGTATGTATTGTGATGCTTGATGCTACAAGAGGTATTGAAGCTCAGGATGTGAATATTTTTAATCTTGTACAGCGCAAAGGGAAAGGTGTTGTTATTGTGGTTAATAAATGGGACCTGGTGGATAAGGAAACCAATACAGTTAAAAATTATGAAGCTGCCATCAGGGAAAGGTTGGCACCGTTTACGGATGTGCCGGTAATTTTCACGTCAGTTTTGACAAAATTGCGTATCCACAAAGTGCTCGGTGAAGCCATAGAGGTGTATAAAAGACGCAGACAACGAATCACCACCAACAAATTGAATCAAATGCTGTCAAAGGCGCTGGAGTCTCATAAACCACCTGTGTACCGGAATTCTTATGTGCGGATAAAATATGTCACCCAGTTGCCTACCCACGCTCCGGCGTTTGCTTTTTTCTGCAATTATCCCAAAGGAATAAAAGAACAGTACCAGCGTTACCTCGAAAATCAAATCAGAAAAAAGTTTGATTTTACCGGGGTTCCCATTAAGATATTTTTCAGAAAAAAATAAGACACCAAAGTTTCGCAAATGATAGAATCCCTTATATTAAAGGAATGATTTGGTGAAAAAGCAGCATGCTTTAATTAATAAATCTCCTCTTTTTTAATCGTTTTGGAGGCTATTGAAAAAACATAAAATAATTACCGGCAATCCATGAGACAGTCTGAAAAGTCAAAAAATGAGAAATGTCACAAAGGCACAAAAACACCAGAACAGAATTGCAATGTTTTACACTTTGTGATGCTTTGAGTCTTCTTGTCTTGGTGTCAAGGTAATGACTTTTTAGACTGGGTTCATACATGAATAAAAATATAAAAGGTGGACAAGATCATGAATACAGAATTATGTCAGAAAAGAAAGGATGGAACATTAAAATTATCTTGAGGACTGCTCAGCCGTGGTTCACCAATACTTGAATGGATTGTTGTATGTGTTTCTCCTGATGCACTATTAGCAAATGTTGCTAAGGAAAATCAAATTGTGTAATTTTACAATTGAAAATTACTGTTGTACAAGAATTCTGAAGACACAAATGAAAATTCAAAACACACATATTTTGTCAGGCATTAAAGGGGAACCAGTGATGATCACCGTTGGTATGTTTGATGGTGTACACCGGGGACACAGCTATTTTATCAGGAAAATGGAAGAAAAAGCAAAAAAAATGTCATTTGTGCCTGTTGTTATTACCCTTGATCCACATCCACATGAAATATTATCAGATCAGGAGTTCCGGTACCTTACCACGGTAAAAGAAAAACAAGAACTGCTTAAACAATTGGGGATTCAACATGTGCTGATTTTACAGACAACCCAGTCTCTGCTTCAGAAAAGTGGAGTGGAATTTGTTGAAGATTTAAAAGCTGCCGGGTTGAATGTTAAGTCTGTGGCAATGGGGTATAACAACCATTTTGGGAATACAGAAAACCATGATTCCGACATAAATAAAATGATTAAAGAAAACAAAATAACAGTTTTTTCCGTTGACGAATTTTCTGAAAAGATAAATTCTACCCTGATCAGGGAAAAATTGCGACTGGGAAAAGTGGATGATGCTGCCGTTATGCTGGGGCATCCATATATGCTGTATGGCACAGTAGTGGAAGGGAACAAATTGGGCCGTACCATTGGTTTTCCTACTGCCAATATACAGGTAACGTCAGTGGAAAAAATGATTCCCGCTGCCGGAGTGTACGCAGTTATATGCCAGGTCGGGGGAAAGGAATTTCCCGGTATGATGAACATCGGATACCGCCCCACGCTTCGTGAAGAAATAAAAAAGCTGGTACTGGAAGTCCACGTACCGGGCGAAAAACTGGATATTTACAACACAGATGTGATAATTGAATTCTGTAAAAAAATCAGGGATGAAAAACAGTTCAATGATATGGAGGAACTCAAAATCCAATTGGAAAAAGATAAAAATTTCATTAAATCATATTTTAGTGATAATTTTGCAAGTTATCATTAAATAAAAATTAAATTTTATATTATGACCGAAGAATTGTTTTCAACAGAAAATT
The DNA here is from genome assembly GCA_964615585.1 of uncultured Bacteroidales bacterium. Taxonomy (GTDB): domain Bacteria; phylum Bacteroidota; class Bacteroidia; order Bacteroidales; family ML635J-15; genus JAQIBY01. The sequence continues at coordinate 7,270 of CAZTNS010000040.1, read as the reverse complement.
ACGCAATCAAAGATATATCCCTTGCACCCTGGGGACGTAAAGAAATTGAAATTGCGGAAAAAGAAATGCCGGGCTTGTTGAGCCTCAGAAATAAATATGCTGCAGACAAACCGCTTAAAGGTGCCCGTATCACCGGCTCTCTACACATGACTGTACAAACGGCTGTGTTGATTGAAACCTTAAAAGCACTGGGTGCCGATGTGCGCTGGGCAAGTTGTAATATTTTTTCCACGCAGGATCACGCTGCAGCTGCTATGGCTGAGGCTGGTGTCCCCGTCTTTGCATGGAAAGGGGAAAGCCTGAAAGAATACTGGTGGTGTACATTGCAAGCCCTCACATGGCCGGACGGAAAAGGCCCCAACCTCATTGTGGATGATGGTGGCGATGCTACACTGATGGTACATAAAGGTGCCGAAATGGAAAAAAATCCAAACTTGTATGATGTGAGTTCTGATGTGGAGGAAGAAGAACAAATCCGCCTGTTACTTAAACGTGTCAATGAACATGACCCGGAACATTGGGATAAAATCAGCAAAAGCATCCGTGGAACGTCGGAAGAAACAACAACGGGTGTTCATCGCCTTTACCAAATGAAAGAAGCGGGCACCCTTTTATTTCCTGCACTTAACGTAAACGATTCGGTGACAAAATCCAAATTCGATAATCTGTATGGATGCCGTGAATCGCTGGCAGATGGAATTAAAAGAGCCACCGATATTATGGTGGCCGGAAAAACCGTATGTGTACTCGGATATGGTGATGTGGGGAAAGGGTCTGCGCAGTCGTTGCGAGGATTTGGTGCCAGGGTGCTGATAACAGAAATTGACCCTATCTGTGCGTTACAGGCCGCCATGGAAGGTTTTGAAGTTACAACCATCGAAGATGCACTGAATGAAGCCACTATTTTTGTGACCGCTACCGGCAACAAGGATGTCATTACCGCTGAACACATGGCCAACATGAAAGATGAGTCCATTGTGTGTAACATCGGGCATTTTGATAACGAAATACAGGTAACCCCGCTCGAAAAACGGCCGGATGTTACAAAAGAAAACATCAAACCGCAGGTTGACAGATACAATTTTGACGATGGGCATAGTATTTACATGCTTGCCGAAGGACGCCTGGTGAACCTCGGATGTGCCACAGGACACCCATCATTTGTGATGAGCAATTCCTTCTCAAATCAAACACTGGCACAAATGAAATTGTGGCAGGATGAGCTTGATATTGATGTATATCGCCTGCCTAAAGACCTCGATGAAGAGGTGGCACGACTGCATTTACCCCATCTGGGCGTAAAACTTTCAAAAATGACCGAAGAACAGTCAAAATATCTTGGCGTTCCTGTAAATGGACCTTATAAACCGGAGCATTACAGGTATTAAGTGTTTTACACCCGGTATCTCAATTCGAGTTCATCAGCACATCGCCGGGCTATTTTTACTGTACAAGCGATATTACTGTTTTTCAACCCTGGAGTCGGGGGATGAGCATGAATCTACTTGTTAATTTATGCACTTAACTGCACAAATTTGCCTAATTTTATGCAGTTGAAAGGGAATATTTTGTAATTTTGTCAATATGATTAAACGAGAAGCTGAAACACAAATTGAAAAAGCGATGGGACTTAATAAAGTATTGGTCCTGTTGGGAGCAAGGCGCGTTGGAAAAACTACCCTTGTGAAATCGTTAATGGAAAAACGCACAAATGCCAGGTATTTGAATTGTGAATTGCTACAGAATAAAGAAGCACTTGAAACAAGCAACTCAGAATCATTATATGCCTTTCTGGGAAAATACGAATACCTGTTTTTGGATGAAGCTCAAAGCGTTAGAAATATTGGACAGACATTGAAAATTATCCATGATAGTTTTCCTGAAATTAAACTCATCGCTACCGGGTCATCTGCTTTCAGACTTAAACAAGCATCCGGAGAACCATTGACAGGTCGATCAAGGGTATTTTATCTACCCCCATTATCCTTTCGTGAAATTGTCAATCATAATGATTTAATAAAAGCAAAAGGCCAGCTTGAAAATATCCTGCGGTTTGGTTTATACCCTGAAGTTTTCAATCAATCTGAAGACTTTGCTATTGAAGAACTGGAAAACATTGCATCAAACTACCTTTACAAAGACATTCTTCAATTTGAAAACCTGAAAAAACCCGAATTGCTGTATGATTTGTTAAAAGCGTTGGCGCTTCAGATAGGAAGTGAGGTTTCTTTAAACGAATTATCTAATAAACTCAAAGTACATGTCAACACCATTAAAAGGTATATTGAATTGCTTGAACAAAATTACGTTATTTATCGCTTGAATGCATTGAGCAAAAATCCCAGAAATGAAATAGGAAAAAGCCAAAAAATTTACTTTTATGATTGTGGCATCAGAAACGCTGTTATCAGAAATTTCAATGCGATGAGTTCACGAAATGATGCCGGGCAATTGTGGGAGAATTTTTTCATTACAGAAAGAATAAAAAACAATGCAAACAGCCGCAATTTTGTAAACACCTATTTTTGGAGAAATTATCATCAAAAAGAAATTGATTATATTGAAGAAACCAACAACACATATTTGGCTTTTGAATGCAAATTAAATCCAAAGAAAAAAACAAAAACGCCGGTTGGTTTTACTAAAAACTATGAAAATTTCAGCTTTCATACCATAAATACAGAAAACTTCTGGAAACAATTAATCTGATATTTGTTAATTTATGCACTTAACTGCACAAATTTTCCTAAGTTTATGCAGTTGAAAACATAGATTTATTTACCTATAGCTTCCTTGATACGTTTAGCTTTGCTTTTCCCTACTGTTTTTTCCAGTTCCGATGCCGGTAGTTTTTTTATCTGCTCAACCGAACCAAATTTACGTAACAGCAATTCTGCCGTTTTTTCACCGATGCCGGGGATATTTGTCAGGTCTGATGTGATGAATGCTTTGCTGCGTTTGTTGCGGTGAAATTTAATCCCAAAACGGTGTGCTTCGTCACGGGCTTGCTGTATGAGTTTAAGCGATTCACTGTTTTTATCCAGGTACAACGGCACAGGGTCATCCTGAAAAAAAATTTCTTCCAGCCGCTTAGCAATACCAACAATGGTGATTTTTTCTTCGATCTTGAGTTTTTTCAGTCCCTCCACTGCAGCACTGAGTTGTCCTCTTCCTCCATCAATGATAATCAGTTGAGGCAGACTATGGTTTTCTTCGAGCATGCGTTTGTACCTGCGCGTGATCACTTCGGTCATGGATGCATAGTCATCCGGCCCGGACACGGATTTTATGTTGTAATGACGATATGCTTTTTTCTGCGGACGGCCGTTTTTAAAAACAACGCATGCAGCCACCGGATAATGCCCCTGGATATTGCTGTTGTCAAAGCATTCAATGTGTTCGGGCAATTTATCCATTTTAAGGTCTTGCTGCAGGGTTTCAAGAATCCGTTGCCGGTGTTTTTCTGGATTGGTGTGTTCAATTTGCTTGTGTTTTTCCAGCATCGCATATTTTGCGTTGCGCACAGATAAATCCAACAGCTTCTTTTTGTCCCCGCGTTGCGGAACGCTTACCTTCATGCCTTCCGGTATAAATTGCAGTGGCATGGGAACAAGCGCTTCCTGTGCTGTGCTGTTAACCTTGTTACGGATGTCATGCATGGCTGTGGCCAGAATATCTTCCGGAGGTTCATCAATGCGTTTCCTGATCTCCTGGGTATGCGTTTGGATGATGGCACCGTTGGATATTTTCAGATAATTGATGAAACTGTAATGCTTGTCTTCCGCCATGCCGAAAACATCAATGTTATTCAGATTTGGGTTGACAATGGTCGATTTTGACTTATAATTGTTCATCAATTCAATTTTTTGCCGCAAGTCTTCAGCTTCCTCAAATTTATATTCAGCAGCTTTGGCTTCCATTTGCTTTTGCATGTAGTGCTGTACAGCGTTGAGGTTCCCTTTGATGATGTTTCGCACGTTATCAATGTTAGCATTGTAATCGGCTTTGCTTTGCAAACCTTCGCAGGGGGCCAGGCATTTCCCGATATGATATTCCAGGCAACGTTTGTATTTCCCGGCTTTGATGTTTTTATCACTCAGGGTGTATTTACATGTGCGCAACGGGTAAAGCTGACGAATGAATTCAAGCAGTGTTCGCACCATCCGCACGGATGTATAAGGGCCAAAATACTCGGAGCCGTCTTTAATCACATTTCGTGTGAGAAATACACGGGGAAAAGACTCGTTTTTTATCACCAGCCAGGGATAGGTTTTGTCGTCTTTGAGCATCACATTGTAGCGAGGCTGATTCTGTTTGATCAGGCTGTTTTCAAGCAATAAAGCATCGGTTTCTGTTTCTACCACGGTGTGTTTAACATCATGAATGCGCTTAACCATCACAGCAGTCCGGTTGCTCTCGTGTTTTTTGGAAAAATAACTGGTTACCCGTTTTTTTAAGTTTTTGGCTTTCCCGACATACAGCAATTTTTGGTTTTTGTCGTAAAACTGATATATCCCTGGTTTTTCCGGTAAAAGCTTGACCAGTTCACGCAGCCGGTGATATGTATTGTCGTGTGTTGCCAATGGTTTTATTTTGCGATACCAATATACACATTATCGCCGGATACAGAAATCTATTTTGGGTTTCAAATGATAAAAGACTGATAACCCCACTTGCTTTAGACAATTTGAAATTTTATGTTAGATAGGGATGATTCCTGGTAAAAACAGACTGTAAGCCTGTGACAATTCTCATTTATGGCTTGCATGATTTATTTGGCTTGCTTTTTTAACGAAGTTGGTTGTGTCAGGATTGACGTGATGCCATTCTTTTGTGTGAGTGTCAGGAGTGAGAATACTGTGTGTCAGGAAATATTTTACATCCACCTGAAAAAATAAAATGTTAATCAAAGATTAAGAAAGTTTTTATTACTTTTGAAACATGGGTAAAGATGAAAATAATGCCATGTGGATGATCCCTTCAGGCATAACTATGATGAACTTTGGTGCAGGTGTTTTTGCAATTGTTATGGCAAGCCTGAATATGTACCTTGAGTCGGCTTTGTTTATTTTGGCCGCAGCCTTATTTGATTTATTTGACGGCTTGGTAGCCCGGTTGATAGATGCCTGTTCACAAATTGGAGTAGAACTTGATTCTTTGGCGGATGCCATCAGTTTTGGGCTGGCCCCGTCATTTTTAATGTACAGGTTGTTACTTGACTGGCAATTTCCGGCATGGATGTTATTTCTGGTTTTTTTACCTGCTGCTACTGCTGTTATACGTTTGGCAATATTCAATGTCAGGCACCATAAAAAAAGTCATTTTGTCGGAATGGCTGTCCCGGCTTCTGCCTTATTCCATGCCGGGATAATTTTAAGCTTTTCACTTACTGATCACAGTTGGTTGCTTCAAATGACAACCACCAAAATTTTCTGGGCTGTATCATGTCTTGCTACATCTGTTCTAATGCTTGTCCCGGTCAGAATGTTTTCCCTTAAGATAACCGGTTTTTCCTGGAGAAATAATAAACTTATCTGGGTGTTTCTCGCTGCATCGGTTATTTTAATCATACTTTTTCAGTTCGTAGCCTTGCCCATGATTATTTTACTGTATGTCATTTTATCTTTTGTTCATCATTTTATCAGTACTCACAACAAAACTTATGAATTATGAAATTTATAGCTGAAATCAATGTTATGCCACAAAAAGCACTGCTTGACCCGCAGGGCAAAACCGTCAATAATTTAATGCATAACATGGGATACAAAAGCGTGGAAAACCTGCGCGTAGGCAAACATATCCGTTATGAAATTGAAGCTACTTCAGAAAAAGATGCCAAAGCCAAAGTGGAAGATACATGTAAAAAAGTGCTTGCCAATCCTGTGATGGAAGAATACGAGTTCAAAATAAAGAAATCAGAAGAATAAACCTAAGCACCCAACAAAAAAGAAAAGCCACCCGCCTGTTGGCTGATGGCTTTGAGGTACCTGGCGGACTCGAACCGCCGTACGTGGTTTTGCAGACCACTGCCTAACCACTCGGCCAAGGTACCGTTTCGTTAGGAGCCACAAAATTAAATAATCTTTTTTTCATTACCAAGAAAATTTGCCCCCAGTGTCATTTTAAGCCTAAGATGATGATTAAGTCGAAGGGATTTTTTGTTTTTCAAAATGCTCATACTGAAAATTTTGTGCAACCGAGGGAAGAACCAAGCCGCTGTCCTGCGATTTGCTGCGATGTGTTGAGCTCCGATAGCTATCGGAGCCGGGTGTAGCCAAAATTTGCAGTAGAACCGTCGAAATAAAAAAGTAAACATAGCCATAGCCACGCGCATCTTTTTTTATGAAGAAAAAAACGAAAAAGAACAAAATTTGGGGTGTCAGATTAGGCTTGACTTGACAATAGTTCCCGAAAACAGTTTTCGCACAGGCAATCTTTCCACATCAACGCCATGTAACGCTGTAGCGCAGCAGAAATCTGATGGTTGTTACACCAACAGCGTTGGTCGCCTGTGCAGGTGAATATATTTCCACACCGCGGACAAAGTTTTTCCCGCCTATTAATCTTCGATGGTGACACTTACCGATTGTATTTGTCCTCCCATCGGAGGGTTTATCTTTGAAATTTTCAATTTCACCTTGTCTATACCGTCAAAATTTTTGTACAAGCGGTCAATGATGCGTCTGCCAATGTTTTCCAGCAAGTGGGATTGCTTGTTTTCCATGTCATCTTTAATGATCGCATACACCTGCTGATAATTCAGGGTATCTTCAATGTTATCACTTTTTTCAGCTTTTGTGGTGTTTGTGTTTATGCTGATGTCCAGCAAAAACCTGTTTCCTACATAGCGTTCTTCCCTGTAATGACCGTGATAGGCATAAAACTCCAAGCCTTCAATTTTTATGATACCCATGGTTATTGCTTTTTTTTGCTAATTTAATACCCTTTATTTTCTTTACAAGGATTATTCCCCTTATTTTTGTCACAATGAAAATGAAATATTATGGGTGAACCAGATAATAAATCAACAAATTTCATCAAGCAGATCATTGATTCTGATATTGAAAAAGGTAAGCATAAAACCATTTATACCCGCTTCCCTCCTGAACCAAATGGGTTCTTGCACATTGGCCATGCCAAGGCAATATGTTTGAGTTTTGGGATCAAAGCAGAATATAATGGAAAATGCAACCTCCGTTTTGATGATACCAACCCAGTGAAAGAAGAAGACACCTATGTGGAAAGCATTAAAAAGGATGTCTTGTGGCTG
>CAZTNS010000039.1:0-22481 GCA_964615585.1 uncultured Bacteroidales bacterium | reverse complement strand
GGGATTTATTTGGGATTTGGGATTTGGGATTTTGAACTTCATAAGTGCTATATTTGCATAGACAAATTTAAGTTATCTTTCTCATACAATCCTTTCTAAAACTCACTGTCATTTTATTGGAAAAACCTGATTTCTTCGGGAAGAACATTGCATTAAATCCAAAACTTCAAAATAAGGGTTTAAGATTCAGGTGTTAGTTGAAGATCAATAATATATAGCTTTATTACGATTTGAATAAAGAATAATGATCAACAGAACAATCGAATAATGAACAAAAAAGAAAAAGTTATAATTCATCATTCTATATTCTATATTCTATTGTTCCAATGTTCGTTATTCATTTATAATTTAGAGGCGGGTTTTCTCATCTAATTCATGATGGACTTACTTTTGAAGTGGGATTAAGATTAGATGTGTTGATAGAATACAAAGTAATATGTGAAATAAAAGCAGTTGATGAGTTAAATCCGGTTTGGAAAGCACAGATTTTGTGTCACTTAAAATAAACAAACAGACGACTTGGTTACGTAATTAACTTTAATGTTGCTAATATTGGTCAAGGAATCAAACGCTTTATAAGGTAATTTAGTGGAATTTTGTGCTTTTATTTCGGCTTCGCTCAATACAAGTGTGCTTTTGTGGCAAAAATCAATATTCTGCCAAAAATAACACGAATACTATTGATAAGATACTATTTTTTCCCAGGACGGGTACTAATTTGTGTTTAGTTGACATTTGATACTTGCACAATTCTATCCAGTACAAGTTTAATCAGCTTTTTAACCCCCGGATGATAGTCTTTACTGGATTGTTTTTTATACCTGTTGGCAATGATGGCGCATACTGTTAATGCATTGTGGCCAAGCATCCTGGCCAATCCGTAAATGGCCGAGCTTTCCATTTCATAATTTGTGATCTTAAGGCCGTCATATTCGAAAGAGCGCATTTTTTCATTCAGTTCAGGAACACGCAACGGCAACCGTAAAACACGCCCCTGTGGCCCGTAAAACCCATTGGATGATATGGTAATTCCCGGTTTTATGCCTTTACCAATTTTTTCCATTAATCCAGCAGATGCTTTTACAAAATAAGGGGTATTCAGCAGTGCATCCCAGTTCATGTGTTGTTTAAACGCGGCTTCAATATCAAGCATGGAAACCGAATCACGGCCGGCGTAAAAATTCAGCATCCCATCAAAACCTACGGCGATATCGCTCATCACAAAACTGTCAACAGGAACATCTTCCTGTAAAGCACCACTGGTTCCAATGCGGATTAAATTCAGGCTGCGATGCGATTTTTTCTGTACACGTTTTTCCAAATCAATATTTGCAAGGGCATCCAGCTCATTGACCACAATATCAATGTTATCTGTACCAATCCCCGACGAAATACATGATATACGCTTGCCCTTGTATGTGCCGGTATGTGTGGCAAATTCCCGGTTTTGTCCTTTGTAATGTATTTCATCAAAAAACGAAGAAACAACCTCTACCCTGCCCGGATCGCCCACAAGAATAATATCATCGGCAATGTTTTCCGGTTTAAGTTTGATATGATAGATGCTTCCGTCAGGATTTAATATGAGTTCAGAAGATAATATTTTTTTCATAGTATAAAATGGTTACATTTGTGTTCAATAAATTAAGGCTAAATGTCAAAAGTACAAAAATTTTATATGGATACAATAAATGACTCCATACTCGTACCGGTTGACTTTCGTGAACAATCCATGATTGCACTGAAGCAGTCTTATAATATTGCAAAACTCATCAATGCCCGGATTATCCTGTTGCATGTGATAACTGAGCAGCTTTCAAAAAACAATGAATCCGGCTTCAGCGATGACCTGGATTCCCTTACTGACAAATTGAACGACATCAGCCGGGAGGTTACCGAACAATCTGACATACCTTGCACTTTTCATATTGAATATGGCCGTATTGTATCAACAATACTGGAAACCGCACGCAACATAAATGCCCGTTTTATATTCATCGGCACACGGAAAATGACCATCGGGCCTATTACCATGCGCATCATTAAGGAATCCCCCTGTCCTGTTATCAGCATAAAAGGCAAACATCACAGGCAAGGTTGTCACCGTATAGTGCTTCCCCTTGACCTGACAAAAACGACCACAGAGAAACTGGACATAACAAAGAAACTGGCTGTTTATTTTAATTCCCATGTTAATGTTGTATCAGCATCAATTCCTACCAAAGAATTTAAACTTACAAGATTAAGGATTTTGCTAGAACAAGTTAAGGATTACTTTGTTGAACACGACATACAATGTTCTGCTAAATTATTGAAAACAAACAATAAACTTGATGATATAGCCAATGGGCTTATGGATTACGCTGATGATGTAAACGGAGATTTGATTGTCATTATGATTCAACAGGAAAATCCCATTAAAGAAAAGTTGCTGGGTTCGCTGGCAAGAAAGATCATTATGGGATCTAATATTCCCGTGCTTTGTATTAAACCCAATTCAAATGATAATCTATAAAAAAGGAAAATTATGAAACAGAATCAAAAGAAATTATTAATTGGAATCGGCGTAGTTGTTGTTTTACTGCTGATTTTTGGAAATTCAATGTTTAAAATCGTGGATGCCGGTGAACGCGGTGTTTTATTCAGGCCATTTAGTGGCGGTTTGGATACTGAAACGATATATGGGGAAGGCCTTCATGTGTTAGCCCCATGGAACAGGTTCATTATTTATGATGTAAAAGAACGCACAACTGAAGAAACAATGGATGTCCTTGACAAAAACGGACTGTCCGTACAAGTTGACATTACCGTGAGGTATTTCCCAACATACGAAGAACTGCCTTACCTGCACAAAAATTTTGGTACATTATTTGAAAACCAGCTTGTCATTCCGGAAGTTCGATCAACTGTACGACAGGTAATGGGCCGCTACAAAGCAGAGGAAATTTATTCCACAAAACGGGCGGAAGTCGAAAATGCAATTATCAAAGAATCTACTGAAATTCTCAATGCCAACTTTATTACCACCAAAGCAGTGTTAATACGATCAATCAACCTGCCACCGGATATCAAAAAGGCCATTGAGATGAAACTAAAACAGGAACAAGAATCCCTGGCTTACGAATTCAGGCTGCAAAAAGAAAAAAAAGAAGCCGAACGTAAACGTATTGAAGCTGAAGGTGAAGCAGCGGCCAACAACATTATTAACAAATCACTGACAACCAACCTGTTACAAATGCGTGGAATAGAAACCACCCTGAAACTGTCTCAAAGCAACAACGCCAAAACTGTTATCATTGGTGGAAATGATGGGCTTCCACTTATCCTGAATCAATAAAAATTTTCAAGTACAATGTAAAAAATGCCGGTGTGTTACCGGCATTTTTTGTTTTAACATTTTGGTTTTACTGCCAATTTTTCGTCAAAAAGTCTGACAGGCAGTGTAAAACCTACCGGTATCTTTAATTGCATAATTAGCTGTAATGGAGTCGAAACTCAGGAGTTATGAATATTTCTTCCGGCTCTGGTCTTCCGACTTCAGACTTGTAACCTATCGGTCATTACACACAAAAAGATTAGATACAAACGGCTAATCGGAACCCTTTAAAATTGACAATAGAACCCATATTTTTATGTTCAATACGTCTTACAACATTTCCTTTTTCCGGATTTTTTTTTTAATATTGTCACAGAACCAAAATTTGCCTGTTTATGAAAAATTTACCATTAAGTAAAGATTATATTGCCGGTTTTGCAAAGAAATTTGGCTTGGATAACCTAGGAAAAGCCACCATTCGGGAAATTGTTGGCATGGTCAACTTCATTCAGGAGGATTCCGGAATTCCATTTTTTCGTATGGAAATGGGCGTTCCCGGCCTCAATCCTCCGGAAGTCGGTGTCAATGCTGAAATAGATGCTCTCAAACGCGGCGTTGCTTCTGATTACCCTATGGTTGACGGCATAAAACCACTTAAACAAGAAGCATCCAGGTTCATTAAAAACTTTATGAACACAGACATCAGCCCTGAAAGCTGTGTACCCACAGTAGGTTCGATGCAGGGCGGATACGCCAGCTTTTTGCTTTGTGGCAACATTGATCCCCAAAAAGACACTGCCCTGTTCATCGATCCGGGATTTCCTGTGCAGAAGCAGCAATTTAAAGTGCTGAATCAAAAATACGAAAGCTTTGATGTCTATAATTTCAGGGGCAAAAAATTGCGTGACAAACTTGAATCATACCTGAAGAACGGAAACATCAACTCCATCATTTATTCCAACCCCAACAACCCGACATGGGTATGCTTAACGGAAGAAGAGCTGCAAATCATCGGTGATCTGGCCAATAAATACGATGTGATTGTCATCGAAGACCTGGCCTATTTTGCCATGGATTTTCGTAAAGACATGTCCAAACCGGGAAAACCGCCTTATCAATCAAGCGTATCAAAATACACAGATAATTATATTTTGCTGATATCCAGCTCCAAAGCTTTTAGCTACGCCGGGCAGAGGCTTGCTATCACAGCCATTTCTGATAAAATTTACAACCGAAAATATGCTCCCCTGAGAGAACGTTTTGGTGCAGATGAATTTGGATACACTTTCGTATTACGCATCATTTATTCACTGTCATCAGGGGTGTCACATTCTGCTCAATATGCACTTGCCGCCATGTTTAAAGCTGCAAACGAAGGCAAATTCAATTTTGTGGAATTTGTTAAAGAGTACGGCGAACGCGCCTCCATCATGAAAAAAATGTTTACCGGTGCCGGCTTTGACATTGTGTATGATACCGATATCGATAAACCAATTGCAGATGGGTTCTATTTTACCATTTCATACCCTGGCATGAGCGGCGGAGAATTGCTTGAAGCCCTGATTCAGGTAGGCATTTCTGCCATAGCCCTTGACAACACCGGTTCTAACCGAAGCGAAGCTTTGCGTGCCTGTGTATCGCAAATAGGGCTTGACAGAATGGACGAACTTAAAGAACGCATTGAACTCTTTAAAAAGCTAAACAAATAACAGCCAGATGAATGAGCAACTGAACATTGAAAGTGAAAAAAAATGGCTGAAACAATACGTTGACGGGTTTTTACGCAAGGATGATGATTTTTATAATGGAAATATTCAACTGAAATATAAGCACAGTTTACTGGTATGTAAGCACATCATCAATCTGGCTGAAAGCCTGAACCTGTCTGAGTATGAAAAAAAACTGGCAGGGTTCATTGGGTTATATCATGATATTGGCAGATTTAAGCAATACCGTGATTACAACACGTTTTCAGATAAAGATTCGGTGTATCATGGTGATTTGGGCATTGATGTGCTGAAAGAAATTAATAAACTCAAAAGCTTTTCTCATGCCGAACAAACCATCATCATCAACAGCATCCACAATCACGGTTTGCCCAGGATTGAGGATAATTTAGACGAACAAAGCATGATGTTTGCAAAAATGATCCGTGACGCCGACAAAATGGACATTTTCCGCATCGTGGATGAATACTACCGTGATATGCTCAAAGGTAAACGCAACATCAGCCTGGAACTGGGGTTGGAAAATGCTGACAAGATCAGCAGCAGGGTGTTGGATGTTTTTTTTAATGAACAAATTGTGTTTAAATCCGATATGCAATACCTCAACGATTTTAAAGTCCTGCAAATAGCCTGGATTTACGATTTGAATTTTCAATACACGCGTAATTATATTTTACACTCCGGCCATCTCGAAAGCATCATCAAAAGCATTTCCGTTCAGAATATTCAGAAAGACATCAGGAAAAAAGCTTTAGAATATCTGAAAATAAAAAGTCATTCATAATTTTTTAGGTATGTATCCCCTCCCTGATACATAATTGTCTGGTTTTGACCTGTGCAGTTGATCATAATTTAAATCATATTATTATGGGCGCCCAGGCGGTCTCCGGCTTCTATCTCCGCACTCCTCTGCGGGTGCTTTAAGCTGTCTGCAGGGGCTTCCGCCTGTCAGCCCTGCATGCAGAAAAGCACCAACGCATCGGATGTTCGCAGGATATTCGCCTGCGTCCTGGCGCACGTGTAAAAACATCACACCATTTCTCCTTCTCACACATCTCACAATCGAACAATCCCACCAGTCTCACCACTTCCAACTCTCAACATCAAATATTATCCCAGAAACTCTGTCGCTTATGTAACTTCAGGTCCTGGAGCATAGCGGATTTTACATTGATCTGGAAACTGTAATACGTGTTGTTTCCAAAAGGCACAAACGCCAGGCTCATTTCCCAACAATGCAAATCGCGATGAATCTCTACGTGAGTATAGGATATTTTCTGATTGACAAAATCATACCCTGTATTAAAGCTGACTTTCCACTTCTTGGTGACGCTGACATCACCCCTTACATTCACCGTCTGTGTCAACTGTTTTTCATCGTAAGGTTTGTTGTAATTCAACGTATAAGCAAAATTCACGTTCCATGGTATTGAAAAATCAACATAAGAATGTGGATAACCATACAAAAAGTTTTGAGCTTGTTGGTTATTTTCTTTGTCTTTGGAAGCGCTGAATCCTACACCTAAGTTTAGACTGGCCCGTGTAATACGGAAAAGTTCGCCTTCGCGGTTTATTTGCATTTCGTTGATGCGTTTTGCGCTGCCGTTGGAATCAACCATGTATGCATAGGGGTCAAATGTGGAACTGAAATTGATATTGAATTCCCCCACCCTCGTACGTCCTGTCATGGTTAATGGAGACCAGTTCAATGAATCCGCCATGATGTTGTAATTGGTACGAAAATTCAGCGACTCAAGCAAGGTTATCTTTCTTTCTTTTTTAGCGGTATCGTTTGGGCTGGCTACTTTCATATCCAGCTTGTTGCTTAATGAAAAACTGACAGACCCAGCACCCCCGGATGGAGGAGAGCCATAAACGCCACCCTCAAATCGTGAATAAGTACCCCGAACGGTATCATATTGTCCTGTGTACTCATTGTAACGGATTTCGGAAATAAAATCCTCATAAAAGCCATATTTTTCCTTAGAAAAATCAGGAAAATAGCTGTAACTTACATTGGGAGTAAGCACATGCCTGAGTGCTTTTATCCTCTCTGATCGAAATTCAAACATGCCGTAAATTTTTGCGGACAAACTGGCGCCGGCACGGTAATCCCACGCATTAACAAACCCCGGCACCTCCTCAGTTACCACGCCGCCGTATGTAGAATCAGTTTCATTGAAAAGGGAATCGTCATAATACCGGCGGGTTTCTTCAAAATACATGCGATCTGTAAAGTTAAAATTTGGTGATAAGGTCAGGTGTTTGAAAAGTTTCATGCTTGTACTCACCGGAACGCTGTGTTTTATCCCATTGGTAAAATCATCAAACCGTGATTCAAAAATTGAATCTTCATGCGCTGTCACCCTGTTTAGGGATGCCATGGAATAAGTAATTCCAATCTTTTCGTAAAACTTTGGCCTACCGGTGGCGTCCTTTCGCTTCAGCGGATAAATACGGCTCATGTTAAAACTCATTTGGGGCAAAGTGAGGGTAACCGAACTGTCTCTGCTGTTCTGGCTGTGCAGGAACGACATGTTCAACGAAAATGGCGTACCCGGCCAAAATTTGCTGAAGTTGATACTGGATTGCTTGGTGTTTTTTAACCGATTTTGTGCACTGTAGGTATTGTAATTGTCATAAGCACTTGAACTCATATCTACATTGGCACTGAAATTCATGCTGGGATGTGCCTTCGGATCCTGTTTATGATGCCATTTAAATTTGTACATCCGGTTGGTCTGATAATCTTCAAGGCCTTTGTATCCCAACACGTTTTTATTGTAATGAAAACTCAGATTCCCGCTCATCTTATACCTGAATTTATAATGTGTTGTTGCCCTTGCATCCCAACTGCCTTTTGAGTATATACCGCCTGTCAGTAAAAAATCAAGGTAATCATTGATTGCCCAATAATATCCACCGTTGCGAAGAAAAAACCCCCTGTTTTGTTCTTCCCCATATTCGGGTATAACGACACCTGAATTGGCTCCTTTGGTGTTTGGGAAAAACCCAAAGGGAATACCTACCGGCGTAGGAATGTCTTCAAGAACAAGGTATGAAGGCCCTGCTACAATTTTATCGTCGGGAATTACCTTGGCTTTGGAAATATTAAAATAAAAATGTGGATGCTCCAGATCACAGGTTGTAAATTTTCCATTCACCATGTGAATGCTTTTGTCAGCCTGCCTTTTTGTGCGTGATCCATGCATAAAACTGCCATCAAATTCAGTCGTCACTTCTTTGATGATGCCCCGTTTGGATTTAAAGTTGTAACGGATGGTATCCGCTTTAAAACTTTCATCCCCCTGCTTAAATACCGGCTTCCCAATCGTAGATCCTGTTGAATCTGCCATACCGTAAGCCAACAATTCATTTTCATCCAAATCCACCCTGATAAAACCTGCATTGACCTGTATATCATCATAATTAATCTCAGCATCTTTATACAAAAAAATCAGACTCTTTTGCAGATAAATGACATTGCTGTCAGTGGCATGATAATAAACCGGGTACTCAAGTGCATTTGAGCTTGTTTGTTTTTTTACACTATCCGGCTTTGTGCTGTCACTTTGGATGCTGTCTTTCACAGCAATACTGTCTGCTTCTTCCCTGTTGTTAATGCTTGTATCAGGCAGAGATTGCAAATCATGAAGAATTCCATCCTTTGCTGATACTGTACAAATACAGCTTCCAATAGCAGAAAACATCAGTATTGTTAATAATCTTTTAAATATTTTTTCAAATATTCTCAAAAATTTGGCGTTGTTTTTGTAATTTTAAATCCGGTTCAAAACTAATTAAAAAATGCATTCAAAATAGCAATGCCGATGATGAATAAACGAATAACAACATTACTAAGTATCCTGCTTATGATTTGCCTGCCTGGTTTCATGGCAGCACAAAACGGCAACAACGACATCAAACTGGAAAAAGTGGTTATTGATCCCGGACACGGGGGCCGAGATTCTGGTGCTGTAGGATCCTTTTCCTATGAGAAAGATGTCGCACTGAAAATTGCTTTGAAACTTGGTGGATATATCAAGGAACAATTTCCGGATGTTGAAGTCATTTATACCCGTGAAACAGATACTTATGTGAAATTATATGAAAGGGCAAAAATCGCCAACGACGTCAAAGCAGATCTGTTTATCAGCATACATACAAATGCGGCAGAATCACACAAAGCAATTGGGTCAGAAACTTTTGCCATGGGATTACACGTATCTGAAGAAAATCTTGAGGTAGCTAAAAAAGAAAATGCTGTCATCTTGCAAGAAAAAAATTACAAAGAAAATTATGATGGTTTTGACCCGACCAGCGCGGAATCACATATCATGCTGAGCATGTTTCAAAACGCCTATCTTGATCAAAGCCTTAATCTGGCAGCTCTCGTTCAGAACGAATTCAGAGAACGTGTCGGACGTATTGATCGCGGCGTAAAACAAGCAGGATTCTGGGTGTTGCGCAAAGTAACCATGCCAAGTATTCTCATCGAAACAGGATTCATCTCCAATAAAGAAGAAGAAAAATTCCTGAATTCGGATGATGGGATTACATATTTAGCTTCTGCAATATACAGAGCTTTTAAAGCATATAAAAAAGCCTTTGAGGATGATAATCTACTTGAAGAAGAATCCCTTGCAGGTTACCTCGAAGAGCCGGATAATGATAATTTAAAACAAGATACATCTGAGCAAAACAAAAACACCCCTTCATTTCCTGCATCTGAAAATGATGAAATCTGCTTCAGAATACAAATCGGCACTTCCAAAGATTCCATTGACTCACTTCAAAATAAATACCCCGGACTAAATACCCTGTGGCAGTATAAACACAATGGTTTTTACAAACATACAGCAGAAAAAACAAACAGTTTTCAAAAAATTGTTACCTTGCATAAAAATTTGAGTGCTGATATCAAAGATTGTTTCATTGTGGCGTTTAGAAACAACCAAAGAATTACGGTGCGTGACGCAATAAAAGCACTAAATCAATAATGATATGACAAAACAAGGAAAAAAATATATCTTCACAGGGATATTGATTGTAATTATCCTGGCAACAAGTTACTGGGGCTTTAATTACTTGAAAAATAAAGACGTTTTTAACAAACAATATATATACTATGTCCTTTATGACAGAATTGAAGGCCTTAATGCATCAAGTAAAGTGACTATGAATGGATATCAAATTGGCCAGGTAGATAACATTAAAATGCTGAACGAGAAAGATAATCAGCTGCTGGTAACAATCATAACCGAAAAAGAATACAATATTCCAGACTCTTCCATCGCCCGTATCTACAGTATGGACCTGATGGGAACCAAAGGAATTGAATTAGTTTTAAGCAACAGCGACACATTGCATGAAAAGGGAGATACCCTCATTGGCCAAACAGAACAAAGCCTCAAAGAGCAGGTCAGCATGCAAATGATGCCGATCAGAAACCAGGCCGAAGAGCTTATGAAAGAAATGCAAACGGCCATTGAAGTGGTGGGATATATTTTCAATGAAGAAACACAACGAAACCTCAAGAACAGCTTTTCCAGCATCAAACGAACCGTGAATTACCTGGAAACATCATCAGAAAACCTTGACTCGCTCATGACTGGTGAAAAAAATCGCATTGTTTCTATCCTGAACAACCTGGACAGCATTACATCCACAATCAATAAAAACAATGAAGCCATTTCCAATACCATTAATAATATGTCTGACCTATCAGATAGCTTGAAAGCAGCGCAGCTTACACAAACCCTCAATCAGGCAAACAAAGCCATCAACGACATGGCTGTAATCACAGATAAAATCAACCAGGGAGAAGGCAGCCTCGGCCTGCTGGTTAACAACGACAGCCTCTATTATCAATTAGAAGAAGTCAGTACCAACCTAAATCGACTGGTTCTGGACATGCGAATCAACCCCAAACGGTATATAGACCTCCGGCTTTTTAATCTAAGAAGAGATGTAATGGTTATTGATGAATCTTCACTCAGCAAAAAAGACAAAAAGCGGCTGGAAAGGAAACGGGAAAAAATGACCAATTAAAAACCAAGGGTTTATGACAGAAAAACTGGTTGTACTTTCAGGTGCAGGGATAAGCCAGGAAAGTGGAATTGATACGTTTCGCGGTACCGGGGGATTATGGGAAAAATATGATGTTACAGAACTTGCCAACCCTGCAGCATGGGAAAATGACCCGGAGCTTGTACTCAGATTTTATAACATGCGTCGCAAAAAAGTGATTGAAGCTCAACCAAACCTGGCTCACAAGAATATTGCCGGGCTTGAAAACAACTTTGATGTGCATGTGGTTACCCAAAACGTGGATGACCTGCATGAACGTGCCGGCAGCTCTAAAGTATTACACCTCCACGGTGAAATAAGAAAAGCCAGAAGCACCAAAGATAAAAACCTGATTTATGACATCGAAGGCAGTGAACTGAACATCGGAGATACGTGTGAATTGGGTAGTCAGTTACGCCCGCATGTAGTATGGTTCGGGGAAGCCGTCCCGGCCATTGGAGAAGCCATTGAGATCACTTCTCAGGCTGATGTTGTACTCATTATCGGCTCCTCGTTGAACGTATATCCGGCAGCAGGACTCGTAAATTATTGCCCCAGCCATTGCCAAATCCACCTCATTGACCCGGAAACCCCTTACGTTGCTTCAGACAAAGTAAACATCATCCAAAAAAAAGCCACCGAAGGCATTGTGGATTTTTGTAAGCTTATGAAATAACCCGCAACACGGAACCTTAAAATAATTTCCTTACATTTGTTGCTGTTTTCAAAAAAATGAAGAAGAAAATGAAACATTACAAACGACACCTCATTACAGCAGCCTTACCTTATGCCAACGGGCCAGTACATATCGGACACCTTGCCGGAGTGTATGTCCCTGCCGATATTTATGTCCGCTACCTGAGACAACGCGGAAAAGACACAAAATTTATTTGTGGAAGCGACGAACATGGTGTACCCATTACCCTGAAAGCAAAAAAAGAAGGCGTAACGCCCCAGGAAATTGTTGACAGGTATCATCACATGATTAAAGATGCATTCGATGAATTTGGAATCAGTTTTGACATATATTCCCGCACCAGCAATAAAGAACATCACAAAACAGCTTCTGAATTTTTTAAAACATTGTATAATAAAGGTGAATTTATTGAGCAAACAACAGAGCAATACTACGATGAACAGGAAAATCAATTTCTTGCTGACAGGTACATTACGGGAACATGTCCAAAATGTGGTTACGAAGAAGCCTATGGAGACCAATGCGAAAAATGTGGATCTTCGCTATCTCCTAAAGAACTTATCGCACCCAAATCAGCCATAAGCGGAAATAAACCCGTACTTAAAAAAACCAAACACTGGTATTTGCCGCTGGATAAATACGAAAATGAACTCCGGAAATGGATACTGGAAGAGCACAAAGAGTGGAAACCAAACGTATATGGTCAGTGTAAATCCTGGCTCGACAGCGGCTTAACTCCTCGCGCCGTGTCAAGGGACCTCAAATGGGGTGTGCCAGTCCCTCTTGAGGATGTTAAAGATAAAGTGCTTTACGTCTGGTTTGATGCGCCCATTGGATACATTTCCGCCACAAAAGAACTCACGGATGATTGGGAAAAATACTGGAAAAATAAAGACACACGTCTGATTCATTTTATCGGTAAAGACAACATTGTTTTTCATTGCATTGTTTTTCCATCCATGCTGAAACACGAAGGCAGTTATATCCTGCCGGATAACGTTCCTGCCAACGAATTCCTGAACCTTGAGGGCGATAAAATTTCCACCAGTAAAAACTGGGCGGTCTGGTTACACGAATATATAAAAGATTTTCCCGGAAAACAGGATGTTCTCAGGTATGTACTTACAGCCAATGCGCCCGAAACCAAAGACAACAATTTTTCATGGAAAGATTTTCAGGCCAGAAACAACAACGAGCTGGTAGCCAATCTGGGCAATTTTGTCAACCGAAGCATCGTGCTTACCCATAAATATTTCGATGGGAAAGTGCCTGCCCCCGGAAAATTTTCGGCAGATGAAAAAGACATTATTAAAGAGGTGTTTGCATTGAAAAAATCCATCACCGAAAAAATTGAAACATTTAAGTTCAGGGAAGCCCTCCAAAGCTTTATGAACATGGCACGTGCCGGGAACAAATACCTGGCCGATACCGAACCCTGGATACGCATCAAAACCGATCCGGAAAAAGTTCAAACCATATTATATGTATGCCTGCAATTATCAGCACAACTGACACAGCTGGGAGATGCATTCCTCCCCTTCTCCATGAAGAAGCTGCGGGAGTTTCTGAATACCGGTCTGCATAACTGGCCGGAAGAGGATACTTTTGAACGGTTGAAACCAGGCCACAAAATAAACAAAAGCGGACTGCTGTTTGAAAAAATTGATGATAAGACAATACAGGCACAATATGACAAACTTGTTGCTGCAAAAAAAAGCAATGAAGAGAACAAAGAGGCCAAACCGGAACCTCTAAAAGAACCATGCGATTTTGATGATTTCATGAAAATGGACATCAGGCTGGCGACCATTGTGAAAGCGGAAAAAGTGCCGAAAACAAAAAAACTACTTAAGTTAAACCTTGATATCGGAGGCGATAAACGTACCGTTGTTGCAGGCATTGCTGAATATTACAACCCGGATGAAATTACCGGCAAGCAGGTGGCTTACCTTGCCAACCTGAAACCCAAAAAACTCCGTGGAATTGAATCCCAGGGCATGGTGCTCATGGCCAAAGAACCAAATGGAACCTTACGCTTTATGCAACCCGATGAAAAAGGAAAATCCGGCGCTGTCATTGGATAATAACCCAAAACACAGAATCCGAAACCCGAAACAACTTTCCCCTTATTTAATCTCATTTAAAATTATTCTTTCCATCAACTAAATGTTAAAGGACAGTTTTTTTTATCAGGAAACTTTTTAGTTTTGTCAGCAAATTAAGAGGATCTGAAATGAGCAGCAAAACAAGGGTTGAACATAAAGGCATTGTTGACCACTGCCAGGACAATTCGGTTTTTGTGAAAATACTGGCGGAGTCTGCTTGTGCTTCCTGCAAGATTCAAAGCGTTTGCGGCATGGATACCAAAGAAAAAATCATTGAAATCGATGACGCACCACCGGATTATCATCATGGGGAGCATGTTGTTGTCAGCATCAGTCAAAAGCACGGATATAAAGCCCTGTTCATCGGATACCTTTTGCCATTTCTCGTTTCTCTTTTTACACTTATTTTATGTGTCAACATTACCGGGAACGAAGGCCTTAGTGGCCTCATAGCGGTTTTAATATTGGCCCCTTATTTTTTGATTCTGAAAATGTTACGCCCAAGATTAAAAAAATCTTTTCGTTTCAATCTAAACAAAACACACGAATAATATGGAAATTATACTTTATACTTTGTTATCACTGAGCGGACTGGGAATTATTCTGGCATTGATTCTGTATGTTGTTGCTCAGCGCTTTAAAGTAGTAGAAGATCCCCGCATTGATGAAATTGATGAATTGTTACCGGGTGCCAACTGCGGTGGTTGCGGATATCCCGGATGCAGGGGATTTGCTGAAGCCCTGGTTGAAGCAGACAGCCTGGATGACTTTTATTGCCCGGTTGGCGGCAATGAAACCATGAAAGCAGCAGCCAAAATATTGGGCAAGGAAGTAGCTGAAAAAGAAAAACAGGTCGCAGTAGTACGCTGCCAGGGAAGTCCTGAACACAGGAAAAAAACCAGCGTTTACGATGGACCGAAATCATGTGTGTTGGCAAGCCAGACTTACAGTGGCGATACAGACTGCCCTTACGGATGCCTTGGTTTAGCAGATTGTGTGGACGTGTGTAATTTTGATGCCATACACATGAACCCTGAAACCAACTTACCGGAAGTCATAGATGAAAATTGCACCGCCTGCAATGCATGCGTTGAAGTCTGCCCACACGATATCATAGAGTTGAGAAACCTTGGCAAGAAAAGCCGGCGGGTTTTTGTCAGTTGTGTTAACAAGGACAAAGGCGGGCCTGCTAAAAAGGCTTGTGATGTGGCCTGTATTGGGTGCGGAAAATGCGTCAAGGAATGTCCTTTTGATGCCATTACCCTTGAAAACAACCTGGCTTATATTGATTATGAAAAATGTAAGCTTTGTCGTAAATGTGCCCCGGTTTGCCCGACGGGTGCTATTCTTGAGGTGAATTTTCCACCCAAAAAGAAAAAATCGGAAAAAAAAACCCAGGCCAAAAAAGAAACAGAGAATATCAGTCAATCGAATGATAATACTAACAAGCCGTCTGAAAGCAAACAGGAACAAAAGAAATCAGATTCAGGCGAAACCAAAGCATAAGGAGGAAATGCCATGTTAAAGACCTTTCCAAAAGGTGGTGTACATCCCGCAGAAAATAAACTTTCAGCCGGGAAAGGAATCAAGGAAATGCCTTTGCCCAAGCAGGTGATCGTTCCCGTTTCACAACACATTGGAGCGCCTGCACAACCGGTTGTAAAACGAGGCGATAAAGTAAAAACCGGCACCTTGATAGCCAAAGCAGGTGGTTTTGTTTCATCAAATCTTCATTCCCCGGTATCCGGAAAAGTGAAGAAAATTGATAACATGATGGATGCTGCCGGGTTTAAAAAACCATGTATCATCATTGATACAGAGGGCGATGAGTGGGAAGAAGGAATTGATACAAGCAAAGACTTAATAAAAGACATCAGCGCTACACCCGAAGAAATTCGCAATAAAATTGCCGATGCCGGGATTGTTGGTTTAGGTGGTGCTACATTTCCTACACACGTAAAACTTTCAATACCGGATGGTAAAACCATCGATCATATCATCATCAACGGGGCAGAATGTGAACCCTATCTGACATCAGATCACCGGGTAATGCTGGAAAAAGGACACCAGATCATGGTTGGTACACAGCTTCTGATGAAAGCCACAAACGTCACCAAAGCCATCATCGGCATTGAAAACAACAAACCAGATGCCATAGAATTCCTTACGAGCATCGCAAAAGATTACGATGGCATACAAATCCAGGCCCTGAAAACACAGTATCCGCAAGGGGGTGAAAAACAGCTCATCAAAGCGCTGCTTAACAGGGAAGTACCATCAGGAGGCTTACCCCTCGATATTGGTTGTGTTGTGCAGAATGTTGGCACTACTGTGGCCGTTTATGAAGCGGTACAAAAAAACAAACCACTCTTTGAGCGTGTGGTATGCGTAACCGGAAAATCTGTGAAAGAACCATGTAATTTGCTTGCCCGGGTCGGGGCGCCTTTGTCTGAACTGATTGAAGAAGCAGGCGGATTACCCAAAGACACAGGAAAAGTTGTCAGTGGCGGGCCAATGATGGGAAAAGCGACAAGCACAATAAACGTCCCGGTAACCAAAGGAACAAGTGGCATTACCATTTTCAACAGAAAAGAAAGTAAACGTGACACTGAATTGCATTGCATACGTTGTGCACGTTGCGTTGAAGCATGCGCAGCAGGAATTGAACCATACCTTTTAAGAAACATTTCAGAAA
Organism: uncultured Bacteroidales bacterium; assembly: GCA_964615585.1. GTDB lineage: Bacteria > Bacteroidota > Bacteroidia > Bacteroidales > ML635J-15 > JAQIBY01. The sequence continues at coordinate 5,872 of CAZTNS010000039.1, read as the reverse complement.
ATGAAGACTGGGAAATGCTGGAAAATGAACATGTAATGGATTGTATTGAATGCGGTTCATGCAGCTATACATGCCCTGCCAATGTGCCACTGCTGGATTTTATCCGGCTGGGAAAAGCAAACGTAAGTCAAATCATCAGATCAAGAAAAAAATAGACCCATGAATACCAATAAATTAATTGTATCTCAATCACCACACGTCAGCGATAAAGACTCGGTACAAAAGATCATGTACACTGTTTTAATTGCGTTGGTACCTGCTTTTTTGGTATCTGTGTATTTCTTTGGACTTGATGCCATTCGTGTACAGGCAATTGCAGTTGCAGCCTGTATTTTAGTAGAATGGGTTATCCAGAAATTTTTGATCAAAGGGAACAATACCATTCCGGACGGCTCAGCCATTCTTACAGGTGTGTTGCTGGCATTCAATGTCCCTGCAAATCTGCCCTGGTGGATCATTGTTATCGGTGCCATTGTCGCCATTGGAATTGGAAAAATGTCTTTTGGCGGTTTGGGGAAAAATCCATTTAACCCTGCACTGGTTGGCCGTGTGTTTATGCTGATCTCTTTTCCGGTGCAAATGACAAGCTGGCCAAAAGTACAAGTGCTCAACTTTGCCATGACAGATGCCGAAACCGGTGCTACACCATTGGCTATTATGAAAGAAGGCATTGCCAACGGCGAACCCGTCAGTAAAATCATGAACAACATGCCAACATCATACAGCGACTGGCTTACCGGTGAAATGGGCGGATCACTGGGTGAAATTTCTGCCATCGCGCTAATCATTGGTGGAATATACCTTGTATGGAAAAAAATCATCCCGTTGGCTACCCCGCTGTCCATTATTGGCAGCATTGCTTTGTTTACAGGTGTGTTGCACCTTATTGATCCCCAAAGTTTTGCCGATCCGGCTTTTCATTTACTAACAGGCGGCGTTATGCTGGGGGCCATTTACATGGCTACCGACATGGTTACCTCGCCTATGACTAAAAAAGGCATGTGGATTTACGGCATTGGGATTGGGGTTATCACAGTACTTATAAGGGTATGGGGAGCCTACCCCGAAGGGGTGTCCTTTGCCATCCTGATCATGAATGCTTTTGTGCCGCTTATAAACCGGGGCATGAAACCAAAATTGTTTGGTGAAAAAAAGAATCAAAAATAAATGACATTGCATAATATTAAATAACAGCTTATTATGGCAAAAAAAGAATCAACATTACTGAACATGGTCCTGACACTTTTCCTGGTGACAGCAGCAGCAGGACTGGCACTTGCCCTTGTGTACAATGCCACCTATGAACCCATACAGGAGTCAAAAAAGAAAGACCTTAAAATAGCATTGAGCAGGGTATTGCCCGATTTTGATAAAATAGACCCGAATACAGGGATTGAAGTAATGCCTGAAGATGGTTCTGATCCGCTGGTATTTTACCCTGCTTATGCTGGCGAAAAACACATCGGTACAGCGGTAAAATCATATACTGATAAAGGGTTCAGCGGAAGGATCTGGATCATGGTGGGTTTTTTACCTGATGGTACCATCAACAACACGGCCGTGCTTGAACACAAAGAAACACCAGGCCTTGGTGATAAAATGGAAGCTGAAAAAAGCGATTTTCCTGAACAATTTAAAGGGAAAAATCCTGCCGATTTTACCCTTAGCGTTACAAAAGACGGTGGTAATGTAGATGCTATCACGGCAGCTACCATTACTTCAAGGGCTTTTTGTGATGCAGCAGATCGTGCATACAACGCATTCATAAACAAAAAAACGGAGGAAATGAACAATGAATAAATGGAAAGTTTTTTCGAAAGGTTTTATTAAAGAAAATCCCGTATTTGTTCTGCTGCTGGGATTATGCCCCACGCTGGGTGTAACAACATCTGCCATCAACGGACTTGGAATGGGTCTGGCCACTACTTTTGTGCTGGTGATGTCAAACATTGTGGTTTCATTGGTGAAATCTGTAATCCCTAATAAAGTAAGAATACCATCTTTCATTGTCATTATTGCATCTTTTGTTACCATTGTTGACCTGGTGATGAAAGCATACGTTCCTGCATTGCATGCGCAATTGGGGCTGTTTATTCCCCTGATTGTTGTTAACTGCCTGGTGATGGGACGTGCTGAAGCATTTGCATCAAAAAATTCACCTGGCGATTCCATCCTCGATGGATTGGGTATGGGACTTGGTTTTGCTTTTGCCCTGACACTACTTGGCGCGGTAAGAGAAGTTTTAGGCAGCCTGTCTATCTTTGGTATTCCCATTGCCGAAGCAGATGGAATGCTTGTTTTTGTGCTTGCTCCAGGTGCTTTCCTCGGCCTTGCTTATCTTATTGCTTTGATGCGTAGATTAACTGATAAATAAACCTAAAATATTGATAATATGGAATATATTGTAATCATAATTGGTGCTGTTTTTGTTAACAACATTGTCCTTGCTCAGTTTTTGGGATTATGTCCTTTTGTCGGCGTTTCCTCAAAGGTTAAAACCGCTACCGGAATGAGCGGAGCTGTGCTTTTTGTCATGTTCATTGCTACCGTCATCACATGGCTGATACAAAACTACATCCTGATACCATTTAAAATTGAGTACATGCAGACCATTGCATTTATTTTGGTCATATCATCCCTTGTGCAAATGGTTGAGATCATCCTGAAAAAAATCAGCCCTTCCCTGTTTCAAGCCCTGGGTGTGTTTTTGCCTTTGATCACAACCAATTGTGCCATCCTCGGTGTCACATTGCTTACCATTCAAAATGACTTTAACCTGCTTGAAGCGGTGTTCTTTGCCATTGGTCACGCAGCCGGTTTTGCATTGGCACTCATACTGTTTGCCGGACTGCGTGAACACCTCGAATTAATGAGGCTTCCCAAAGGTATGCGCGGCGTGCCGGCAGCTTTGGTAGTAGCTGGTATTTTGTCGCTCGCTTTTATGGGATTTGCCGGACTCGTATAAACCGGATTCATCACAATATTATCATTTGCAAAACCCATCAATTTTGACTCTACTGCTAAACTTAAAAATGAAGCCTGTCAATAATATAGGTTTCCAAATTTCGCCATGCGCACATAATTTTTAAAACTTTTCTTTGTTCTTTCTTCAATAGCTGATATTTGTTTTTCACTTAATTCATCAATAAAACATGTGGGATCTTCAGCATATACATTTCCTGTATAATAATAAGCCAACACCCTGCATCCCCCACAAGTAAATTTATAACGGCATCTTCCGCATTTGCCTTCAAGCTTGTCACGTTGTACTATCCTGGTAAAAAGCTCAGATTTGTACAAGATATCATACAACGGCACTTTTAACACATTTCCACCTGAAACATGATCAGAGAACATCGGACACGGAGCAACTTCCCCTTCGGGATTAATGGCATAATATGCCCCCACCCAACAACCTACACTGGGATTTAATGGAATGTTATCTTTTTCCAGGTCTTGCCCGGATGCCTTTTCATAATAATCCTGCGGCAACATAAATGGTATATAACTTGCCTGTCCGTTCCAGTACCGATGCAATACCGGATTAAAAAAATCACGTAAAGCAGCTTTGTCAATCATTAGATCATAACGGTTACACGATCTGGGAGAAAAAACAATCCGATTATAGGGTAGAGAATACCTGGAAATATTCTCTATAGTTTCTTTGAAAGTTGTTTTATTCATCTGACTAATGGTTACACTCAAATTGGCGCGTATTTTAAATTGATCCAATTTTTTCAAAAGTTTCAATGTATAATCAGTCTCTACACTTCTGGTCTTCTTATTAAGATCATCAAAGGAATCCAATCCCAGTGATACAATTAAATTATCCCCCAGAATTTCTTTCAATTTTTGTAAAGTTCTATCATTAAGGGTACTGCCGTTGCTTGCAATGCCAATATTAAAACCGATATCATTGGCCAATTTCAAAAGCTCAAAAGCGTCCTTTCGCAACAGAAATTCTCCACCAGAGAAAGCTACTAAACGTGTCCCCAGATCATAAGCAGGAATTAAAATCCTGTCACGTATCTGAGTAAAACTCATATCAGCATAATTTTTGTTTTTGGAGCTTCCTGTCGAACAAAATGGACATGAAAAATTACAATTTCTTGTCGTTTCTAAATACAATGTATGGAAATAGGATAACATAAATTTGTTTGAATTTACAATAACCTTTAAATTTAGTAACTAATTCAACAAAAACAAAATTACCAATCTTACACCACTTTTATGATACAGATATCCTGACTTAGCGATAAATCAATGTATCACAATAAATTGTGTATTCTAAAATATGAATAATAATTATTAGATTTGTAATTTGAATATCTGTTAATAAAGAATTGATGAAGAATAAAGTCGTAGTTACAGGCATTGGAGTAGTTTCTCCCATTGGCAATAACATCCCGGAATTCACAACCAACCTAAAGGCAGGAACATCTGGAATCAAGTATATACCGGAGCTTAAAGACTATGGCTTTGGATGTCAGGTTGGGGGTATTCCAGACATAACAAAAGATGAAATAAAGGATAAACTATCCGCTATCCGTTTTGAAAATAAAGACTTACATATTCAATATGCTACCCTCGGCTTTTTGGAAGCCCTTGACAATGCCAATTTATCACTTGAGAATAAAGAAGATTTTACAGATACCGGCATAATCATTGGAACAAGTGGTTTTTCACTTAACATGTTAATTAATGAAGTTGCTCCTCTTGTTCAAGCCAAAAAAGTAAGACATATACGCAGTCGTTTTGTTGAAGAAGGAATGGTTAATGCTTCAGCAATCGCTATTAACAAGCTCATCGGAAACGAAAACATGGTAACGGCTGTAACTAATACCTGTTCTACGAGCGGATATTCCGTTAACCTTGGCAAACACTGGATTGAAACAGGCATGGCAAATCGCATGATAGTAGGAGGCAGTGACGCCTACAGTCCTTATGTTTGGGCACTTTTCGATTCAATAAAGGCAATTGACCGTAAACACAATGATACGCCGGAGTCTGCAAGTCGTCCTATGAGCGAATCTGCAAAAGGATTCCTGCCTGCTTCAGGTGCAGGTATTCTGATACTGGAAGACCATGAATATGCCAAAAGACGAAATGCCCCTATATTTGCTGAGATTGCAGGGGGGGCCATTAACAGCGGCGGACAAAAAGATGGCGGAACAATAAGCCTTCCCAATATTACTGGAATAGAAAAATGCATAACTAAAGCCTATAATGATGCAAATATACATCCCGAAGATATTGACTTAATTTCAGGTCACCTTACAGGAACAATCGCTGACCCCATGGAAATTAAAGCATGGATGAATTCAGGTAAATATAACCGCATAAACATCCCTTATATAAATGCGCCAAAATCTTTGTTTGGGCATTGCCTGGGTGCTTCAGGAGCTATTGAACTGATTGCGGCAATTGTTCAAATGAATGAAAATTTTATTCATCCATCCTTGAATTGTGAGGATTTACATCCGGAAATTGCCCGGTTGATACCTGAAGAAAAAATACCCCATAAATGTATTGAAAACAAAAGGATTAAATATGTTGCTAAAGCCTCTTTTGGTTTTGGTGATGTCAATTCTTGCCTCATTCTAAAAGAACACTAAAATTTATAACGATGGAACAAACAAGAAAGAAAGTCATTGACATTTTAAAAAGGTACATATCTGAAGGGGATTCTCTTCAAAAACTCAATGATGATACTCATTTGATTAATGAGCTCAATATCAATTCGATGCGTATGGTTGATATTATCATTGACACTGAAGAAGAATTTGACATAGAAATAAAAGATGAAGAACTTGATAAACTAGAACGCTTTAAAGATTTTATCGATTTACTACACAATAAAATGAACACCTAA
>CAZTNS010000038.1:0-22601 GCA_964615585.1 uncultured Bacteroidales bacterium | reverse complement strand
GCTGGGAATGGGATTTTGGCGATGGAAATACCTCCACCGATCAACACCCGCAGCACACCTACAGCCCCGGAACATATACCGTGGAACTGACTGCGTCGAACAGCTATGGATCTGATACACATTCCATCACCGATTACATCACGGTTTACGATGAACTTGTGGTTTCTGATGGCAGTGGGGATGTAAGTTGTTATGGTGATAGTGACGGTAGCCTGACGGCCGATGTGACCGGTGGCGAGGGTACATATTATTACCACTGGGAAAGCGCCACCGGTGTATATGAAGGCAATACCGAAACCATTACCGGTTTGTCTGCCGGAACGTACTACCTTACCGTTACTGATGCGGCAGGATGTTCAGACATTGGTACATATACCGTTTCAGAACCGGATCTTCTGGAAGTAAACGTAACAACGATCAATACTTCTGAAGCCGGGGTTTGTGATGGCTCTGCTACTGCCAATGTGAGTGGAGGGACAACTCCAATTGTTGATTATTTGTGGTCAACCGGCAGTACCGTTGAAGAGACTCACGATGCACTCTGTGATGGTGATATCTGTGTAACCATTACAGACAGCCACGGTTGTACAGCCAGCGATTGCGGATACATTGCTGACGGGCCTCAGCCACCGGATGCTGATTTTGAAGCGGATATTACCGAAGGCTGTGGAACACTTACCGTTCAGTTTACGGATTTAAGTTCCAATGATCCCACCAGCTGGAGCTGGGACTTTGGCGATGGAGTTACATCATCCAATCAACATCCGCAACATACTTACGTTTCCCCTGGTGTTTACACAGTGGAAATGACAGCAACCAATGCCATCGGTTCAGATGATGTGGTTTATACAGATTACATTGTTGTCCATGACAATGTGGTTGTGGATGATGGAAGTTATACCCTGGATTGCCATGGAGATAATGATGGCACCCTCACTGCAGATATCAGCGGTGGAAGCCCTGATTATGCATACCTGTGGGAAAATGCAGCAGGTGATCCGGCAGGAACAACGGAGACCATTAGCGGACTGACAGAAGGCACTTATTACCTCACTGTTACGGATGCTTATGGTTGCCAGGACAGTGGTGTTTATACCGTTGAAGAACCACCGGCATTATCACTTACTGTTGTAACCACAGATGAAACCGTGGAAGGTGCTTGTGATGGCACAGCTTATGCTGATGTAACAGGTGGAACGTCGGGTTATTCATACACATGGAATCTGCCGGCACCGCATACACAAAATGAAGAAGACCTGTGGGCAGGAACCTTCTGTGTAACTGTCACAGATGAGCATGGTTGTACCGTTTCAGATTGTGGTGTTGTGGAACAAGGGCCACCACCTCCGCCGGCAGAATTTGAAGCCGACATCACAGAAGGTTGTGAACCTTTGTCTGTGCAGTTTGCAGCCTTACACCCCGAAAATATAACAAGCTGGAGCTGGGATTTCGGTGATGGTGTATCATCGGCAGAACAAAACCCCGAACACACTTATGAAGAAGCCGGGGCCTATACAGTTGAACTGACCGTGGAACATGCTACATCCGGAACAGATACCGAAAGCATCACTGATTATATTACAGTGCTGGAACGCCCGGAACTGAATATTGATGTAACCAACGAAACCAGCACCGGTAGTTGTGACGGTGAAATGACAGTTGTCATAACCGGTAACGATGCCCCTTATTCCGTATCGTGGAGCAATGATGAAACAACAGAAACCATTGACAATTTGTGTGTGGGATTGTATTCTGTAGCCGTAACAGGCAGCAACGGATGTTCCAATACTGAAACTGCAGCGATTGAAACCATCACCATTCTGGAAAACCAAACGTCAAATGGCGTTGTGCTTTATCCGAATCCTGCTGATGAGGTGGTGTATATTGAATCAAAGCAGCGGATTCAAAAAATCGAACTCTATACGGTTGATGGCAGGCTTGTGAATGCATGGAATCCCGAATCACAAAGCTTTGAAATACCTGTGGAAAATCTGAACGGTTTATACGTGGTACGGATGACGGATAAATCCGGTTCAGTCACCAATCATCAGGTTATTGTGAAGAAATAAATTTCCGGTGGCTGGGGATTATTAAACCACCTGTCAGGTCTTCCATTAGTACCTTATACAAAGCAATAATAATTGCTTATTTTTTATAATGGGTGACCTGACAGGTGGTGCTATCAAAAAGGTTTGTGTGGAACCGTATTATCTTTCCGCAGCCCGCCGGAGGCGGATTACCCTGCCGGCGGAGGCGGAGATCATGTAAAGTAAAGGTGAATTTGTTTCCGCTGCCCAAATAAAAAGCAAGCAGGTTCAACACAGCTTACTCCGGCAGTGTGTAGAGAAACATATTTCTTTGGGTTTACTCTTCCATCAGGATATTGAGTATTTTGATGGCCGCTTCAGATATGGATGTTCCCGGCCCAAAGATGGCAGCAACGCCTTGTTCATACAATTCATCATAGTCCTGATGTGGGATAACACCACCTACAATAACCATGATGTCTTCGCGACCGAGCTTCTTCAGCTCTTCCATTACGGCAGGTACAAGGGTTTTGTGGCCTGCAGCGAGTGAGCTGATGCCCAGAATGTGTACATCATTCTCCACCGCCTGCCGGGCTGCTTCTGCCGGGGTTTGGAACAGGGGGCCGATGTCAACATCAAAACCAATGTCGGCATACCCGGTAGAAACCACTTTGGCGCCTCTATCGTGGCCGTCCTGACCCATTTTAGCTACCATAATACGCGGCTGGCGCCCTTCTTTATCAGCAAATTTCTGACATAACTGTTTTGCTTTCTCAAAGCGGTTGTCATTTTTGCTTTCCGAGGAATAAATTCCATTGATAGATTTGATCACGGCCTGATACCTCCCGACAATTTTTTCGCATGCGTCAGAAATTTCACCGAGGGTAGCCCGTTTTTTGGCGGCATCAATGGCCAGCTCAAGCAGGTTGCCTTTCTTGTTTTCCACTGCTTTGGTAATGGCATCAAGGGCTGCCTGCACTTCGGTTTCATTTCTTTTGGCACGCAGTTTTTGTAAACGTTTTATTTGTGATTCCCGCACGGCAGAGTTATCCACATCCAGAATGTCAATGGGGTCTTCTTTTTCGCGGCGGTATTTGTTGACACCCACAATGGTTTGTACGCCTGAATCTATTTTAGCTTGTGTTCTTGCCGCCGCTTCTTCAATGCGCATTTTAGGCACCCCTGTTTCGATGGCTTTGGTCATGCCTCCGAGGCTTTCAATTTCCTGAATGTGTTCCCATGCACGGTCTGCAATTTCTTTGGTCAGCGTTTCCAAGTAATATGAGCCTCCCCATGGATCTACTTGCCTGGTAATTTGTGTTTCTTCCTGCAGGTATATTTGCGTGTTCCTGGCAATGCGCGCTGAAAAATCGGTTGGCAGGGCAATGGCTTCGTCCAGGGCGTTGGTATGCAGCGACTGTGTGTGTCCCAGTGCGGCACCCATGGCTTCAATGCAGGTTCTGGCAATGTTGTTGAAGGGGTCTTGTTCGGTCAGTGACCAGCCTGAAGTTTGCGAATGCGTCCTGAGTGCCATGGATTTTGGGTTTTTGGGATTGAATTGTTTTACAATCTTAGCCCACAGCATACGGGCAGCACGCATTTTGGCGATTTCCATGAAATGGTTTTTGCCAATGGCCCAGAAAAATGAAAGCCTGGGGGCGAAAGCATCAATATCCAATCCTGCCCTGATTCCGGTACGAATGTATTCGAGGCCGTCGGCCAGGGTGTAGGCAAGCTCAATGTCGTTAGTGGCACCGGCTTCCTGCATGTGATATCCGGAAATGGAAATGGAATTGAACTTTGGCATCTTTTGGGATGTGTATTCAAAAATATCCGAAATGATGCGCATGGAAAATTCAGGCGGGTAAATGTATGTATTCCTCACCATGAATTCTTTGAGGATATCATTTTGAATTGTCCCTGCCATTTCTTCAGGTTTGGCTCCCTGTTCCAATCCTGCAACAATGTAAAATGCCATGATTGGCAATACAGCGCCGTTCATTGTCATGGAGACAGACATTTTATTGAGGGGGATCTCATCAAAGAGAATTTTCATGTCTTCAACAGAATCAATCGCAACACCTGCTTTTCCAACATCACCGGTTACGCGTTCATGATCTGAATCATACCCACGGTGTGTAGCCAGGTCAAAAGCCACTGAAAGGCCTTTTTGACCGGCTGCCAGGTTGCGGCGGTAAAATGCGTTTGATTCTTCGGCAGTGGAGAACCCGGCATATTGCCTGATGGTCCATGGGCGTACTGCATACATGGCCGAATAAGGCCCCCTTAAATACGGTGGAATCCCGGCAGCGTAATTGAGGTGATTGATGCTCTCAAGGTCTTGCTTTGTATATACAGGTTTTACCTTGATTTTTTCAGGTGTTTCCTGGTCTTTGGTGATGTTGTTGAATTTTTCCCATTCTTTATCACTGAGCGTTGGCTGTTTGCTTTTGATATGTATGGATGTGAAATCAGGTTTCATAAGTGTTACATTTTATATTCCCAAAATGGTTTGAAAATTTCCTAATGTTGATAATATATCGGATTTTACATGAATAAAATGTTCTATTCCTGCTTTTTCCAGCTCCGGTTTGCATTCCGGATTTCCGGCAACCACAAGGATGGCTTTATTATCATTGATGTTGGCCAGTGTTTTGCCAAATTGTTCATATTCATCATCTGAACTGCACAACACAATGATGTTGGCACCTGCTTTTTCGGCTGCTTTGTATCCTTCTTCAATGGTTTCGAAACCAATGTTGTTGATGATATCAAAACCGGCTACTGCAAAAAAACCGGACGCAAATTGCGCTCTTGCACTTCTCATCGCCGGATTTCCGATGGTCAGCATAAAGACTTTGGGAATGGTTTTACTTTTTTCGGTTTTTATCCGCATGGCTTCAAATTCTTCTGCAATGCGAAATGTTCTGAGGGGACGTCCGTTTCCGGTATCTTTTTTCTGAGAATCAAACAAGCGGTTGAGGTTGATGTTTTCGTCAATGCGGTCTTCGCTGTTGGGATATTGTGAAGTTCCCACAAGCACTTCTTTGCGCGTTGACAGTTTCTTTTTTCTAGCCTCAATGGTTGCGTCAATTTTATCCTGAATGACATTGTCTTTAAAAGCCTGGATAAAACCACCTGCATTTTCAATTTCAAGAAACAATTTCCAGCTTTCCTCAGCCATACTATCGGTCAGGTTTTCAATGTAATATGATCCTGCTGCCGGGTCCTGGATTTTATTGAAATGCGCTTCTTCCTGAAGGATGAGTTGTATGTTTCTCGCCATGCGTTCGGAGAATTCTGTAGGTTCCTCATACACAATGTTGGCTGGCAGCACGTTGATGCTTTTGGCTCCTCCCAGGGCAGCGGACATGGTTTCTGTGGTAGCACGTAACATGTTGACATAGGGGTCATAAACCGTCATGTTCCACGTGGCGGTTTCGGCATGAAGGTGCATTTTTGTTATGTCTTTATGTCCGGGGTTGTATTTATTTACAATGTGTGCCCACAGCATGCGAGCGGCCCTCAGTTTTGCAATTTCCATGAAGTAATTGCTGCCGGATGCGAAATTAAATTGCAGGCGGGGAGCTATATCATCAATGCTTAATCCGGTTTCGGTGAGTTTATCAAGGTATTCAACGGCCATGGATAACCCGAATGCAAGTTCCTGGGTAAGGTTTGAACCGGCATTCTGGAAATGTTTTGCGTTAACGCTGAGAGGACGGTAACGGGGAAGTTGATCTTTGGCATTACGCATGGTTTTTTCAACCACATCCCATGTTTCTTTGCCTGACCGGATAAACCCATTTAACATCAGGGCACTGAGGGGATCAAAATCTTCCGCTCCTGAAATTTTATGTTTATCAAGCCCTTTATTCGTTACAAACTCAGCCAGTACATTCAGGTGATTTGTGTTATGGTCTGAATTGAAATACACCGGCAGGGCTTCAATGACAATGCCGTTGAGCAGGGTTTCGATATCTCCGGGAGACGGTTCCTGTTTTACATTGAACCCGATCGCAGTCACCCCTTTGTTGAGGATATCCAGTGCTTTTTTATTGGCCTTGGAAACATCATTGACATCAATATCCTGCCTTATCTGCCAGGTGCTGTTTGTTTCCGTGCCCCGGGTATATGGAAATTCGCCTGGATGTGTATTCAGGTATTCTTTTTCCCTAAGGTTTTCCAGACTGTAAAAAGGCATTACATTAAAGCCTTCCAGGGTTTTCCAGACCAGTTTGCGTTCAAAGTCGGCACCTTTGAGGTCTTTTTTGACTTTTTCCATCCATGTTTCCGTACTGGTTTCCGGAAAGTCTGTAAAAAGATTATGATCAGTAGCCATAAAAACGTTTATTAATTATTTATCGACTGCGAAAATACATGTTTTTTAAGAATCAAAACATAACATATGTCAAACCTTTGGTGATATGTTGATAAACATCAAATAAAGGCAAGTCACCAAAAATGATAACTTGCCGAATAATTCATGTACTTGTTGATTGTAATATTACAATTACTTGAACACAGTAATTTCACCTGAATACCGATGATCTTTGCCAAATTTATCTCTCAGCGTGATAACCCAGGTATAAATGCCATTTTGCACATAATCACCTTTGTTGTTTTCTGTTCTTCCCAGCCAATGTTCTTCAATATCATTGGTAGTGAAGATGAGTTCTCCCCATCGGTTAAAAATGGACATTTGGTAAAAATCATAATCAATTCCAACACCAATTGGGTAAAATTCGTTATTACCAGGTGAGTGCAGGTTAATGGCATTTGGGGCATAAAACCGATGTTCTTCAATGATCTGCACTTCCTGTGTTATTGTGTCGGTACATCCTATATTGTTGTATGCAATTAGAGTTACAGGAATATCGCCAAATTCTTCAAAGATGTAATCAGGATTCTGTTTTGTACTTGTACTTTCATCTCCAAACAGCCATTTCCATGAGGTGGATCCAACGGACAGATTATTGAAGTGAATTGACGTAGTATAAGCCCCAGCTGTCCACGGCTTTGCCACAAAATCAGCAGTGGGATTCTCTTTGATACTGACCTTAACAGTAGTCGAGTCAACACATCCCTGATCAGTTGTCACAACCACAGATACTTTGTAATAACCGGATTCTTCAAAATAGTGAACGGGTCTTTTTAGTGTAGATGTATCATTATCTCCTGAGGCTTCATCATCAAAATTCCATTGATATGTATATGTATGATTAGTGGTATTGTTATCAAAAGTAACATTTAGCGGAGCGCATCCCTTAGAAGGTGTTCTAATGATATCAATTACAGGTTGAGGAGATACACTAAGCGTAATATCAGCCGTATCAGCCGGGGTTCCGCATCCATCAGTAAGAATAACCTCAAAATGCGTGTGTGTTTCCGGACTGAATGCCAATTGAGGATTGTTTGTAACAATACCATGTCCCCAGTTGTATATGTAGTCTCCGTCACCACCACTTGCTGTTGCCTGAAGTGTAGCAGTTTGTCCAAGACAAACTGCTCCCTGTGAGGCTACAACAAGATCAAGCGGTGGCCTGACAACGATTTCTACAGTTTCGGGTTCTGAGGAACAGCCTACCTCATCAATAACTGTAACAATATAATCTGTAGTTACTTCAGGAGATACATTATGAGCTGCGCCACTACCCAGCGTTTCCCACTCATAATTGTATGGTTCTGTCCCCCCTGTAGCTGCAACATTGATATTGGTTGTTTGTCCTATGCATACGGTGTCATCATCAGACGTCAATGCAACTAATTCATCAGGGCTACTAATTGGAATGGTAGCAAAAACATTACAACCATCCATGTCGGTTATAGTTACCATATAAAGTCCTGCTTCGAGGCTGTCATGAACAGGTTGATCAGTAACATTAGAACTCCATTGATAAGTATATGGTTCTGTTCCTCCTGACACAACAACTTCACCATAACCATCATTATAGCCATAGCACGTAACACCTTCTGCAATTGTATTGTCCAACTGCGGAGCAGAAGTTTCATCAACATTCACATCAAAGCTATCCTCACATCCGTAAGCATCTTCTACTTGGCAGACATAACTACCAGGCGCCAGGTTTGTTGCAGAATCTGTTCCTGTAATGTTGCCAGGGTTCCATGAATAATTATAACCGGGTGTTCCACCTGTAATTGAAACAACATAGGCTGTGCCGTTATCTAAATTACAAGTAGCATTTTCGCTTCCAAATGTTGCATCAATGGGATCGGGTTCGGGTACAAAAAAGTCCTGAGTGATAAAACAATTATGATCATTTGCATTGTACACAATCACAGTATAATCTGCAGAACTCAAACCGCTTACAATAGGGCTATTGCTTGTAGTTCCAATCCATTCATAATCATAGTTTCCTGTTCCTCCATTGACAGAAACTGAAATTGCGCCATCATTTCCTCCGGGGCATGTAACAGATGTAATATCTGTAGTAATTGTCATAGGTGAAGGTTCAGATATGGTGAATTCATCATCAGAAGTACAACCGTTGTTATCTATAGCTGTAACATTATATGTACCAGCACATAAACCTGATATATTTTGGCCGTTATATCCTCCTGTCCAACTATAAGTAACCGGTGGGGTACCTCCGGTATATGCAGCCTGTGCTGTACCATTACAATATCCATCACAAGTGGGGTCTGTATAACTATCAATATAGCCATCGAATAAATCAGGTTCCGTAATGGTAATGGTTTCAATTGTTGTACATCCATTATCATCGATAATTTCCACTGTGTATTGTCCGGCTTCAAGGTTAATGGCATAAGCCCCGCTTTGTCCTTCCGGATCATTCCAGTTGATGGTATTTGATGAAGTTGCACTGGTAAAAAACACTTCTGCTTCACCAGTAGCATTTCCGTAGCAATCAACATTGGTGATATTAACACTGTCAACAACAGGTGCCGGAATATCATTAAGATCAATGGTTAACATTGTTGAACATCCATGATCGTCAGTAACAGAAACGGTATAGTTTCCATTTGGAATATTGTCTAATGTATTGGTTGTGTTGGACGGGAAATTTTCCCATGCATATGAATATGGAGATGTACCGCCTGTTCCTCCCACGGTAATAGAGCCATCACTGTTTCCACAATATGGCATTACAGTATCCTGGACGACAATATTAAGTATGGCAGGGCCATTAACGCTGGCACTTGAACTATGTTCACAACCGTTATTGTCAGTTACGGTGAGTTGGTAAACACCAACACAAAGATTGTCGTTAGTATCAGATGTTGAGGCATTAGACCAATTGTATGAATAACCCGGTGCACCACCTGTAACAATGGCAGTTATTACTCCATCACAATGGCCATTACAAGATTCATCGGTAACATCCATGACAACATCAATGGCATCTGGCTGGTCAATAATAAGGCACGTATCAACGCTACAATTGTTATCATCCAATACAGTTACACAATGTGTGCCTGCAGGCAGATCATTGGCAATATTTGTTATGTCTCCGTTAGACCAGTTGTATGTATATGGAGAGGTACCCCCTGTCATGGTAACCTCAGCTTCACCATCATTTGAGCCATAACAATTTGTGCTTGAAGTTGATGTGCTGGCAAATTCCAGGGATGGTGGTTCAGGTACATTAATTACTGCATTTGCCGTACAACCATTATGGTCTGTCACAGTAACATTATAACTACCGGGACATAAATTAACCGCCACCTGCGAAGTTTGATTGTTGGGATCATCCCATTGGTACGTATAGGGAGCTGTCCCATTAATTGCATTAACTGTGGCTTCTCCATCACATGAACCGTTACAATTGGTCATTTCCACTGAAGTGGTTAGTTCAATTGCATCGGGTTCAGAAAGCGTATAAGTTCTTGAAATAGAACAGCCGTTAGCATCTTCAATTAATACGGAATAAGTACCATCACAAAGGCCTGTCAGGTTTTCAGAGGAAGGTAAAGTTCCCGGCCCATTCCACGTATATGAATAAGATGGTGTACCATCAAATGTAGTTAAATCAATTTCACCGTCGCAAGCATTATTACATGAAGGATCAATGGTTAAAGCTGAAACATCCAGTTGATCAGGTTCAGTAATGGTAGCGCTGGAAAGAACAATACAACCGGTTGCCATATCTGTAACTTCAACAGTATAAGAACCTGCACAAAGATTTGTTGCGGTTGGATTTGTTTGCACGGGAGAAGTATTCCACTGGTAATCAAATGGGCCTGTTCCACCGGTTACATTAACGGTAGCTTCGCCATCACATGAATTATTACATGAAGCATTTGTTGTAGAACTGATAGTTACGTTTGGCCCCGGAGTGTCATCAACTGTAAATACTTCTATAATTTCACATCCTGTATTATCTGTAATTGTAACTTCGTAAGTACCAGCAGGAATTCCCATCAGGTCTTCAGTATGGGTTCCATGATCCCAGTCAAAATCGTAAGGATTTGATCCTCCTGAAACAGTAAGATCAATTTCTCCGTTGGATAGTCCACAATCTGCCTCCGTGATATCTGCATCTACAATGATTTCTGTATTTTGATCTATCGTGACATTCCCCACAGTAGTACAATTGTTATCATCAGTTACTGTAACGGTGTAATCACCGGCACATAAATTATCCGCCACCTGGGACGTTTGAAAATCACTCCATAAGTAGGTGTATGGTACTGTACCTCCGGAAGGATTTGCATGAGCGGATCCATTACAATCGCCAAAACAATCAATGGTAGATGGGATTACATCAACAGTGAGTTCTGCCGGTTCATCAATTGTAGTATTGGCTTCATATGAACATCCATGGGTATCAATAACGGTAACATAATGTGTTCCGGGTCCCAGATTAACAGCAGTTGCAGTATATTGAGCAGGTGTAGTACTCCATTCATAATCAAATGGTGGGTCTCCACCACCAACAGAAACGGTAGCAGTACCGTCATTATCACCAAAACAAGTGATATCAGTGCTATTTGAAATGGTGATGGTTGGTGCATCAGTATCGGTAATTGTGATGTCATCTTCAGCCGTACATCCGTTTCCATCCGTTACCGTAACCGAATAAGTCCCTGCAGGTATATCAGAGGCAGTACCGGTGATATCCCCATTTGACCAATTATAGTTTAATGGCATGGTATAATTTCCACCTACTGTTACAGAAGCTGATCCATTTGCCAATCCGCAATGAGCATCAGTTCCACTCATGGTAAGGGTCATTCCGGAAGGATTATCAATGGTAAAACTCTCAACTGTTAAACAAACCGGATTTGATCCATCGGCTACAGTTACATTATAACTTCCTGAACATAAACCGCCTGTAGTTTGATTGTTGGGAGTTGATCCGTCAGAATAATTATATACAAATGTAGGAGGCCCTGTTGCATTTACAGTGGCTGTACCATCACAATTACCAGGACATGCAGGATCAGTTGTAACCACGTCAACTATAGGTATTGTTCCTGAGTCATCAACGATAAATGATTCGGAATTTGTACACCCATTTGTATCTGAAACAGTAACACTATAGTTACCACCACATAAGCCCGTTTCGGTATCGGACGAACCACCTGATGACCATGAATAAGAGCTAAAACCGCTTGTTGCAGTTGCTGTGCCATCACAGTATCCGCAATTTGCATCGGTGGTAGAAACGGAAAAATCCGGTGGGGGATTTACTACTACCGATATAGAATCAGACACTGAGCCACCACATCCTCCGGATATGGTATAAGTAATGGTTGCTGTACCGGCGTTTTGAGCGGTGACCTCACCCGATGCATTAACTGCTGCTACATACGAGTTATCGCTTGTCCAGGCCCCGGTACCTCCACCCAAAACGGCGCCATTTGCAACAAATGTTTCTACATCACCTACACATAATGGACTTGGCCCGGTTACAGATGTTAAAGCTGATTGTGGTGTTATCGTTACAGGTACAGTTGCACATGAGGTATTATTACAATTCCCCTCTGCACGTACATAGAAATGACTAACGCTTGGTGAGGGGGTAACGGTAATAAAAGTACCACTTCCGGCATGATTTCCACCACAACTACCGGTGTACCATTCCCAGGAGGCCCCGGTTCCAAGTGAACCACCAACCCTGTTTAAGGTGATTGTTTCGCCTTCGCAGATCGAATCAGGGCTAGCGAGAGCATTTGTGGGCGCTGTAGAAAATGTTTCTACAGTTACAGTAGCATTAGCACAATCTGTTGTAACCCCATCACAAGGAGAATCTCCAACTCTCCTTACATAATACGTGGTATTTGTCGTAGGAGAAACATCAATTGAACTGCCTGTTCCCAAAACACTGCCCGATCCACAATTACCTATATACCATTGGTAGGTACATCCGTCACCTTCAGTACCACCTGTAGCAGTAAGGGTTGTTGTTTCACCCATACATATAGTTGTAGTGCCACTTATATCTGTTGGTGCTGTTGGCGGTTGCTGTATATTTACGGAAGCACTTCCCTGTGTTCCCCAGCAACCGTCATCTTCTGCTCTGAAATAATAAGTTCCGGAACTTGTGACGGTTTGAGAAGTGGAAGCTGTTCCTGTGCTTGTTCCATTGCTGGTTGTATTTTGCCAGTAAATTGTACCTCCACTGCCACCGCTTGCTGTTAAAGTTGCGCTTTCGCAATGATCACCACCACCTGAAACACTGGTTGCACCAGGCCTGTCGTAAACAGTAACACTTATACTTGAGTAACAATATGAGGTCCCATTTCTGCCTCTTATTCTTGTAGAAAAAGTATAAGTGCCTGGAGATGCATTTGTAACAGTCGAATAATATTGGTCTGTTCCATATGTTCCATAGGTCCCGCTACCCGTATATCCATTGTAATAATATAAACGGGCATCGCTATCGCAACTCCCTGTAGTACCATGCGTAACTGTAAAATTTTCACCTTCACATAAATCGTAGGCTGTTGATGATGTTGAACAATCTGAAAGGCCTTTTATCATTTCGATTTCCGGTTCTCCTTTGTGATTTTGTTTATCAGCCCAGTCATAAATGTACCCCGAATTTACATCATCATCAACTGCTTCCTTATTCATATTAGAATTATTATCACCTGGATCATAAGGTTTTTGATGCATATTGTTCTTTTCATTGAAAAAGCATAAAACTTCATCGTTATGGACTAAGTTTAATTCAATATTTTCATCATAAAATAAATCATCTCCAGTACTGTAGGAAGCTTGACTGTATCCTATAGACAGAAAAAGAATAAAAATGCTTAAAGTAAAAATATTTCTCATACTAAATAATTCTTGTTTGTATCTATATTTATAATGGCCATGTAAATATATAATAATAATTCTAAAACGCAATTTGTACTAATTGTATTAACAAAAAAAAATACTCTAAAAAGTTTATTGACCTTCTTTTATGTTATTAATATCCTGCTGATATTCTTTTCGCATTGATATCAAATCTTTCCTTTTTATGTCTTTCTTATGTTAATAATTTATTTTCAATGGTATATGGAATCTCCATTTAACGGGTATCCATATCTTTCTTATATTTTACCAATTATAATCACCTTCGTATGTGTTCATGTTTTTCTGATTCCAGAGAATAATCATCGGCTTATGTTAATGCTTCCTCATAGAGTTTTCATAATCTTTTTTTTCTGCTTCCGGGTTCCTTGTATGATTATTCATTACTATCTGAATAAAGTTACTTGACCTTGATTATAATTGGTGTTACCATATTTGTCTTTGGTTGTTATTTTCCACATATAAACACCTTGTTCAGCAGGTTGATTTGTCCGCTGGTTAAAACCTTTCCATGGTTTATTGAGCTTATCTGTTTCAAAAACCAAATGTCCGTTTTTATCAAAGATTAACATTCTGTATTCCATTGAACGGAGGTTTTCTCCCACCGGTCCGAAACTGGCATTTACACCATTGCTTGACACATTGAAAGCGTTCGGCACAAAATAATTATGCTCAATTTCAACCTGTATTTCTTTACTTACCTCATAGGTACATCCATGATTATCAAAAAGCATTAAATCAACCGGATATGTTCCGTCTTTTTTAAATTCATAGTCCACAACAGCAGTATTAAATTGTTTATTGTCAATAGACCATTTGTAGGTAATATCTTCTGATTCCACAGTGCTAAAGGTGTATAAATTTTCGATTTTAACAAAATGGATTTTTGGATTTTCTATGCCGTGGCACGTGATTGTTTTTGATTGAATGCGTTGTGGCGATTCATCTTTATTAAAAGGCTTCAGGTACAAACTTGGCTTATATTCGCCGGGTTTTTCATAAACATGTTCGGGCGTCTGTTGTTCTGATGTGGAGCCATCGTCAAAATACCATTTCATGTCGTATTTTTCAGGATCAACATTGCTGCTGAATTTTACTTTGACGGGGATGCAATGGTCATCAACCGCCACACTTATTTGAGGTTCTTTATCGGTATGTTGATCGGGTTGTTTGTCTTCAGATTTCTCCGTGTCATCACACAGGTATTCCTGCGTTTCTTCATCTTTTGAGATTTCTTTGTTTTCAGCATCCGCAGTGGTTTCAGAGGCATTTTCTGTTAACTGTGAGGCTTCGCCTTTTTCAGATTGTTCAGCATTTACATACTTGATATCTGATATAGGAGATTCTGCTTCATCACCCGGATTATCAGGGGTATAAACCTGGTTGGATTTGATGTTCTGACCGGAATCATCAGCTTTTTTACCTTTTTCAGGATTGGTATTAACAATGCGATTTTCATGTGTTGATGTTTCCTCTTTATTCGCATTTGTATCCTTTTTATCATCGGGTAAGCTAAATAAAATAATCCCTGCAACAATAGCAGCAACACCGGTTATAACGGCTGCTTTAAACCAAAGGGATTTTCCCTGGTTCGGCAATTTGTTTTTGATGCCATCCCAGTTGCTGGAATACCCTGAAGGTTCGTAATTCTGCAGTTTATTCTTCAGCTCTGCTTCATATTTTGTTCTCTCGGTCATCATGTTTCTCGATATATTCATAATATAATTTCCTCAATCTTATTTTTGCTTTTGAAAGGTTGGATTTGGATGATCCCACAGCAATGTTTAATTTTTCTGCGATTTCTTTGTGCGACATATTTTCTATCACATACATGTTAAACACCGCCCGGTATGCCGGACTCAGTTTCTGAATGAGGCCGATTATTTTTTCTGCTTCAAGCTGCAACAGTTTTTTTTCTTCTGTTTCTTTAGCATCTGTATCTTCCATATTGTTGATGCCTGCCTCTTCTTCATAACTGTACAGCATTTTTTTCTTTTTTCGCAGCTGATCTATGGCGTTGTTAACGATCAGTCGTCTTATCCATCCTTCCAAAGAACCTTTATAATTGTATGTTTTAATCTTCGCAAACACTTTGATGAACCCATCCTGAACAAGGTCTTCTGCTTCTTTAGGGTCGTTACCGTATCTCATGCAAACTCCAAGCATTTTATTGTACAATGCTTCGTACAGTATGCGTTGGCTTTGCCGGTTTCCTTTCTTACAACCCTTAACCACTTTTTTCACTTGCTCATTATTCGTTAAGTCCATAACAAAGCCTTCGATTAAATGACGTTAAGAATGTATTGTGGTTGCCAGTATCCATAAAATTAATTGTAGATATTATTGTTGTTCAGAAATTGTTTGTATTCCCAGGCATATTGCCTGTGTTGAGCATATGTCTCCGAAAAATTATGAGAGCCTGAATTATCAGGCTTGGCACAGAAAAACAGGTAATCGTGTTTTTCGTAATTCAGCACAGCATCGATGCTGCTGATTGAAGGCAGACAGATGGGCCCGGGCGGCAATCCCGGATACAAATATGTATTGTATGGGGAGTCAATTTTTTTATGTTTGTTTAACACGCGCTGCACTAAAAAATTGCCGGTAACGTAAATCAATGTGGGGCATGCCTGTAGATGCATTCCTTTTTGTAACCTGTTTATATAAACACCGGCAATGCTTGGCTTTTCATTGTTTTTATAGGTTTCCAGTTCCACAATGGACGCCAGTGTGCTGATATCAGTGGGGGATAAGCCTATTTTATCCGCTTTTTGAAGGCGTGATTGATTCCAGAACCGGTGATATTCTTCTTTCATTCGCTCGCAGAACAATTTCGGTGTAGTCGTCCATAAAAACTGATAGGTGTTTGGAAGAAACATGCAGGGGAAAGTGTATGAATCAAAACCGTAATGATCAGGGACCGTGTCATGATGAAAAAAATTTGAAAAATCTGCAGAATCAGGCTCAAGGTACGTTGCGACTTTTCCTGCCAGGTCGTTTAAGGATCTGACCGAAATAAAACTTAAATTTACAGGGGCTTGTTGGCCAACACGCAACATGTTGATTATTTCATTGTTGTTCATCCCTTTTTTTATTTCATAACGTCCTGGTTTTACCAATGAGGGGTATGCCTTTTTTTCGGCTACCCAATCAAATGAACTGGGGTCTTCAAGATAAGGGGTAATTACCGATTTGACAGTTTTATAATCTGATCCTGAGGGAATACGAACATAAATTGAGGTTTTATTCGGGGGCATGTTGGTGTTTGGGACATAAATATAGTTGTAATATTTATAACCCAATGTTCCGAGAACTATTGCTATTGCAAGTATAACAAGCAAAATTATGAGCCAGGTTTTATTCATGATTTAAGGTTTAATGACAATGTTTTTAGGATAGGATAAAAATAGAAAAAATCCGCGTGCAAACATAAATAAACTTAAAGCGGCCCACATACCATGATTCTGCCAAATATCCGGAAAAATAAAGATGGCAGGAATAAAAATAATCACCACAGAAATGAGCATGGCATTTCGCAAAGCTTTACCTGCTGTGGCTCCAATGAATATGCCATCCCATACAAAAGCAGGGAAAGAAATAACAGGCAGGAGGATGATCCATACCCTGAAGTCTTTTGACAGCTCAATGACAGCGGCCTGATCTGTTAACAACATGATAATCTGCCTGTTGAATATCAGATAAATAAAAGATACAACGAAACTAATGGATGCTCCCCAGGTAAAGAGTTTTTTGATGGACAGCATGAGTCTATTATTGTCTTTTGCTCCAATATAACGGCCTATCAGAGCTTCAGCGGCAAAAGCGAAACCATCAATAAAATACGAAAACATCCACAAAAATTGCAGCAACAAAGAGTTTACCGCAAGGATATCGTCGCCGAGTCCGGCGCTTTTGGCATTGAAAAAATAAAAACTTCCTGTCAGCAGCAGTGACCTTATCAAAATGTTTTTGTTTACATCCATGAAAGTTTTCATTGCTTTTATGTCAAGCAGGGATTTTAATTTCCAAAAAAGCTGCATTCTGATTTTATGTTTTGACAGCAAAAATCCGGCGATAACGAATCCTGAGTACTGGCCTATTACTGTGCCTAATGCAACCCCTTTGGCCTCCATATCAAAAACAAGTATAAAAACCAGGCTGAATACAATGTTAACCATATTGACAGCTAATGTAATCCACATGGGGGTTTTTGCATTTTGCATACCGATATACCATCCGGTTATGGCATATAATCCCAATGTTGCAGGTGCGGCCCAGATGCGGGTTTGGAAATAGATTTCAGCTATGGTTTTTACTTCAGGCGAAGCATTGAGAAAACTAAAGGCAAGCCATGAAATGGGTTGTTGAAGCAATATCAGCAATATGCCAAAAATAAATGCCAGCCCCAGTGAACGGCCAAGGATGAGAAAACTTTCAGGGATGTTTCTGGCTCCCCTGTTTTGGGCTGTAAACCCGCTTGTTCCCATTCTGAGAAACAACAAGCCTGCATAAATAAATGTAAAAACCGTTGACCCAAGTGCAATGGCGCCAATATAAGCAGATGCATTTTGATGCCCCATCAGGGCAATATCCACAATCCCCACCAGCGGCACTGAAAGGTTGCTTAAAATGTTAGGTATGGCTAGCCTCAGGATACGTTTGTTCACAGATCAATGAGGTTTATATCCTCAGGATTGCGAACAATGTAAACATCATAGTCACCCAGATACTTAAATCCGTATTTCTTATACAGATTTTTTGCTGTGTGATTGTTACACCCAACCTCCAATTTGATCTGCAAGCCCTCATCCATAGCAAACTCCATGCTTTTTTCCATGAGAATGTGGCTATAACCTTTCCCCTGAAATTCAGGCAATATGCCAAAATGATGAAGGTAAAGCCTGCGTTGATCGTTGGTTATCCATGAGGTGCCGATGATGCCGTGATCATCATCTTCGAGGATGAACATTTTCCCACCGAAGTTAATGGTATCCTCAATAACATCAAGATTATCACCTCGATGCTCTCCTCCCATGTCTGTTTTATTCCAGATATGCAACACATCCTGATAATCTTCTTCTTTAAATTCACGAACAAACTGTGCCATTATGATAAATTATGATAATTATTCTGTTTCAGTTAACTCTACATATAATTGTCCGGTTTCAAAACGTTTGACAATAACGGAACTATCCCGTTCGATATAGCCATTTATTGCTTTAGCGTCGTATATTTTTTCATCAATTTCTATTTTTCCGGATGGCCTGAGGTCGGATACGGCGGTGCCTGTTTTGCCGATCACGTTACGCCATGTATTGTCAGTACTGATGTAGCCTTCCTCTGTTTTTTGGGTGGTATCCAGAGCCAGGGTGCCGAACAAACGTGTGGATTGCCCGAAAAGTTTACCTGACAACCATATTGACGAGAAAAACGACAGGATAGATGCCACCACAACAACAGCCAGGGCTTTGACAAGAGGGGCCAGGTTAATTTCTCCATCAGGCGGCCTGATTTCGTATTTCCCGACCATCGACAGAGCCAGCCCTGTGATAAGAGCAGCTATTCCCAATATTCCGGCAACACCAAAACCCGGTATGACAAATATTTCGACTGCTATCAGGATTACACCGACAATAAAAAGCAGAATTTCCCAGTGCCCTGCGAGCCCTTCAATGTAGGCTGGTGCAAAATACAGCAAAGCTGCAGCTACTGCAATGATAAAAGGAAACCCGATGCCGGGAGATTGCAGTTCAAAATACAAACCCCCAATGATAAGCATGACCAAAACTCCCTGAAATCCCGGGCTGGTAAGAAAACCCAGTAGTTTATCCATAAAAGTGGGTTTGAAGGTTTTGGTTTCGTAATCGCTGATGCCTTGTTTGTGCAGCAGCATTGTAATATCAGAATAAATACCGTCACAAAAGCCATGGTTAACAGCTTCGCTGGCAGTAAAAGAAAGCACTTTGGTTGAGTCAATCAACCCCGGGATGTAAACATCCGGATCCACCATAGCTTCAGCAATGGCAGGGTCGCGTTTCCATACATAAGTTGTATCCCGGCCTTTAATGATGGTGTCTTTGCCCTGGGCTTCGGCAGTGGAGCGCATGGTGGAGCGCATATACGACTGGTATTTATCGGGCATGGCTTTGCCATCCTGGCTGACAACCGTTGCAGCTCCGATGTTGCTGCCTTCTTTCATGAATATTTTATCACAGGCAATGGATATTAGCGCTCCTGCTGAGGCCGCGTTGTTATCAATATAAACCCATACAGGCATGTCAGTATTCAGAATGGCGGTACGTATTGAATCGGCTGCTACCACCAAACCCCCGTAGGTGTTCATGTGAACGAGAAAAATATCGGCTTCCAGGCTGTCGGCTTCATTGAAAGCCTGCTTGGTGTTTTGCCAGGCTGACATGCTGATGTTTTCAAAGATTTCAAGCTTATAAACCAAATAACCTTTTTGGGTTGTTGTGTCTTTGTTTATGTTTTCCTGAGCTATGATATTGCTGTTAAGTAGCAAACACAATGATATCAGCAATAAAATGATTTTATTTTGCCTAAGTTTCATGGTTTATTTTTTGTTTAAAATAAAATGCCATGTTATTATGTTTTCAGAAGCATCTCCTTTGGGAATGGAAACTGTTTTAGCAACGGGTTCCATGTCTTTATGGCTTATGAATAATATATAATTCCTGCCTTTTGATAGCGTGATAAAATATTCGCCGCTTTTATCTGACATAATAGAAGTAATATGTTCTCCTGTTTCGGCATCTGAAATATCTATTTCCGTGGTGATGGGATTTTTATTTTCGTCAATTATAGAGCCCTTTACCACTGCCAGTTTTGGTTGTTTAAATCCGGTTTCCTTTGAATCAAAATATTGTTTCATATCAATGGTAAATATATCTGTTTTGCCCATGCTGCTTTCCCGGTTGCTTGATATGTAAGCCTTGTTTCCATCTGCCGATAAAACAAAATGAAATTCATCGTAGGGGGTGTTGATGGGATATCCCAGGTTAACAGGCTTAGACCATTTGCCATCAACTTTTCTGCACATTAATATATCATACCCACCCATGGAATGTTTTCCGTTGGAAGCGTAAAACATGGTTTTTCCATCGGGATGGATAAATACGGATATTTCATCGTCAGGGGTATTGATATTTTTACCTAAATTTCTGGGAACACTCCATCCCCCTCCAATTTTATGAGCCACCCATATATCTCCTTGTCCGAGGCCTTTCTTTTGCCGTTCACTGATGAAATAAAGGCTGTTGTTATCAGCAGTAATGCAGGCAGAGGTTTCAAAATAACTGGAATTGATGGATTTTTCTCCATGAAAAAGTATGTCAAAGCCATGGGCGATTTTTTTGAAAAAACCTGATGGTGAATTTTCCCTCAATGGTTGGGGCTTGGTCCATGTCCCTTCGTCGCTTTTGTGTGATACATATATATCACCGCTCTGGGTTATGCCGGCGATATTCATGTAAAGAAAAATGGTTTTTCCATCAGGAGAAATACTGCTGTTGGCTTCGTATGCATCAGGGGTATTGATTTCCCCGGGGATGGGTTTGGCTTCAGACCACGTGTCGTCTTTTTGTTTGTCAGATATATATATGTTGTCAAAATACTCACCTGTAACCGGGTCTCTGAGTGTCTTGCTGGTTTCAGGACGCCTTGACGTAAAAATCAATACAGTTTCATCAGCAGTGATAGAAGGATTGGCATCCACGTATTTTGAATTGATGGTTTTTCCCATGTTGGATATCTCCACATCAACTTCATCATCCGTCAAGCGGATGGCATTGTTGACCTTGTTTAAATATACGGCAGCAGGATCGGTTTCCGCTTCATCTTCTTCCGAAAGGGCATTGATGTGTTTTTTGTAATGTTCATTTGCCTTTTTAAACCGCTGTGTTTTTTGATATGAGCGTGCCAAATAGAAGTCAAGCATCTCAAAATCATCGCTTGCTGCTTCTGCACATTTTTCCAGCGGCGGGATGGCGTCCTGAAATCTGTCCATAACAAAATAACATTCCCCAAGCCTATAGTTCAGGGTAATATCATTGGGATTGGTTTCCATCATGCCTTCATACATTTTTAGTGCCCCCGGGTAATTATCGTTATTAAATTTCATGCGGGCCTGTGCCATCTCAAATTTAATGTTCCGGGGATTGCTGGTGTCCGGGTTGTTTGTGTTTTGTGCTGATAAAACAGGACAAAAGAAACACAATGACAAAAAAATGGTTATGTGATGAAGCTTCATAAATTAATGTGGTTGCATTGTTTTTTTTTATCTCTAAAAATAAAAAACCTTTATTGAGTTGAAAGCATGTTTTTGATTTTTTTAAAAAAAAGAAGCATTGCCTGCTCTTTTGACTCATTCCAATGATAATCCAGCCTGTGCTTCAGGTACATTTCAGCGGGCAGGTGGTTGTATTTATTACCTGATGTTTTCAAAGCGTCATCTATATGATTGATTCCGTGATGCAAAGATACATTAAATTCTTTTTTAAAAAACCCGGGTAATTTTTTGTTGCTGGCCCAGGCTGCAAACACAAATTCTTTACCGGTAAGGGTGTGCCATGCTTCTGCCAGATCATACCGGTATGGAAAATGATTGGATAACTCAAGCGCTTTATCGCCAATGATGACGCCACCGGTGTTATTTTCAATTTTACCTTCGTATCCACGTTCTGCGTGTGTCCATTTGGGATTGATGTGCCAAAGCTCGTTGGCAAGGATGCGTACAAGATTAACAGAGGTTCGGGAGCGGTAATCAAGGAAAATTTCCGACATATCACTTACCGGTTTTTGTCCGAAAAGAAACACAGAATCAATTTGTTTTTTTGCTCCAAGGCAATAATCGGATATAATCTCATAATTATTAAGTTCCGGTAATACGGCAATGGGAACCAATCCGATATCAACTTCGCCATGCTTTAATTTTGCAGCGCACACCGATGGAATATCAGAACTTATATTGGCGTTTGAAGCAATAAAGTCTGAATGCTCCAACCCGTACCGGAATGGAAGGGTGTTCAGGAAATCAACCGCTGATATTCGTGTTTTTTTGCTCATGAATCTTGCAAACAAACCATAAAATCAAATCACATGTCTTATTGACAGGGTAATCTCTACAGATAATACGTTAAACCCCGTTCAAACGAAACGCAATATGCATATTTTTTCTACCTTTGGCAAATAAAATCTGAATATCATGACAACTTCAGCTTTGAATGCCATTGGCCCGGTTGATGGCCGCTATCAAAAAAAGACGCAAT
>CAZTNS010000037.1:0-22793 GCA_964615585.1 uncultured Bacteroidales bacterium | reverse complement strand
AATTGCTATGACTTACACCTTGTGATGCTTTGAGTCTTCGTGTCTTAGTGGCAAGGTAATGACTTTTTAGACTGGGCTCAGTTATGATTTTAAACATATCCCGTCTATAAACGGGGAGTGTTTGATTCAGAAATCATAAAAAACACAATATTATGGATGTTACAAAGCGATATACTGCGATATACAAAGCTCATCCAAAGTGAGTACAACCGAGGATTGAGAGTCGAAGGGCAAAAATCGGATATTATACAAACACAATATTATATTAAGTCATCTTAAACCAATGTACCAATGATAAACATGAAAAACATTCACAGCTACCGCATTATAGCAAGCATCATATTTGCTTTCAGCCTTCTGTTTTCTGCATGTAATACATGTACAAATGAGCAGAGCAAGAAAAAAAGTGCCCAAAAAACGCAATACGTAAAGGACTTGGATGAAATAAAAAAAGATGGAGAACTTGTTGCACTTACCACTTTCAGCAACACCAGTTATTTTCTATACCGCGGGCAGCCCATGGGTTTTGAATATGAATTGTTGCAACGTTTTGCTGATCATCTGGATTTAGATCTGAAAATCAAGATATCAAAAAACATTGATAGCCTGCTACCACAGCTCCGCAATGGAAAAGCGGACATTTTGGCTCATGGAATGACCATTACCTCAGACAGAAAAAAAGATGTCAGTTTTACAGATTATCTGTTTCTTACCCATCAGGTATTGGTGCAAAAAAAACCGGACAACTGGCGCAGTATGAATTGGAAAGAAATTGAAAAATCCCTGATTCATGATCCTATTGAACTTATAGGTGATACCGTTTCTATCCGTAAAAACTCATCTTATTATAAACGCATAAAAAATCTCTCACAGGAAATCGGAGGCCAAATTCATATTGAACCTCTATCGGGCGATTTATCCACAGATGAAATAATTCAAATGGTAGTTGATGGGAAAATTAAATATACCATAGCAGATAACAACATAGCCGGTATTATGGCATCCTATTACCCCATTTTAAACATTGATGTTCCGGTGAGTTTTTCCCAACGCATCAGTTGGGCAGTTCGACACAGTTCCGGCGATTTGCTCGAAGAAACAAACAAGTGGCTTGATAACATGAAGGATGAAGTGGATTATTATGTGATTTTTAACAAATATTTTAAAAACCGTCGCAGTTTCAGAAAACGCATTGAAAGTGAGTTTTACAGTCTAAACAACGAACAAATCAGCAGTTACGATGAATTAATCAAAACTTTTGCCTTGGAGATTGGCTGGGACTGGCGTCTGATAGCCTCCCAGGTTTACCAGGAATCACAATTTGATCCACTTGCAAAATCATGGGCTGGAGCAATGGGGCTGATGCAAATCATGCCCTTAACAGCTAAAGAACTCGGAATAAAGAAGCCATACAATCCGGAGGCCAGTATCCGAGGTGGAACAAAATACCTAAAACACATGTACAACCGATTTGATAAAATTGAAGACAGCATTCAGCGTATAAAATTCACACTCGCCTCATACAATTGCGGGTTCGGGCATGTGCGTGATGCACAAAAACTTGCCGCTTTAAATAATTATGAAGAATACACATGGGATGATAATGTAGAAAAAATGGTTCTGAAATTGTCACATCCGAAATTCTACAACCGCCCTGAAGTTATCTATGGATATGTACGCGGACTGGAACCTGTCCTGTATGTAAAATATATTTTCCAACGGTATGAACATTACAAACAGTTTATTGAACATTGATAAACAAATATTCCGGATTGATTAATTTTTCTCAACATTTATTTAATTGAAGCGTTAAATACAAATAACGTGCTTTAGCCTTTTTTTGACAATAAATAAATGTTATGATAAAAGATACATTCAATAGTTTTAAAACGGTTATCCTGGATATGGATGGTGTGATCACCCAAACGGCGAAATTACATGCCAAAGCCTGGAAACAAATGTTTGATGAATTTTTACGAAAAACCCAGGGTGATAATTTTGAACCCCTGAGCATTGAGAGGGATTATAAAGAATACATTGACGGTGTGCCGCGCTTTGACGGTGTACGCCGTTTTCTAAAGTCCCGCAACATTGAAGTTCCCGAAGGGTCAGAATCTGATAACCCTGGTGATGACACCGTATATGGCCTTGGCTTGCGAAAAAATGCCTTGTTTTTGGAAATCCTCGAAAAAGAAGGGGCACATGCGTATCCTGATACCCTGGAGATGATGAAAAAATGGAAAAAAGCAGGCATTAAACTCGCTGTGATTTCTGCCAGCCGCAATTGTGTGCATATTCTAAGGTCTGCCGGGTTGGAACATTTTTTTGATGCCAGGGTGGATGGTGTTGTGGCCAAAGAGAAAAACATACCCGGAAAACCTGAACCCGATGTTTTTTTGAAAGCCGCTGAATTGCTTGATGCAAAACCTTCGCAATCTATTGTTGTGGAGGATGCCATCGCCGGTGTTAAAGCCGGGAAAAAAGGAGATTTTGGCCTTGTGGTGGGGGTGGCACGAAACCAAAAAAACACAGCCCTGAAAGCTGCAGGAGCAGATATTGTCGTACATAAACTAACCGAACTGGAGGATAAAATGCATACATTACATCAACAATTACCAGAAGATTTGCCTCATGCACTGGACAATTTTGAGGAAATCAAAAACATGCTGGAAAACAAAAGACCGGTATTGTTTCTCGATTACGACGGTACATTAACCCCCATAGTCAATGATCCCGATGCTGCGCTGTTGTCTGGTGAAGGCAGAAAAGTCATCAGTGAATTATCTGATCTGATTACCGTGGCTGTCATTACAGGACGCGATCGCAAAGACATAGTTTCAAAAATGGGCATTGATTCAGTTATTTATGCAGGCAGTCATGGTTTTGATATCACCGGACCAAATAACCTGAAAATGCAGTATGATAAAGGAAAAAAAGCTTTGCCATTGCTTGATGAAGCCGAAAAAAACCTGTCAGAACGATTGAAAGGCGTCAAAGGAGCACAGGTTGAACGGAAAAAATATGCCATAGCTGTGCATTATCGCAACGTTAAAGATGATGATGTGCCTGAAGTGAAAAAAGCTTTTTACGAGGAACTGGAAAAATACGACGCTCTGAAAAAAGGCAGCGGCAAAAAAGTACTCGAACTTAAGCCTGATATCGAATGGCATAAAGGCTATGCACTGGATTGGTTAATGCAAAAGTTGGGGTTGAATCCTGAGCAAAACCTCCCTGTGTTTATTGGTGATGATGTTACCGATGAAGATGCGTTTTCCGTGGTTCGTGAAAATGGCCTCGGAATCATGACAGGCTCTCATGGCCAAAATACTGCAGCGTCATACAGGTTGAACGATACAAAAGAAGTGTACCGGTTTTTAAATAAATTGAAACAATTGATAAAGCGATGAGTGTATTGCCCGTAAAACTAAGAATTGTATTTATTGTTGAATGTTAAAAGCATGAATAGTAACATGATGAAGAATTTTAAAATTACATATCACGGCTGGAGCCCAGAGGAACAAAAACTAAGAGAAGCACTCTGTACCCTTGGTAACGGGTATTTTGCCACCCGGGGTGCTGCAGAAGAAAGAAGCAACGATGAATTTAATTATCCCGGGACATATTTGGCAGGTGGCTATAACAGGGCTAAAACAGAGATATCCGGAAAAATGATCGAAAATGAGGATTTTGTCAATTTTCCCAATTGGCTGTATCTTTCTTTCAGGCCGGAAGGTGGAAAATGGTTGAACCTTGATGAATACAAAATTCATGATTATACCCAAACCCTCAACATGAAAGAAGGCATTTTGATCCGGGATATGCGTGTTGAGGATGATGAAGGACGGCGTACCCACATTGTCAGCAGGCGGTTTGTCAGCATGCATTATAAACACCGTGCAGGCTTGCAATGGAAGATTACCCCTGAAAACTGGGAAGGTGAGATTGAAATTCATTCACAACTTGATGGCACGGTGACAAACGATGGTGTGCCCCGTTATCGTAAACTGGAGGGTCAGCACCTGGAGCCGTTGGAAACCAGGCAATCAGGAGAGAATGTTATGCTGCTTAAAACCCGCACAAACCAGTCACAATTGGTTATGGCACAGGCCGCACGAACCAAGGTTTATGATGATGCAGGGGAGATAGATGTGTCCGTTACAACGCATAAACAAAAAAATTTAATTGGTCAAATACTGAAGTGTAATGTCCAAAAGGAAAAAACCTATGCCATAGAAAAAATAATTGCACTTCATACCTCAAAAGACAGGGCTATCAGTGAGCCCATGTTGAATTCGGAAAAAGAAATAAACCGCTCCAGGCGTTTTGATGACATTTTATCAGACAATGTTCTATCGTATGCAAACTTGTGGCGCCGTGCCGATATTGAGCTTCAGAACGGAGACAGAAATCAACGCTTGCTGCGGTTGCATATCTTTCATGTGCTTCAAACGGTGTCTTTCAATACCATTAACCTTGATGTGGGTGTCCCGGCAAGGGGATTGCACGGTGAAGCTTACCGCGGCCATATTTTTTGGGATGAACTATATATCTACCCTTACCTGAACATTCGTTTTCCTGAAATTACCCGCAGTTTGCTGATGTACCGGTATCATCGGCTTGGGGAAGCCCGGTATGCCGCACGCATAGCAGGGTATAAAGGCGCCATGTTTCCGTGGCAGAGTGGCAGCGATGGAAGGGAAGAAACGCAAGTGTTGCACCTGAATCCGAAATCCGGCAGATGGCTGCCTGATGATACCCATCTCCAACGACACGTTAACGCTGCCATTGCGTATAATGTCTGGAATTACTTTATCGCTACCGATGACCAGCATTTTCTGTCTTTTTTCGGCGCTAAGATATTCCTTGACATTGCAGCTTTCTGGGCCAGCAAGGCAATATATAATATGGATAGGGAACGGTATGAAATGCATGGTGTTGTCGGCCCTGATGAGTATCATACCTCCTATCCTGACTCTGAAAAACAAGGCCTTGACAACAATGCCTATACCAATGTGATGGTGGCATGGGTATTGCAGAAAGCACTTGATATCCTGGAAATGATTGAGAAAAACCGCCGTGATGAACTGTTGAAAGAACTTGATATTGACGATAAGGAATTAAAAGCATGGAAAGGCATCAGTACCAAAATGTATGTACCGTTTCATGAAGAGGATATCATAAGTCAGTTTGAAGGATACGAAAAACTTAAGGAATTTCCGTGGGATGAGTATCGTAAAAAATACGATAACATTCAGCGCCTTGACAGGATACTTGAAAGTGAAGGGAACACACCCAATTACTATAAAGCGAGCAAACAGGCCGATGTGTTGATGCTTTTATATGTCTTTTCAAAAGAAGAACTTAAAGGCATTTTTAAGAAACTCGGTTATACGTTGACCGATGATATGATTAGGCGCAATATTGATTATTACGGCGAACGCACATCCCATGGTTCCACGCTGAGCAGGTTTGTGTTTTCATGGATATTGATGAAATACGATAAAATGGAATCGTGGGAAGGTTTTGAAACCTTGTTGATAAGTGATTTTGAGGATGTTCAGGGAGGAACCACCCCCGAAGGCATACACCTTGGTGCCATGGCCGGCTCATTAGACCTTGTGCAGCGTGGGTTTGCAGGCATTGAAGTCCTGGATGATGTGCTGTGGATTAAACCCAATCTGCCGGATACCATAAAACGCCTTATATTGCGCATCAAATATCATCGCCACTGGATAATCTTTACCATAGAGCATGATAAATTAACCATATGTTTTGATGAAGGATGGAGCAATACGGTAAACATCGGCGTGATTGATAAAGTGTATAAATTCAAATACGGTGAAGTGAAAGAATTTAAGATACCAAATGAATAATCGATCTTTTCCGGATAGAATCTGAATCATTATGGCTGTACCCACCATAGTAGCTCAAGCACACCCTTCGACATTGCTTGCTTCGACTCCCATAGCTATGCAGCCAAAATTATTGAAATCACATTAAACATATAAAAATGCTATTAATTGGTTTTTCAGGTAAACAAAATATTGCAGCATGAACGCAACTTGGTATTAAAAGAAAAAAAATCAATAGAAATCTCCTAAATATGCAGCCCGCATTCCTTTGCTGAATTGTGTTCCCACCACCAGCGGCCTGAACGAAAATCATCCCCCGGCCTGATAGCCCGTGTGCAAGGCGCACAGCCAATGCTTGCAAAGCCCTTATCATACAGTAAATTATAGGGTACGTTGTTGGTTTTTATGTATTTTTCCACCTCATCCAGTGTCCATTCATACAAGGGGCTCATTTTATACAGGTTGTGAGTGGGGTCCCATTCAATTTCCTGCATGTGCCGGCGTTCTGCAGATTGTTCCTGCCTGATGCCTGTAATCCAGCATTTATACCCCTTTAAAGCGCGTCTGAGTGGTTCAACCTTACGAATGTTACAGCATTCTATACGGTTTTCTGCCGATTCGTAAAAACTAAACGGGCCTTTGGTGGTCATTAGCTTTTCAACGGCTTTTGTGTCAGGGTAATATACCTCAATCTTTTTTCCGTAACGCTCACGTGTGCGGCTGAACACTTTATAAGTTTCTTCAAACATACGGCCTGTGTCCAGTGTGGCTACTTTTACCGGCAGGTTGTTGGAGTAAATGATGTCTGTAATGACCTGGTCTTCCATGCCAAAACTGGTAGTAAACACCACTTTTCCGGGAAACATGTTGCACATATCTTCAATGCGGGCTTCAATGGCTTTGTTCTTAATCTGATTGTTGATATCTGTAATGTTCATGTTTCATCTCTTTTTTTTATCATAAAATCAAGATGTGAATATATAAACTAATCAATAAGTAAAAATACCTAATTTGCATGAAGGAGGTTTTTCCTGGCTATCTATATCAAATTTAATCAACCTTTTGATTATTGTCATGATTTTATTGTACTTTCGTCTTAAGCTTAAAACATACAGGCATCTTATTAGGATGGATGCCCGGCAGAACAGAAAGGAGTTTATTATGGCAAATTGTGCAGGATGCAAACCTCATCCTTGTTATGAAGGTAAAGATTGTGCGCGTGGTTATGATTATAAACCTTACGATGCGCCAACAAGGAAAGAATACGCCAAAGCGGAGAACCTGAAAGTCATGAACGTTTCAACGCGTATTGAAGGCGAACATTATATGGAATGGACAAGGCTTGAAGAGATTATCGGATTTGCAAAGCAGATGGGTTACAAACGCATTGGCATAGCACATTGTGTGGGATTTCTAAGCGAAGCCAAAACAATGAAGGACATCCTTGATAAAGACTTTGAGGTGCATACCATATGCTGTAAATTTTCCGGGATAAATAAGCAGGATTTTCACCTGACACAAATTCATGGTGACAGGTATGAATCTATATGTAATTCCATTGGTCAGGCCATGGTATTGAATGATTTAAAAACGGATATGAACATAATCCTTGGTTTATGCGTAGGCCATGACATGTTATTCACCAAATATTCCGAAGCACCTGTGACAACTTTTGTTGTTAAAGACAGGGTGACCGGGCATAATCCTGTGGTAAGCCTGTATTCACGCTATCACAGGAAAAAATTTACCGGCGAGGGATAAACTCCGTAATCACTGTTATCTTTCACCGTTTCCATTGTCTTCTTTATCTTCCGGATAATGTATCTCAACATCTTCGAACCAATACGTCTGGTTTGAGTGATAACCATTGGGCATTTCTTTGGCATCGGGTTCTTCTTCTTCTTCTTCTTCTTCTTCTTCGCCTTCAATTTCCCATGAATAAACATGCTTCTTGGGGCCCTGTTTCCGGTAAAACCAGGCAAGTAAAAACCCTATGAACAAGCCTGCAAAATGCCCTTCCCAACTGATGCCGGGTTTGCCCGGGAAAATGCCCCATATCATGGAACCATACATAAATACAATGATGAGCGAAACAGCCATCAGCCTGAAGTCTTTACGAATAATCCCGGAAAGAAATAAAAATCCGGCCATGGCATAAATGACACCACTGGCACCAATATGGTAAGACGGTCGTGCCATGATCCATACCAATATCCCCACGGTAATCCATGAAATGGCAAATATCCGGTATCCGATTTTTGGGTAAAAATAAAACAAACCTGTGGCCAGCACAATAAAACTCATGCTGTTGGCAATTAAGTGTTGCCAGTCGCCGTGGAGCAGGGGGGAAAGCAAAATACCCCACAAGCCGGTAGCGTCGCGCGGATGTACGCCAAAGCGGTTCATGTCCATATCCATGCTGATGTTGAGCAAATGCACAGCCCACATCAATACCACCAGCATCAAGCTGACAAATACAGACAGGCGGAAGCGTTTTTTTTGTATCGTGGGATGTTCTTCCATGAATCTAAAGTACTCAATACTTTTTGAATTGCCATAAATCAAACAAAATACTGGTCAAATTGTTTCTGCTTATCTTTGGAATGATGTTTGATTAAAATAAACAGGATATTTTTACGCCCTGGACAATGAAAAGGGTTCAAAGTTTGTTTTTGATACATAAGTTTTAGTAAATTTGTATTTCGTCTGAATAACAATAAAATTTAGAAATTATGATAAGTAATAAAATGCGTTTATTGGGAATTCTATTCCTGTTGTTTGTGTGCACAGGTCTATCAGCACAAGGCTATAAAATTGAAATTCAAGTGGACGGGGTATCTGATACAACCATGCTTCTGGGCCACCACTTTGGTGCAAAAAAATACGTTGTGGACACAGCAATGGCTGACAGCAAGGGGCAAGCAGTGTTTGAGGGCGATGAGTCTTTAGACAGGGGGATTTACATCGTTGTGATGCCCTCAGAAAAAAATGCCTATTTCGAAATGCTCATCGGCGACGACCAAAACTTTTCCATCAAAACAGATACCGAAGATTTTGTCAACAGCATGAAAATCAAAGGGTCAAAAGCCAATGAAGCGTTTAATGAATACCAGCGAAAAATGTCTGACCTTCAGTCAAAAATCAGGGAGCATCAGTCCGCCCTTGACTCCCTGGATAAGGATTCTGAAAAGGCAAAAGAAATCAAAGATAAACTACGGGCAATAAGTGAAGAACGCAAAGCATACATGAAGCAGGTAGCAGCAGAAAATGAAGGCACACTCTTTGGTAGTATTATCAGTGCCATCCTTGAACCGGAAATACCCGATCCCCCACAAGATGAAGAAGGCAATATTACAGATTCTACATTTGAATACAGGTATTTTCGTGATCATTATTTTGACAATATTGATTTTTCAGAACCCGGCTTATTGCGTACACCCATCCTGGAATCGAAAATTGATTATTTCTTCTCAAAAATGATGCCCCCGGTTGCAGATTCCATACGGCCTGTTGCAAATGACCTTATTGCCGAAGCACAGGAAGCCAATCATGAAGTTTTCAGGTACATGACCTCCCATTTGCTGAATTATTTCGAGACTTCCAAAGTCATGGGAATGGATGAAGTGTTTGTTGACATTGCAGAAAACTGGTATCTGTCAGGTGAAGCTGACTGGGCTGATTCTACCCTCGTTGAAAAAATCAGAGAGCGTGTCATAAAAATATCCCCTAACATACTTGGCAGGGTGGCCTCAGACATTCAAAAAGTGCCAACCTATGATGGACAGTTCGCCTCTTTACACAAAGTAGATGCCAATTATACAGTGCTCGTTTTTTATGAACCCCATTGCGGGCATTGTAAAAAAGTTGTTCCGCGTTTGTACGAATTATATCAGGATACATTGCAGGATGCCAATGTGGAAGTGTTTGCCATGTACACCCAGGTAAAAAAGAAAGAATGGGAGGAATTCATAGAAAAACATGAATTGTACGATTGGTTAAATGTTTATGACCCGTACGGCAGAACAAATTTCAGAAATAACTACGATATTTATTCCACGCCTGTGGTTTACATCCTGGATGAAGACAAAAAAATTATTGCCAAACGAGTAGATGTAGAACGTGTACCTGAATTTATCAAATATGATCATAAGCGAAAGCAAAAAGAAAAGAAAAAAGATAAAAATTCCGATAATGAATAAGCGTTTGCTTGTATCTTTATTTGTATTTTTTTTTGCTTTTATACAAACGGCAGAAGCCTACCTGATTAAAGTGCAAATATATGATCTGCCCGAACAAGTGTTGCGCCTGGGAAAACATTCCGGCCCGGATGTGTTTATTGTTGATACTGCTGTTACCGACACCAATGGGGTAGCCGTTTTTAGTGACAATGAAAAGCTTGAGCACGGCGTGTATTTTGTTGTTTTTCCTTCCGCTGCTTATTTTGATGTAATCATTGATGAAAACCAGGAATTCTTTGTCTCAACATGGCAGTTTCATATCCTCGATTCCCTCAGGCAGGAAGGTAGTTTTCAAAATCAGGCTTTTATTGATTTTCAAAAACGCATGGCCAATTTCAACAAGAGGGGAAATCAGCTTAGGGTGGAAAAAAAATTCCATGAACAGCGAAATGACAAGCAAGCCCTGGAACAGACTAAGCAACAACTTGCCAGTTTATCCGGTGAACGTAAACATTTTTACGACAGCATTGCATCCATGTTCGATGGTGTATTGCTGGGTGATATTGTTAAGGCGTTGATCCCGGTAACAGCGCCTCCTGATGTGAAAGCCATGCAAGGCATGTACCCTGAAAAATATTTCAATTGGTACGAAGACCATTTCTTTGATAACGTAAATTTTTCCGAACCCGGTGTGTTCAACACCCCGGAATACATTTTTCATCAGAAACTCCGGCAATATTGCCAATATTTCATCAACCGTGATCCGCAAAACAAAGAAGACGTGCAAAACATGATTGATAATTTGCTCAGCAACGCATCGGCCTCTGAAACGGCATATCGTTATGTGATTGGGTTCCTGGTTGATTATTACAATGATCCCGGTGCCATTGGAACAGAATGGATTCTGGTGTACTTGTACGATGAATATTTTAACAACAATAAAGTGCCTTGGGCTTCAGATGAAATAATGGCTATGCTTGAAAGCAGAGTTGAACAACGGCGCAATAACCTGGTTGGCATCGAAGCGGCTCATTTTAATTTGCCTGATCCGGATGGAAATGAACATCAAACAACCATTCCGGGAAAAGATTATACCATATTGTGGTTTTGGGATGATGAATGCGAGGTGTGTATTAACCGAAGCAAACAATTGCTCGACGTTTATCCCGGCTTGAAAAAGAAAAACGCTGAAATTATTGCCATATTTCTTGGTGACAAGCGTGAAAACTGGTTAAACCTGATTGAAAAGCATGATTTTGACTGGATCAATGTCTGGAACAACGGTAATGAATATCAACTGGAGAAAAATTATGGCCTGCACAAAACGCCGCGAATGTTCATTTTGGATAAAAACGGCACCATCCGGGCTAAAGACATTGAACCCGGCAAAGTAGCGAAAACCCTGGACTACTTTAACACTAAAAACCCGGCATTGATGCAGGAATTTCAATTTAATTCCCCGAAAATGCAGGAACAGGACAATTCAAAAAATTGACCTGGCTTGTAAACAAAAATGGGCTTATCCTGTTAACCTGTTATAACCTTAAAAACAAATATAATTATGATGAAAAAATCAATCATTAATGCACTCAACGAGCAAATTCAAAAAGAAGGATATTCTGCCAACCTGTATCTTGCCATGGCTTCATGGGCTGAAACAGAAGGTTTCGATGGCATCACACAATGGCTTTATGCACAGGCACAGGAAGAAACAGAACACATGCTTAAGATCATTGGTTTTGTGAATGAACGGGGCGGCAAAGCTGTCATTCCTGCTTTTGAACAACCACCTGCTGAATGGAAATCGGTTAAAGAAATGTTTGACCAGGTACTCAAACATGAACAGTACGTTACCGAAAGTATCCATTCCATTATTCCGGTCATTGAAAAAGAAAAAGATTATGCCGCGTTGAACTGGATCCAATGGTTTGTGGATGAGCAAATGGAAGAAGAATCCTCTGTGCAGGAAATCATTGACAAACTCAAGCTCATTGGCGATAAAAACCTTTACATGTTTGACCGCGATATCATGGGTATGCGGGCTGAAAGCAGCGAAGAAGCATAAATAATTAAGTACATATTTAACAAAAAAAGAGCATCCTTTTTTTGGGTTTTTTTTTTATTTGGGCGCCCGGGCGGTGTACGGCTTTTAGTTGCCAGCCGTTGTGCCACTGCACATAGCGCCGCAGCAGGGGCTTTCTCCGGCAGCCCTGCCCGGCGTGTGCCGTTTTGACACAACGGCTGGCAAGCTAACCGCCTCCCACCTGGCGCAAATTATCCACTAGGTTTGAGTCCATTCCAAAAAGTAAAAAATGACAATTATGCCACTAAAACAAAAAATTTCTAAACCCTACAAAATATAGACTTACAAATATTTAGATTTTAGTGGAGTTTCGTGTTTTAGTGATTTTACCGTCATGCGTCGGTACAAGTGTGTGGCGAAAAATTACGTTTTGGTGTGGACTCAGGTTTTATTCCATAATTACACCCCATTCGGTGACAACAAACCCATCACGGATGAAATCACTGCTTAGCTGTGGTTCGGGTGGTGGCTTAATGTTACTAGCAGACTCCAGCCCTTTGATGTAGTAGTAATAACGGAGTAACTGGTCAGGAGCAGGGTTGATATTAAGTTCAACCAGATTGTCCATATCTTTTTCTGTCTGAGGGTAAATCAGGCATGCTGCATAGTTGTTCAATCTGGGAATCCAGTATTCGATAAAATCATCAATTTCATGCTTAGTAAAACCAATTTCTTGCAAGTCCGAAACAAAGAAGTCCTCAAGTTCATTAGATTTAACAAACCATCCATACATTTTTTGCCAGGTTTCTGGCTGAGTGCTTTCGTAATACAGGTAAGTGTATTTTCCGTTTATCAAGCCGTTGCTGTCGGCTGTTACCTTCCATCCTCCGTTGTAATCGGGAATGGATTCAGTAATGTATCCTCCCTGGGGAAAATCCACAGATACTCTTATTTCCATTGTGCTTTCCGGATACAAATAAACATTTGGTTTTTCCAATGTAAAATTATCTTCTTCATCCGCCCCATCTTCATCATTGCAAGATATTAAAACGGGCAGGATACTGATCAATAGGATGAGAAAAACATTGTGCAGTTTCATATATTTTATGCATTTACATTAAAACGCAACGCACACTTTAATATTATACTGGGTATGTTTTTTGCCACAACGACAATATGTAGAAAAGTGGTAAAAAAACAAAAAATACGCCCTCACAAAGGAGAGCGCTTTTTCTAAAACTAACTATTCCAAAGTTCTGAACTTTGGAATAGTTAAGAGAGATAGCCTCCGACTTCTTACTTCCGACTTCGGTCTCCCGACTTCGGACTTCTGATTTTCCTTACCCTAAAAACGGATATTTATAATCGGTAGGTGGCACAAGGCCTTCTTTGATGGAGCGGGTGTTGATCCAGCGTACCAGGTTGAGGAAGGAACCGGCTTTATCGTTGGTTCCGGAAGCACGTGCCCCGCCAAATGGTTGCTGTCCCACAACGGATCCTGTTGGTTTGTCGTTGAGGTAAAAGTTCCCTGCCGCGTAAGTGAGCTTGTCTTTGCCCAGCAGCAATGCTTTACGGTCACGTGCAAAGACAGCACCTGTCAGAGCGTATTCAGATGTGTTGTTACACAATTCGAGGGTTTCTTCGTACTTATCATCCTCATAAATGTAAACTGTCAGCACAGGGGCAAAAATTTCCTCTTCCATACTGACGTAATGGGGGTCTTTAGCTTCAATAACAGTAGGTTCAATGAAATAGCCTTTGGATTTGTCGCCATTGCCACCAAAAATAATTTCGGCATCTTTGCTTGCTTTGGCATCGTTGATGTAGCGCATTGTATTGTCAAATGATGCTTCATCAATGACCGCGTTGACAAAATTTGAAAAATCGGTGACATCGCCCATCTTAATTTCAGCGAGCATTTCGCCAACGTGTTTTTTGATAGCAGGCCACAGTGATTTAGGCAGGTATGCCCGTGAGGCAGCGGAACATTTTTGTCCCTGGTATTCATACGAAGCACGCACAAGCGCAACAGCCACTTCTTTAGCATCAGCCGATTTATGTGCAAACACAAAATCTTTTCCGCCTGTTTCCCCAACGATTCTCGGGTAGGATTTATATTTGGTGATGTTGCCACCGATGGTTTTCCAGAAATTTTGGAATACTTCAGTGGAACCTGTAAAATGTACACCTGCAAGGTCAGGGCTGTTGAATACTTCATTACCAATGACAGAGCCGGCTCCCGGCAGAAAGTTGATAACACCATCAGGCATACCGGCTTCTTTATAAATTTTCATCAAAAACCAGTTGCTGAATATGGCAGTACGTGATGGCTTCCACAGTGCAACATTCCCCATCAATACCGGGCTCATTGGTAAGTTGGATGCAATGGCAGTAAAATTGAATGGCGTAATAGCAAAAACAAAGCCTTCTAAAGGACGGTATTCAAGGCGGTTGATCAATCCTTTTTCTGATATTGGCTGTTCGGCATAGATGTCAGTCATGTATGAGGCATTGAAACGCAGAAAATCGATGGTTTCACATGCAGCATCAATTTCAGCCTGATGTACATTTTTTCCCTGTCCCAGCATGGTAGATGCATTGATCAGGTCACGGTATTTTGTGGAAAGCAATTCAGCCACTTTCAAAATAATGGACCCACGCTCGGCATAGGGCATGTTTTCCCATGTCTTTTTGGCTTCAAGGGCTGCATCGATGGCCATTTTTACTTCTTTTTCTCCCACCTGGTGGTAAGTGGCCAGTACATGCTGATGGTTGGTAGGCATTGTCACTTTTGCCGTTTTGCCGGTTTTTATCTCTTTACCGCCTATGATGGGATAAATTTCATGTTCCTCACCCATGAGACGTTCAAGTTCTTTTTGCAATGATTCTCTTTCTTCACTGCCCGGTGCGTAAGCTTTTACCGGTTCATTTTCCGGAAATTCAAAGTAATAAAGGCTGTTGTCCATAGTATTTCTTTTTTTAATTCAACATTCATTTTGTTCACAAATTTAAAATCATTTTAAACAATTCAAAATGATAAATGTCTTGTTTTTTGTGAAAAAAGAACAATTATTTTTATTACATCAATCAGTTCAGTCTAAAAAGTCATTAGCTTGCTACTAAGGCTCAAAGCATCACAAAATGTAAAACATTGCAATTCCGTTCTTTGTGGGTCTTGGTGTCTTAGTGCCTTTACCGTCATGCGTCGGGTAGGTACAAGCGTGTGGAATTTCTCATTTTTTGACTTTTTAGGCTGGTTTTACCAATAAAAAATAAAACACTTTGGTTTCAATGAAGTGGAAAGGATTTATGAACAGGCTTTGTGATTTTATTAACAAACAGGTAGCGTTTTGTGAAAAATATGTTCAAAAACTGTGTTGTTTCATTTTGTTTTTTATATTTTTGAACGCAATTAAAAAATTGAAAAAAAATAAAATTATGAAGAAAATTTTGATTACCGGAGCAGTTGGTCAAATTGGTTCCGAGTTGACCATGAAAATCCGTGAAATTTACGGAGGCGATAACGTTGTAGCTTCAACACGCAAGAGTGAGCCAACCGAAGAAATTAAGAAAACAGGCCCATTCGAATTTCTTGATGTAACAGACCGCAAATCACTGGAAGCGGTATGCGACAAATATGATATTGACAGCATCATTAACATGGCTGCTATTTTGTCTGCCATTGGCGAACAAAAACCAA
Source organism: uncultured Bacteroidales bacterium (assembly GCA_964615585.1). Taxonomy (GTDB): domain Bacteria; phylum Bacteroidota; class Bacteroidia; order Bacteroidales; family ML635J-15; genus JAQIBY01. The sequence goes on along the minus strand of CAZTNS010000037.1, from coordinate 7,040 downwards.
TGCTGGCATGGGATGTCAATATGAATGGCCTTATCAATGTGCTGGAGGTGGCAAGGGAACGCAAAATGGAACGTGTGCTTGTGCCCAGTTCCATTGCTGTGTTTGGCCCTGATACCCCACAGGTGGATACCCCGCAGGAAACTGTGTTGAAACCAACTACCATGTATGGTGTAACCAAAGTTGCCGGTGAATTGCTAGGAGACTATTATGTCAATAAATATGGACTGGATGTACGTGGATTAAGGTATCCCGGCATCATCAGTCATGAAACATTACCCGGTGGCGGCACCACCGATTATGCCGTTGAGATTTTTTACGAAGCCCTGAAAAATAAAAAATACACCTGTTTCGTAAAAGAAGACACAAAATTGCCGATGATGTATATGCCCGATTGCATTAAATCCACGGTGGATTTGTTCCAGGCTGATTTTGACACATTGAAACACCACAGCGATTTTAACGTTGGCGGCATGAGCTTTACAGTCAAAGACCTGGCTGATGAGATCAAAAAACACATTCCCGAATTTAAAATTGAATACAAACCCGATTATCGCCAGGACATTGCAGATTCATGGCCGGACAGCGTGGATGACTCTGCAGCGCGCGAAGAATGGGGATGGAAACCTTCTTATAACCTTTCAGATATGGTAAAAGACATGCTTGAAAACCTGAGAAAAAAATTGTAAAACAAATAAAATAAATACTATGAGTCTTGATAAATTAAACAAAGTCCTGAAGCAAGAAGTAGAAGCACTTGAAGCTAAAGGAACAGCTAAGGGAGAAGAAATGGTCATTAAAAAGGTCATTCCTGCTAAAGGTGAAAATGGCCCCCGATACAATATCCGCGGGTATGGTGATAAAGAATTCATTAAAATGAACTCCAATTCCTACCTGGGATTGAGCATGCATCCGGAGGTGATAAAAGCAGAGGAAGAGGCAGCGGTAAAATATGGCGTAGGCCCCGGTGCTGTGCGTTTTATCAGCGGTACTTATGATACCCATATTGAACTTGAAGAGCGTCTGGCAAAATTACACAACACTGAATCTGGCATGATCTTTAGCAGTGCATATGTCACTTCATTGGGTGTGTTGTTTCCTTTGTGCACCAAAAAAACTGTTTATGTCAGCGATGAGCTTAATCACAACTGCATCATTCAGGCCATGCGGCTGAGTCGTCCTGCAGGCAAATTCATCTATAAGCACAATGATATGGATGACCTGGAGGCCAAATTGCAGGAAGCTGTTGGTTCCGGAAAACGTGTATTGCTCGTAACAGATGGCGTATTTTCCATGCGTGGTGATTATGCCCCGCTGGATGAAATTCAACGCCTGGCTGAAAAATACGAAGACAAATTTGAAGAGGGCATCATTACAGTGGCTGATGATTCACATGGTGTTGGTGCGTATGGCGAAAACGGACTGGGAACCGAAGAAATCACCGGCGGAAAAATGGATATTATTATCGGCACCCTGGGTAAAGCGTTTGGTGTCAACGGAGGTTATGTTGTAACCTCTGAAGCCGTAATAAGGTACCTGCGTGAAACCGCTCCCATGTACATTTATTCCAATCCGCTAACCAATTCTGAATGTGCTGCCGTTCTTAAAGTTATAGATATCCTTGAATCCGGTGAAGGTAAAAAACGCCTGAAGCATTTGAGTGAGATGACAGCCCGTTTTGAAAAAGGACTGGTGGATAACGGCATGGAAACCATTCCCGGACCACATCCTGTAACACCGCTTATGGTAAGGGATACAGCAAAAACATCACAAATTGTCAAACACCTGACAAAGCATGGTGTACTGGCTACAGGCCTTAATTTTCCCGTAGTGCCGAAAGGAGACGAGGAAATCCGCTTCCAGATCAATGGCGATCATACACCCGCCGATATTGATTACGTGATTGATGTGCTGAAATCTTTTGAAGGATAATACCACAATACTGATTTAAAGAAGAGCTGCGTTAAATTTTGCAGCTCTTCTTTTTTGTTAGCACTTTCTATAGTACACTTCTAATAATTCTTTCCGATCAAACCTGACGAAAAAGCACCTCACTCATACTCTTCCAGCGGTTCCCAATCGGCAAAATGCTCCACAACCACATGCGTTTTGGGTTCTGTTGTATAAAATTCATTGGTATTGTATGTCCATTCCATGGTTTCTGAACCACCTCCGCTTTGTGTTGTGATAAAAAACCGGTTTGCAAGGTGCCCGAAATAATTGGCCTGATTTCTGGGAGAGTCCTGATCACCGCCGCTGGGGTCTGCCGGTATCCAGCCGTAATTTGGTAAATAAATCTCTGCCCACCGGTGATATACATCATCTATGCTTGTATCATCGCCCCTCACTACAACCGAACCTACATAGCGTGCCGGAAGGCCGGCTGCTCTGCACATGGCAATATAAACAAAAGTGTATTCTGAACACGAGCCGTTTCCTCTTTCCAGTACGGCAGGAGCGTTGTTCCATCCGCCAGACATTTCGTAGTACATGTTGTCCATGACATACTTGTAAATCTTACGGGCAATCTTGTATGGATTTTTTTCATCGCCCACCGCTTCTTTTACCCCCTTTTGAATAATGGGATTATTAATTTGGTATTTCTCATGATCGACAAGGTACAATGCTTTTATGTCAGACGGAATATCTGCCAGGCTGCCAACTTTATCAGGAAAAATAAAATACCGGATGTCCCACAGTTTAACTTTGTTTGTCATGGTAATTTCCCTTGAATCCCCTGATTTGATGTTTTCAAAATTGTAATTGGCTGTTTTTTGCCCCCAGTAGTCTTTCGGAAAGCCGGTTGGATTTTGTGTGAATTGTGGTTCACCATTTATTTCCTGATTATCCCTGTCGTTTCCCAGGGCAAAATGCACATCAAGGGACAACACTTTCCCCGGACCGAAATTTGTGGTGCGGTGTGTTATTTTTACCAATGATGTGCGTGGGTCTGACCTTCTCATTTTTTCTTCGTCTTCACGGATGAGTTGATACACCGTTTTATCCTGCCAGTCAACGTTCCACAAAAACTTCCCATCCCAGGCCATTCCTCGGGTATGTTTTCCCGGAGCATCGGCAATAAGCAATACATCCCCTGTTTCAGGGCTTAGCATGTATATTTCATCGGTTCCCCTGTCGCTAAGCCACAAGTAAGTGCCGTCAAAAGTAATGCCCATGGGGTGGGATGATGGTGCAGGAAACGATTTAATGGTGGTTCCGTCGCCGGGGCTTAGTTGTATAATCCGGTTGCTTGCATCATCCGATACCCACAGGTATTCTCCATCCCATGTAATGCCCTGTGGGTTTTTACATGGCAGGTTTATTTGATGCATGATATTCCCGTTTTCCGGATGTAGCTTATACGCAATGCCATTGTAATTTTCTGCAAGCGGAATACCCCCTTTGATGTCAACACACCATAGGTGTTCTCCGTCCCAGGTGATGCCGGTAGGCCAATATGCAGGGGATGGAATAAACCCTGTTTGTTTTCCGTTTTCCGGATTAAGTTTTAGAATTTTGTTCAGTTTACGGTCTGCTACCCATAATGAAGTACCGTCATGACATAAGCCGGTGGGAAAATTTCCCGGAGAAGGAAACTTTTTTACCGTTTCACCCGTATAAGAAAAAACAGGCATACAAAAAACAATCAAAACGCTGATTAAAATAAAATTTCTCATAACTGTATCGTATTTGTTAGCAATTCGTTAATGATTCATGAAATAAAAGACTAAAATATGAAAAATTCCATTCAAATTTGATAAATGCATAATTCATTTAAAATTTCTACATTATGAAAAAGACCATTTACTTATTAGCAACCGTGTTTATTTTTGGTTTTGCCAGTGCCCAAACTGATTCTGATTTTAATGAACCACCCACACGCAGTGAATTTGAACAGGTAAAATCCAAAATTCAGGTGTATGAGCGGAAATTAAACCAAATATCCGGAAGGATGAACAGTTTTAATGCTGAAATTAACGAATCAATGACAGGGCTGGATTCCATGATTCAGTACGAATTGATGCAGATGGGAAACAGGAAAAATGATGAAGCCATATATACTGAGTTAAAGTCTCAGTTTTTAACTGATAAAGACCTGAAGTCTTTCAAGGATGATATGATGAAAGAAGTTGACAGTAAGCTTGCCGATAAAGAAAACCAAGAGTATGAAAGCAATGTCTTGCTTTTTATTTATGTGTTGAGTGGGTTGTTTGTTGTGCTGCTTATTCTGATTATTATGTTATGGAGCTCTATGAGCAAACGCATGAAAAAGCTAAATGCTGATATTGATAAAAAGATGGAGGAAATAAATGCAATGAATGAACAATTGAAAAGGGATTTTGAAAATACAAAAATCAGATTGCAATCAGATCTTAAAGATGAGCTTAAAAACACCGAAGATGCCATCATGGCGAAGGTACAATCAAACAAAGCCCTTGCTGATGTGGAATTCAAAGACATGAAAAAATCATTCGATAAGCGCATTAACGATTTGAACAAGAAAATTGAAGAAGCGTTCATCTCTGCCGACAAAAAAAACGGTGACAAGATCACCAAGGTTCAGAAACGAATGGATGAAGTGCTCGGCGAGCAAGTCAAAAAGTCAGAAGGTGAAATTAAAACGCTGACGGATAAAATAGTAGCTTTGAAAAAAGAACTTGATTCTGTAAAGCCGAAAAAGAAATAAATGATTCTGATTTACTTTTAAGCCGGATGTTTTGCACGATATCCGGCTTTTTTTTATTTTTGGGCAAAGTCTGATGACATGAGCAAAAAAAAGAAACCGGAACCAAAACAACCCTGGCCAAAAAACAGAAAGCAATTGTGTTTTCTGATTTTTATCGTTTTTGGCTTTATCCTGTATGGTAATACCTTAAAGCATGATTATGCCCTGGATGATGCCATTGCTATCTCACAGAATGTTTTCACACAACAAGGCATTCAGGGAATTGATGATATTTTTCGCTACGATAGTTTTGTTGGGTTTTGGATGAATTCTTACAAAAACATGTCACCTGAAGAAATTCAGGAAGAAAAAAAGCTGGTCGCCGGCGGAAGATACAGGCCTCTGAGTTTTGCGTTGTTTGCCATTGAGCATGAAATATTTGGTGACAGTCCGTCAGCGCATCACTTTTTCAATGTTATATATTACATATTAACGGCTTTTGCACTTTATGTCTTTTTATCATTATTATTTCCAACACAAAAAAAATCCTCCTGGTGGGTGGGCATTCCATTTATTGCGGTTATGCTGTTTATGGCTCATCCTGTACATACAGAAGCCGTGGCCAACATCAAAGGACGCGATGAAATATTATCATTTCTTGGCGCTGTTTTAGCCGGAGTCGCTTATCTGAAATACCTTGATAACAGGCAATTTAAATGGTTGGCATTGGGATTCGTGGCCATGTTCGGAGGGTTAATGGCCAAAGAAAATGCCATCACATGGCTGGCTGTAATCCCCGTTGCAGCTTTGTTTTTCAAAGAGAAAAGCCTGAAACAACATGTCAAACCCTTTTTTAGCATTTTTTCGGCGGCAGTGTTGTTTCTGATTATCCGTCAATCGGTGTTGGGGTGGGGAGGCACAGGAACAGAGAACATTGCCAGTGAGTTAATGAACAACCCGTTTTTGTATGTAGAGGGTTCCGAAAGACTGGGTACCGTGTTTGTCACCCTTATGATATACCTGCGCTTGTTGTTTTTTCCCCATCCCCTGACTTATGATTATTATCCTTTTCACATCGAATACCATGAAATGAGTAGCCCTGTTTCTATGCTATCACTAATTGTTTATGTTATTTTGGCCGGCATTATGGTTTGGTCAGTGATAGCGTGGTATCGTGGAAAAGCAGGTAAAAATCAGAAGCTGGCAGGTTTAATTACCCTTATGTACCTTGCTCCTTTGTCTGTGGTTTCTAACCTCTTGTTTCCGGTGGGTTCTTTTATGAATGAACGGTTTATTTATTTTTCATCACTGGCTTTTGTGCTTCTGTTGGCAATAATAGCAGTTAAGGTTGTAAGCAACAAAGCATCCCGGCGACAGGCAATAGGAGTGTTACTGATACTCGTGTTGGGGTTATATTCGGTCAAAACAATATCACGAAACCGTGCCTGGAAAGATGACTTTACGCTGTTTACAACAGATGTGCAAACATCCCAAAAATCTGCTAAAAGCAACACTTCAGCCGGTGGCAAGCTAATCGAAAAAGCAAAAACATTAAAAGACAAACAGAAAGCTGAGGACTATGTTAATCAGGCCATCACATATCTAAACAGGGCAATTGAAATTCATCCCGGTTATGTCGATCCTATGTTGTTGCTTGGGAATGCACATTATCAAAAAAACAGAAACATTGCAAAAGCAGTACATTGGTACGCCGAAATATTAAAGCACCGGCCTAACCACAATTTGGCAGTGGATAATACACGTAAGATTCTGCCACAGGTTGTCGGTCTGATGGCTGCAGGAAAAACCGTAAATACGCCGGATGAAATCATTGAAGTCTGTAAAAAATTCGACAGCGTAAAACCCGGGATTCCTGAAGTGTATCGTGTGATGGGGCTTATGTATGGCAGGTATAAACAGGATTACAATACTGCCCTCAAATATTACAACAAAGCACTTGAAATAAAACCGGATTACGCAGATGTATGGAAAGATTTAGGCGTTGTTTACGGTCAGACAGGAAATTATCAAAAAGCATTGGAGTGTTTCAGCGAAGTTCATAAAATAAACCCCAAAGATGACCAGGCCTTGCTGAATTTGGGAGTTACATATCAGAACATGGGTGAAATTCAAAAATCCATCCCCTATTTTAAACAGATACTTGATAAAAATCCGGAACACAGGCAGGCATTGTATTTTATGGGAAATGCCTATAAACAACTGGGTAACATCAGCAAAGCCAATGAGTATTTTAAAAAGTACAATGCCCTGATGCAGGAAAGTAAACAACAAAAGAATCCATCAAACATGCAAATCCCGGATGGCAACTAATCAGTTTTATCTTTAAATTCGACAATCATTGATTCCTTTACATCAA